>CAYGAN010000123.1:5690-6062 GCA_964347585.1 uncultured Planctomycetales bacterium | reverse complement strand
ACGCCACCATACCAATGACGGCGCCCAGGGCCGCCAGTAGAATCGTCAACTCAAACATGATCGGGATGTTGGCCGGCAAGCTGAAGAACGGTTTGCCGCTGACGACGAAGGCATAGTCGACCGCGTTCGTCCACCACTGCAGCAGCAGGCCGCTGACCGCTCCGGCAAGCCCGCACAGGAACACCAGCCACGGCAAGCGCGTCCGGCGAATACCGGTGGCCTCGGCCAGCCCATGCACCGGATAGGGAGCATGCGTGTCCCAGCGCGTAAAGCCAGCATCGCGCACTTGCCGGGCAGCCGCCAGCATCGCATCGGCCGTGGCGAACTCCGCAAGCAGCGCATGAAGCCGACGCCGGGTCGGGCCGCGAGCCT
>CAYGAN010000123.1:0-5613 GCA_964347585.1 uncultured Planctomycetales bacterium | reverse complement strand
CATGAGGGCGCTCGTGGACGGGAATGCCGCCTGCCATCACGGCCTTGACCTCGGCCATGGCGACCATCGGCAAATACCGGCAGAAGAGCAGGAATAGCGTGAAAAACAGCCCGAAGCTGCCCGCCAGCGTCAGGATATCAACCCACGTCGGCGAGTAGTATCCCCAGCTTGACGGCAGGAAATCACTGCTTAACGAGGACACGACGATGACAAATCGCTCGAACCACATACCGACGTTCACCAACACGCTGATGATCATCATGATCCACAGACTTGTCCGGCACTTCTTGAGCCAGAACAACTGCGGCACCACCACGTTGCACACAACCATAAGCCAGTAAGCCCATGCATAAGGCCCAAGCGCTCGGTTGAGACAGTTGAATCGCTCGAACGGGCTGCCGCTGTACCAGGCGATGAACAGCTCGACCACATAGGCGTAACCCACCATCGAACCTGTGGCCAGAATGATCTTGTTCATGTTCTCCAGATGGCGCGTGGTCACCAGCTCTCGCAGGCCGAAGAACTGGCGGGCCGGCACCACCAACGTCACCACCATGGCCATGCCGCTGAAGATCGCCCCGGCGACGAAATACGGAGGGAAGATCGTCGTGTGCCACCCGGGAAGCTGCGAGACGGCAAAGTCGAAGCTTACGACCGAGTGTACGCTCAAGACCAACGGAGTGGCCAAGGCCGCCAACAATAAGTATGCCACCTCGAAGCGGTGCCACTGTCGTCCCGACCCCCGCCAGCCGAGTGCGAGGATGCCGTAAGCGATCTGTCGGGCCCGCCTCGTGGCCCGATCGCGCAGGGCCGCAAGATCGGGGATCATGCCCACGTACCAGAACAGAAGCGAAACGATGAAATACGTCCCGACCGCAAACACGTCCCAAACCAGCGGGCTGCGAAAGTTCGGCCACATCGTCATCTGGTTCGGGATCGGCAGCATCCAGTAGAGCAACCACGCGCGACCAAGGTGGATCGCCGGAAACACACCGGCGCACATGACCGCGAAGATCGTCATTGCCTCAGCGAAGCGGTTGATGCTCGTCCGCCACTTCTGACGGAACAGGAACAGGATCGCGGAGATGAGCGTTCCGGCGTGGCCGATACCGATCCAGAACACGAAGTTGACGATCGCGAACCCCCAGTTGACGGGATTGTTCACGCCCCAAACGCCGACGCCGGTCATCAACAGATACCCGACCATCGCCATCAGCACGGCCGTCATTGCACATGAGATGCCGAAGGCGACATACCATGCGCGCGGCGGCCTGGGCCGCTCGACGACCCGACACACCATCTCTGTGACCGACGTGAAGTCATGGTCACCCAGGACGAGCGGGGCGCGGCGCGTCGGATCGTCATTGGTATTGTCGAAGACCGCAGTGCTCATACTCTATGCCGAATGCCCCGCGGCCGGACGCGGCGAAGACGGAGGGCCTGCGGGCGGCGCGGCCTGCGTTGTGGGGTTCCGTAACTTTGCCAGGTAATAGGTTCGCGGCCTGACATTCAGCTCAGCCAGCATGGCGTACGAGCGATCGTGCTCGTGCAGTTTGCGCACGCGGCTACGAGGGTCGTTAAGGTCGCCGAAGACGATGGCTTGCGTGGGACAAGCCTGCGCACAAGCGGGGGTTATTTCGCCGTCGCGGATCGGCCGACGCTCGTTCTTCGCGATGATTTTGGCCGCGTTGATGCGCTGGACGCAATACGTGCATTTTTCCATTACCCCGCGGCTGCGCACGGTGACCTCGGGGTTGAAGACCATCTTCTGGATTTCTGTCAGACCCTTGTGGTTGTAATACCAATTGAAGCGGCGAACCTTGTACGGACAGTTGTTCGCGCAGTATCGTGTGCCGATGCAGCGGTTATAGGCTTGGTCGTTGAGTCCCTCCTTGCTGTGGACAGTGGCGGCAACCGGGCACACTTGCTCGCACGGGGCGTTCTCACATTGCTGACACGGAATCGGCTGATGTGCGACGCTCGGGCTTTCCGGCCGGCCGGAGAAGTACCGGTCGATCCGGATCCAGTGCATCTCGCGACCGCGCTCCACCTCGTCCTTGCCGACAACGGGGATGTTGTTCTCCGCCTGGCAGGCCACAACACAAGTGCCGCATCCGGTGCAGGCCGCCAGGTCGATCGCCATGCCCCACCCGTGCCCGTCATACCGGTGCTCTTGCCAGAGCGAGACCAGAGGCGGATGATGCACGACGCGCTTGGCGAACCCGGGATCCGCCTTGTACTCGGTCAACGTGGCCTCGCGGACGAGCGTTCCGAGGCGTGATCGCGTTTCGGCCTGTCCGACCCCGGAGACGATCGCGCGATGGTCCTGTGTGGTGGCCAGCTTGTACCGCGAGCCAGTCGGGATAATCTCGACACCGCCCGCGAAGTGCCACGCCTCGCCGGCTCGCAGCGCATACGCATCGAAACCGGTCCGGTTGCCGACCCGCCCTGCCACGCGCCGGCCGTAACCAAGCGGAACGGTCACCGAGCCCCGCGCCTGGCCGGGCACGACGTACACTGGGATCTGCAATGTCCGACCCTCATGTCGTAGTCTCACTAAGTCCCCGTTGCGCAGGCCGAGGCCACGGGCAGTCGAGGGGCTGACGAGGGCCGCATTATCCCAGGTCAGCTTGGTGAGCGGGTCGGGCAGCTCCTGAAGCCAGCCGTTGTTGGCGAACCGTCCGTCGTAAACGCTGTGATCCTGCGAGAAGACCAACTCGACGCGGCCGTCGCTGCCGTCCCTCCAGCGCCGCGCAATTCCCGCCAGGGCCTCGCCGCACCTGCCGGCGGCAACGGCCGGCCGCTGCTGAGGCCAGTGGGTGTTCGGCACCACGCCGTCGTGCAGCGCCTTGCGCCACGCAGTCTCGAAATCGCCGGCACCCGCGAACTGCTGCTTGAAGGTCCGCCGAACGATCTCGTATCCGCTCGTCAGTGCGTCGCCGGTCAGAAGCGCCAGCACCTCGATCGGGGTCTTGCCGTCGTAAAGCGGCTCGATCAGTGGCTGCACGAGGCTGACCGTGCCATCATAAGCCCGACCATCCCCCCACGATTCGAGGTAGTGCGCCCGCGGCACGTGCCACGTGCATAGCCGGGAGGTCTCGTCATCATAGAGGCTAAGGTGAATACTCGTCTTGACCGTCGCCAGGTGCCTGACAAACTCCAGATCCGCCGGTGCGTTGAACGCAGGGTTGCCGCCCAAGACGAGCAGCATATCGACCCGCCCAGCGCGCATCTGCTCGACCAGAGAGCCGATCGCTTCGAGATGCGACGGTCTTTCCGGATCGGGCTCGATCGTATAGGCGATTGTTCGCCCAGTGTTGCCCAGCGCCGCGTTGATCAGGTGGGTCAGCGCGTGCACCTCGGCTGGCTGGCGCGGACCCGCGACCACCGCGCAGCGGCCCCTGTGCGCCAGTAGATCGCGAGCGATCGCCGCGACGTACGGGGCTGCGAACGTATGATCCCGCACGCCGCTCACTATTGACTTCAGCGTCGGGCCCGCCCCCGGCAGCACCAGCCCTTGTTCGACCAGGGCGTCGGCCAGTCGTGACGCGACCATCGCCACGTCCGCTGCTCGCACGGGGTAGCGGTGGTCCGCCATGCTGCCGGTGACCGTATGGGCGCTTTCGACGACGTACAGCCGGTTCATCGTGCCGTCGTCGCCCCGACGCCGTTGGGCAAAATCCCACGCGTACCGGACCGCCGCCGGATGCGTCATCAGCGGGTCGGCGTCGAGGCAGACGATCCTGTCGGCCCGCGCCAGCGCCAGGTGGGTACGGTACGGCTTGCCGAACACTTGCGCCGCGCCTGTTCGCTCATTATCCCGCGAGAGCGGCTCAAACTCGTACCACCGGACCTGCGGGAAAGTCCTGTACAACCGCGCGCGCATGTCCCTGAGACTCGGCGACAGCGACGCTTCACTAAGCACGCAGAGCCCATCGCCGTTGCGCTGCTGAACTCGCACCAACTGCGAGCGGGCGAAGTCAGCGAATTCTTGCCACGTCCGACTCAGCCTTTGGTCGCCTTCGCGTCGCACCGGACGCTGGCTCCGGTCGGGGTCGTACAGTTCCAGGACGCTAGCCTGCGCGATCGCATCGGTCGCTCCCCGGCTGAACGGATGCAGCTCGTTGCCCTCAATCTTGATCGGCCGACCGTCGTGGCTAGCCACCAGCAGTCCCGTGGCCACCCCGGCCAGTTCCATCGCTGTGGCGTAATGGACCGGCACACCGGGAGTCCGGCCGGGAGGGCGCCGCGCGTACGGTACGATCGTCTCCCGCGGCCAGCGGCAGCCAGTCATCCCGGCCAGCGCGAGCGAGGCGCCCATGAGACTCAAAAAGTCTCGCCGCGTCGTCGAGTCGCTGAACCGGGGTGCGGCAGTTGGAAACTGCTTTTCAACGGACGCGCGGAACCCCGGCGTGCCAGCCAGCTCGTCGAGACTGCGCCAACGAAACCTGTCAGATTTGCCTTCGTTCAGCGGTGGCATGTCGAGCAATCCGTCGAGGGATCGATGTTCAGCTCTCGCCGCACCCGCCGACCCAGAGTTACACGCTCCTCGAACGGTACCCAGTCCATTTGCGTGACAACCGCCGTCGGTCGTAGATGCTCTTCGGGCTTGCGGTGGCAGTCCAGGCACCAACCCATGCTCAGTGGTTCGGTTTGGTACACCACTTCCATCTTGTCCACCCGCCCGTGGCAGGAAACACAACCGACACCGCGCCGTACGTGCGCACTGTGGTCGAAATAGACGAAGTCCGGCAGATCGTGCACACGGACCCACTCGATCGGCAAACCTGTCGCGTAGCTCTCGCGGACTTTCAACATCTTCCGGCTGTCCGGCATGATGTTCGCGTGGCAGTTCACGCACGTCTGTGTGGGGGGAACCGCAGCCAGAGCGGCGTACTCGACGGTCGTGTGACAATAGCGACAGTCGATTCCCAGTTTGCCGGCGTGCTGCGCATGGCTGTACGGCAGGGGCTGGGCGGGCTGGTAGCCCACGTCCGTGGTTCGTGGTGAAGCACCGTACGCGACCAGAAGAACCACATACGGCGGGACAACGAGCACCAAGACAACCAGCGCAAGCCGTAGGCGGTTAGCCCACCTTGGAAACACGAAAGATTCGATCGGCCCGTCCTCCGCAAGCAGGGCTTAGCATTCTCAGGTCACGAGCCGAGGCGGTCAAGGCGCTGCCGCCAACGGGCAGGGCCGTGGCCGATGAGACGCTGATTTCGGCAACCGCTGGCAGTCAGTTCTTTCGTGCAAGGTGGATCGGGCGCAGGGCAAAAACCGCGCCGATTTGGATGCCGCTCCATGCTCCCAGCCCCCACCCCGCGGCACTTTATGCCCGCCTCGCCGATAACGCCTTCGCTGCCCGCGCTTGTTCTCGCCGGTCAGTCAAGCAGGCGGGCCACAGGAGTCGTCCCATGGCCCGTTGTTGCCAGGCGTGCTGTTGTGTACGGCGCTGTGTGCGTGAACTGGATCCGGCAACTGGACAGGTCCAGCGCGTTGATCGCGCCGTCTGAGACAATGTCGTGCTTGGCATTGTCAGCGACGGTCAGGTCAGCGCCGAAATGCATCCGAACAGCCGACAGGTCGGTCGCATTCACGGTACCGTCCCCA
>CAYGAN010000122.1:13565-14078 GCA_964347585.1 uncultured Planctomycetales bacterium | reverse complement strand
CAAGCATAACCAGGGTGGATTTAATTAAAATAAGTAATACAAAAACCAAACTCGAGGTAACTTCCAAGCCTCCCGAATCGAAAACACCGGCGCCGGCCTGTTCCCCCAGTCGAAACGCACTTCTGTTCGCTGCTCCGCTTCAACCATTTCATTGATCAACAGCACCTCCGCGCCGGCAACGGCAGCGCCCAGCGCAACCGTGATGACAACCGCCCCGAGCATCTGCTTATCCACGATGCATTTCCTCCTACCGCTTCAACATCATGGCCCGGTAGCCACAGGTTCCTCCTGGTGAGCCGGCTGCGTACGGTGCTTGAGCAGGAGATCAACGTCAAGTGTTTTCCGCCGCCTGCGTCGCGGCCGAGAAGGGGACGCGTCCGTTCCCCGTCGCCACGTTTCCGGGGTCCGGGTCGCTGTCCAGCTCAAAGGTGGCCAGCGAGGCTCGGGCGTCGAACAACTCAAGCTCCAGCTCTGCCACTCGCTCCTGGCGTTCGGCGACCGCTTCGCGCAGCG
>CAYGAN010000122.1:5318-13555 GCA_964347585.1 uncultured Planctomycetales bacterium | reverse complement strand
AGATTCACTTATCTTGCGGATCAGGGCTGAGGCGGCGGTTCAGGGGGGAGAGTTTCCGAATGAACGGACCAGTCTCGGCCCGCGGCAATCGCCCCTTCGCCCACCCGGCTCCCGGCGAAGCCCGTGTTGATGTGCTTGTCTCGGTCCTCTAGGCCGGGAAAGCCGACGGTGATCTGCTTGTCGTCACTCTTGCGGTGCGCGATGATCTTGACCGGCAGATCGACCTTGCGACTGACGAAGAACTCAAGCCGCTTGTACTCCTGGGCCATCGAGCTTGCCTTGAGCGGAACACAAAGCAGATGGTCCGTCCTCGGTGGATCGCCCGGTTTGGGGGGAACCAGAGTTGCGTCGAAGTGCTCGAGGATCTCCTGCTTCTTCTGCCCGAAGGGCAGCGGGAACGGGCCCTTGCCGATCCGGAACGGTTCGATGTGCTTGCCCGGCGGAACAATCTCCCGCTTGATGATGCTCTTGGTCTTCTCATGGGCCTCGATATACCAGCGGCCGTCGAACAGGTGCCACTCTTTGCTCCTGTCGCGCACGTCCTCCTGGCGCGTTTCGTCGAAGCGGATCAGGAACTTCGGATTGGGCTTTTCCTTGCGGAAAAGGATCTGGCCGGTCTTGATGATCGTGTCCCCGATGACGAGGTCGAGCATCTGATATCGTACCGCGACCTGCAGGTCATGTATGGCCTGACCGGCCTTCTCGAGTCGGTCCAGAATGGCTTCGACCTCCGGATCGACCGCAGCCGGTTTCGTCGTGGTCTGCTCGGTCCCCGCCGCGACCGACGAACTGACCACGCTCACGCTGGCTGCCATGATGAACCAACCGCTTCTCCGCAAGATCCTGACCATCTTACACACCCTATAAGCTGCCGGGCGGTTGCGTCCACGCGCTAACGGCCGTCGCGGCGAGCACGGTGTTGAATGCCCCTTGCTACTACGTCGCGCAATGCCAAGGGTGCGGGTGCCGTTGGCGGCCCGTCCGAGTCGGGCGTTACGTCTTCTTGCCGGTGACGGCCTGGAACGCACTCGGCCGCTGACTGACCCTATGGCTGTTGCATTTCGGGCAGGCAGGTCGCGGTCGCCGCTCGTGCTGGCTGAACGTCATCGTTCTGCTGAACTTCTTCCGGCAATTGTTGCAGACGTATTCATAGATCGGCATGGCCACACCTCCCTCATGCTTCCCGCCGTTCCGCAGATTCTCCGTCACGTGTTCGACCGGATCAAGTAACAAACCGTGCGCGGGCCCCCTGTCGGCCCCGGCGCGGCTGCCCGCAGCGCACCTCCGGCTGGAGGGCGGTTTGTCAGGCGCAGGCGGTTGCAAGCGCGATAAGGGCCTGTTACCATTCGCATCGACGCAACTCTTACGGCCGACGGGAGGTACGGCGTGAAGACTATTGTCATGCTGCTCGTTGCGGGCGCGGGAGTCGTATTGGTGGGGTGCGGGCCCACGTTGAGCGACCTGCACATTGAGGGCGTGCGCGCCTACCGCGCGGGGGAGCTTGCCCGCGCCCAGGCGATCTTTGAGGCGGTCCTCGAAAAGCACCCCGAGCGCGCCGAGACGCTCTATTTCATGGCGAGGTGCTACCACACGCTGGCCCGCGGGAAGTACCGAGAGGACAACACCCCGGGAGCGCTCAAGGCGGTTGAGGATGCGATCTTCTACTATAGCCAGGCGATCGAGGCGTTCCCGGGCTATCAGGCTGCCCTCGAGGGCAAGAATCGCGCCTTGGAGCTCAAGGGCAAGTATCAGAAGGCCCTGGAATTGGCGGAATGGGCCAAGGACTACGCCGGACCGGCCGCCGAACGTCACATCTTTCTCGCCAAGGAGCTCTTGGAACGAGGCGACTACGACGGGGCCCTGAACTACTTCAAGCAGGCCGTCGCTATGGAACCCCGCAATGCCAGAGCCCACGCCGAGCTCGGGCGGTTCTACGTTCGCCTAGGCAACAATCGACGAGCGATAGAACTGCTGCAACGCGCCTACGAGTTGAACCCAGCTGAACCGGGCGTCGTGCGCGATCTGCGCAGGCTCGGCGCGACCCCCAGGCCGCCTTTAGGTCTCGGTACTTCTAAGCAGTAGATCACTGCCGCGGACGGGCAGGTTCCTCGGAGACCATCCGCAATGGCTCGCCTGGTGCGCTGTGCGAATTGCGGGCAATCTCTGCGCGTCGGGGATCATCTCTTAGGCCAGCAGGTCCGATGCGCACATTGCGGCGTGTGGTACACAGCCGTTCCTGCTTCGAACGCGGCGTCGCCGGAGACGTTGTGGCCGGCCGGCGGATCGGCCAGGACGTGTCCGCTGGCGAACCAGGCGTGCAGACTGGCCCTGCTTGGATTTCTCATCATACCAGGCATAGCAGCCGTCATCGTGGGGACCATTGCACTCGACCGGATCAACCGCAGCGCAGGCAGGCAGAAGGGTCAGGGCTTGGCCATCGCCGCCATCGTCCTCGGGGTCTGTATGATGCTCCTCGGGCTGCTCGTTGTTTTCATCCTAATCTCTGCTCTTATGTCGGCTCGGACACTTGGCGGAGCTAGGTGCGTTGCGAAACTCAGCGGGATCGCCAAGGGCTGCGCAGTGTACGCCAATCAGAACAACGAGTTCTGGCCGAATCCGGCCTCGGGGATCGGGGATTTCGATTACGTCGGCCAAATCGGCAAGAACCGCGCTGTCGAGCATCCGCCGGCCTATTCGACGACGAGAGCGTTCTGGATGCTCATCCGCGCCGGGACCTGCACGACCAAGCTGCTTAAGTGTCCCAGCAGCAATGATAAGGTCGATGATACCGAAGACGTCCAGCTCTACTACGACTTCCAGGGGTATGAGTACGTCAGCTACGGGTATCAGGTGCCGTTCGGTCAACGGAACAAGGCCGTCCCGAGAGAGAACTGCGACCCCGGCATGCCGCTGGCTGCCGACAAAGGACCGTACTCGCAACTTGCCGCGGACGGCAGTGACGCGCTCGCCGACCCCGGCTGGATCACCGCTCGCCTGCGTGATCCACCCGAGAAGTGGCAGCCCTGGAACAGTCCCAACCACGGCGGGCGCGGCCAGGGCGAGGGCCAGAACATCCTCTTTGCCGACGGGCACGTCCGCTTCCACAAGAGGCCCTGCCTCGGCGTCGATGACGACAACATCTACACGCAAGGACCCAGCCCGCGGGGCAACGCGCCCGGCAGGGGGATTTTCCCCGGTGCTGATTATCCTATGCGCGGTCAGAACTCACCGACCGATTCGCTGATCTATCCGTAAGGGTTCCGACGTGCCGGGCGCAGAAACACGCGATCACTGCGCGCCAGTGGGCATGCGCGCGGCGGGAACAGACGATCAAGGGATTGGCCGCTCGCGAGAGTCGGCTGTATCAGTAGAGCGCGTTCTCCATGCGCACGTCGAGCTGTCTGATGGCCTCCTCGCCTGCTTCGGGGATCGCTTCGAGCTGTCGCCAGACGGACGGGCGGCCTTGATTGACTACGTACGGGTTATAGGTCACGTCCTGCTCGACGGAGCGACACCCGCACACGCCGATCAACATCCACCCCCACGCCAGAGCGTACCCCAGACGACGGATCATCATGGCTTTCATCGGCCGGTCCGATCACTTGGCTTTGGCCTTTCCTTTCCGCCGGCCGCTTCGGCGCCTTTGGACGGCTCCGGTGACCCTGGCGGGCAGGGCATAGAGCTTGATAAAACCCGTCGCGTCGGCCGGGTCGTATTCCGCACCCATCTCGAAGCTTGCGAGTCGCTCGATGAAGAGCGAGTAGGGGCTTTTGACCCTCACTGCGCCGCACACGCCCTTGTGGAGTTTGACGCGCACCGTGCCGGTCACGAACTGCTGCGTGTGGTCTACGAACGCGTCGATCGCCTCGCGCAACGGCGTGTACCACTGCCCGTAGTACACGAGCTCTGCGTACTTCAGGGCCACTTGCTGCTTGTAGTGAGCGGTCTCGCGATCGAGGCAGACGCTTTCCAGTGCCCGGTGGGCCTCGAACAGGATCGTCCCGCCGGGCGTCTCGTACACCCCGCGCGACTTGATGCCCACGAGCCGGTTCTCGATCAGGTCCGTCTGCCCGACGGCGTGCTTGCCGCCTAAGGCGTTCAGCCGCTCGATGAGCTTGACCCCGTCAACCTTAGAACCGTTCAGCGACACCGGCGCGCCCCGCTCGAACCCGATCTCGACGTACGCTGCACGAGCCGGGGCCCCCTCGGGTGGCACCGAGATCATCAGCATCTGGTCCTTCGGTTCCGCCCAGGTGGTCTCGAGCTCGCCGCCCTCGTGCGAGAGGTGCCACAGGTTCCGATCGCGCGAGTAGATGCTCTTCTTCGTTGCTTCGACGGGGATGCGCCGCGCCCGGGCGTATTCGACCGCCGCCTCTCGGCTTTGCAGCTTGAACCGTGGGTCCCGCCACGGCACCACGATCCTGAGTTTCGGGTCAAGGGCCACGTAAGTCGTCTCAAACCGGACCTGATCGTTGCCCTTGCCGGTCGCGCCGTGGGCGACAGCGTCGGCCCCTTCTTCGTGAGCCACCTGGACCTGCTCCTTGGCGATCAGCGGTCGGGCGACGGACGTGCCCAGCAGGTACTTGCCCTCGTACGCTGCCCCGCTCTTGAGGAGCGGCCAGAGAAAGTCGCGCACGAACTCCGGCCGCAGATCGCGCACGACGCACTTGGTGGCGCCGCTGGCCTTGGCCTTTTTCGCGATGCCCTTCAGCTCGTCCGCGCCCTGGCCGATGTCGGCCACGAACGCGATCACCTCGCACCGGTACGTCTCGCGAATCCAGGGCAGGATCACGCTTGTGTCCAACCCACCCGAATACGCCAGCACAACCTTCCTTATTCGTTCCATTGCTGCGCGCCTCCGTCTTGCCTGCTTCAGATCAGCTATGACTGGAAGATCCGCAACCGTATCCATTTGCCGGCAACATCAGTCGTCGGTCTGCTCCGAGAGCCGTTCGATTAACACCTGTCTCATCCGCTCGCGCGGTGCGGGCTGCCCGGTCCACGTCTCGAACTGGATGACGGCCTGATTGACCAGCATCGAAACCCCGTTGATGGTCTTGCAGCCGGCCTGGCTCGCTTCGCGAAGCAGGCGGGTCTCGATCGGGTTATAGACCGTATCGAAGACGGTCATTGCCGGCCGGAGCGCCTCCGTCGGCAGCGGGGTCTGGTCCACGTCGGGATGCATTCCCAGACTCGTCGTATTGATCACGATGTCCGCCTCGCACCGACTGGCGCTGCTTAGGGGCAGCGCCTGGCAGTCGAACTCTCCAGCCAGCGCCTCGGCCTTGCTGAGGGTTCGGTTGTAGATGCTCACCGCGGAGCCGCAGTCGCGCAGTCCTGCGACAATCGCCCGCCCGGCCCCGCCGGCGCCGATCACCGCCACGCGCTCGCCGCGCAGGTCGCTTCGCTCGCACTGGAGCGCCTCGGTGAGCGCGTCCAACGCCCCTGCGTAGTCCGTGTTCATGCCGCGGGCTCTGCCGTTCTCGAGGATCAGCGTGTTTACCGCGCCGATCTTCTGGGCCAGGGGCTCTACGTTACTGCCGACGAACTTCAGGGCGTTCAGCTTGTGCGGGATCGTTACGCTCAGCCCGCGGACGTCGAGCCAGGGCCGCTCCAGGCAGCCACGAACGAAGTCCGCGAAATGCTCGTAGCTGGGCTCCACGCGCATCGGCAGATAGACCGCATTGAGGCCCAGTTCGCCAAAGGCCGCGTTGTGCATCGCCGGGCTCATCGAATGCGCCACCGGACAAGCCACTACGCCGTAAACGGCGGCATCCGAGTCGATCACGTTCCATCGGTACAGGCGCTTCATCTTCTCGATGCTGATCTGGCCCGGCGCCGACTCCGCGCCGGCTCGGAGCGAACAGAACGTCAGGAACGCGCCGAACTTCTTTGCCAAGACCCGGGACGGGATACCGGCCTCGCCCATGCATAATGCGATCGTCGGACGCGACGCCGCCCGGAGGATCTCGAACGCCTCGAAGTTGTCGCAGATGTTGCGCGCCTGCCAGACGATCTTGACAACATCGCAGCCGTGCGTGTCCGCCATCGAGCGCACGATGTTCAGCAGCCTTGACGGCCGGCCCGAGAAATCGTGGAACGACAGGATCAGCCGCAGCGGCTCGGCGATGGCGCTGCCGAGCTGGTCGCGGATCTCCGCCGAGCTGCGCCAATCCTCGTATTCGAGATCGACAAGACTCGGCCCGTGCTTGCACGCGGCGGCCAGGAGCGCGATCCGGTCGGACGAGGCGCCGCCGAATTGGCCGCCTTCTCGATTCGTCCGGCAGGTCACGATTGCCGGTGCCGTCTCGGCCAGCAATCGTGACAACTCATCAGGCTCGATCGAGTGCAGATAGTCCAAGCGCAGCTCGACGATGTCCGCTCCCGCGGCGCGCGCTCGGCGGGCGTCCTCGCACATCTGTTCGACGCTCGACGAAGTCAGCGGTACGCACAGCAGCGTCATGACCGGATCGTCCATTCGTACGGCAACGGTCGTGCGACGCGCGTCAACTCGGACCGACCGCGCCTGCGTCGCGTTCACCCACAGCGATCACCTTGTTGATCGCGTTGACGTAGGCGCTGGCGGAGGCCTCGATGATGTCCGTAGAGACCCCGCGCCCGCGAATCTTGTGGCCGTTGTCGATCACCTCGATAGTCACCTCGCCCTGCGCTTCCTTGCCGCCGGTGATCGCCCGCAGCTGATAGTCAGAGAGGGTGACGGCCACGCCGACAATCCGCTGAATGGCCGAGTATGCTGCGTCCACCGGCCCGTCCCCGGTCGCTGCGTCCTCGACGATCTGCCCGTCCGCAACCCGCTTCATTCGGACGGTCGCCGTCGGGATCACGCCCCCGCCGGCGGTCACCTGCACGCTGGCGAGTTCCCAGACCTGCGGCACAACACTGGTCATCTCGTCCACAATGGCCTGCAGGTCGGCGTCGAAGACTTCCTTCTTCTTGTCCGCCAGCGCCTTGAAGCGATCGAAGGCCTTGTCGGTCTGGTCATCCGCCAGACGGTATCCCAGCTGTTCGAGCCGGTCGCGAAACGCGTGGCGGCCGGAGTGTTTGCCCAGCACCAGTCGGCTCGCTGGTATCCCGACGTCCTCCGGGTTCATGATCTCGTAAGTCGTTCGATGCTGGAGAATTCCATGCTGGTGAATGCCGGCTTCGTGCGCGAAGGCGTTCTCGCCAACGATGGCTTTGTTCCGCTGAACGTGGATGCCAGTCAGCGCGCTCACCAGCCGCGAGGCGGGATAGATCCGCTTCGTATTGATGCGGGTCCTGCACCCGAAGAAATCGTTCCGGGTGCGCAGGGCCATTACGACTTCCTCAAGACTGCAATTGCCCGCACGTTCGCCCAGGCCGTTGATCGTGCACTCGACTTGCCGCGCGCCGGCACGCACGGCCGCCAGCGAATTCGCCACGGCCAGCCCGAGATCGTTGTGGCAGTGCACGCTGATCACCGCGCGATCGATGTTCCCGACGTGCTCCCGCAGGTACCGGATGACCTCGGCAAAATGCTCGGGCGTGGCGTACCCGACGGTGTCGGGTATGTTGACCGTCGTCGCGCCGGCGTCGATGCACGCCTCGACGACCTCTGCCAGGAACGCCGGCTCAGTCCGTGATGCGTCCTCGGGGCTGAACTCAACGTCATCGACAAAGCTCTTGGCGAGCTTGGTGCCCTCCACGCTCATCTTGAGGATCTCCTCCTGGGCGCGCTTGAACTTGTACTTCAGGTGGATCTCGCTCGTCGCGCAGAAGACATGGATTCGCGGACTCCTGGCGTCCTTCACGGCGGCGGCGGCCCGTTCGATGTCTTTTTCCATGCATCGTGCCAGGCCGGCCACCGTACACTTTTCTATCGCGTCAGCGACTGCTTTGACCGCTTCGAAGTCGTCGGGGCTGCTGATCGGAAAGCCCGCTTCGATTACGTCCACGTTAAGTAATTCCAGCTCGCGAGCCACCTCGAGCTTCTCCGCGCGGTTGAGTGATGCCCCCGGCGACTGTTCACCATCTCGAAGCGTCGTGTCGAAGATCCGAATCACCGGCTGCTCTGCGTCCTGTTTATCGCTTGAGCTTGTCATCTCATTGATCTCCTGGATGCATGCCCACCGGCGTAGTCCGGCGAGCTTGTCAGTGACTGATTCGTTCCCGCGATGCCCGCTGCAGCGATCGGGTTCGCGGTCAGGGACGATCGGCAGTTCTGGGCCGGATTCGGGGCACGGCAGCGCCCGGACCCG
>CAYGAN010000122.1:0-5308 GCA_964347585.1 uncultured Planctomycetales bacterium | reverse complement strand
TCCTCCGGATCTCCGTGCGGCAAAGCGCGCAGCCAGCGCGACGGTCGCGGACGGCCTGCCCTGCCGCCGTTGGTTGCGGCAATCGCCTGCGACAACGGGATTACGAATCAACGCGCTCACGAGCCTCACCGGTCCACAATGCGAGCGGCTCTTTGTCAGCGCCGGCTGGCCGGTTCCGTAAAAGCACAAAGCCCTACGCCGTGATGCGTAGGGCTCTCAGATCGCTAGGGTAAGGTACTAAACGTGGCGGCCACCGGCCGGGAGCCCTACGCGTATGCGCAGGCGCAGTCGTAGCCCGCTTCGCAGGACGTATCGAACCGTGCTGCCGAAGTGATGAAATCCAGGCTGACAATAGCAACGCGCCATCCGCAGAGCTCCAGATACGCTATCTAATGTTTATCGACCTTTTCCGGCCAGGTCAAGAACGATTCGAAGAAAAACGCTGTCCGGTCCCCCCGCTCAGCACGCCAGGCGGGCCTGTGGTGTCTGCGGGGTCGTGCACAGCCGCGATCCGGACACGACCGTCAGCAGCTCCCCGCGCGAGTGCCCAAGCGCCGAAGGGTCCGGCTGGCTCATGGCCGGCGTCGGGACCATCCCTGCGGAGCTCGTGGCACAGTGCGCTTGTTCCGCGCGAACGCCAACGATACATTCCTGCCTCGGGAAGGCGTCAAGTTCCTCTGGAGGGCGCGAGTATGCGCGCGTTGATGGGAGGCGTCATCGTCTTGGCTACGATCACGGGAGTTGCAGCCGGCGGGGGCAAAGATCCCCGCCGGGAGTTTCGCCCCCTGATGACGCTGATCTGGGCGCAGTGGGGGCGAACCACGGAGCAGTTCAGCGCGTACGTGGACGCGGCTGTCCAGAGAAAGTGCAACACGATCTCCATCCATATTCCCTGGAAGACGATCGAGCCGAAAGAGGGCCGGTTCGAATGGGCCTGGCTCGATGAAAGAATGGACCACGTCGCGCATCGAGGCCTGCGCATCTGGCCGCGGGTCGAGATGGGCAGCTCCTTGCCCGAATGGGTCGGCGACGAGCACTTGGCCCGCACGCCGGACGGGAAGGTGTTCGTCTCGCCCCTGAACAAAGCCCGATGCCTTAGTTTCTCCGATCCGCAGGTGCACAAGTGGGTCGCGCGCCTGCTTCATGCCGTCGCAGCCCGATATGAGAATCGGTACGAAGCCACCCCGGGCGCGGTCTCGAAGCCGGTGCTGTTCTGGTCGGTTCACTTCTCGCCTCCGTGCGAATCGGAGTACGCCTTCGATGAGCCAATCGACTTCAGCGACCACGCTCGACGTAACTACACCAAGTCGCTCCAACAACGTCACAAGACCGTCAAGACGCTGAACGAGCGGTGGTCCACACGTTTCGATCGATTCGACCAGATAACGCCGGAAGCTTCGCCGCGGTTGGACTGCCAAACCTTCCGAATCGACGAGCTGGCGCGGATTCTCAAGACCGCGGCGGACGCGGTCCACAGCGTCCGGGGCGCCCGGTTCGGCACACAGTTCGGCTCGATCTGGGATGGCTTGTCCCGCGCGCGGGCAACACGCGATACGACAAAGCTCATCCAACATGCCGATTGGATCGTCGTCGATGACGGGTTCCAGTTCGACTGGGCCTTTTCGATGGATTACCTGCGTAGCGTGGCGCAGGGCAGACGCATCTGCAACGAGATCGACGGGCCCTGGCACCCGTTCATCTCCGACGAGAAGGCCAATCGGCAATGGCAGGTCTCGCTGGCTCATGGCGTGGATGGGATGTCCTGCGCGAACTGGGCGACCAAGAACCTGCTCGATACGAAGAAGTGGACCTTCTGGGAGCCGCTGGCCGAGGCCCTGACCGCCCCGAAGGTTACGGTCGCGCCGAAGCGGGCGATCTTCCTTTCCATGCCCGGTATCGTCGCCCTGCCCGACGAGATCGACGTGTACGCCGCGACGTTGTCGGTTTACCAGGCCGCTAGCGAGAACCACAAGCTGCCCGTGGACTTCCTCACGGACGACATGGTCCTTGCCGATCCCTCGCTGCTCGCGCGTTACTCGAAGGGGATCTATCTGCCGGCGCTGAATGTGAGGATGACCGACGACGTTTGTGCGATCTTGTCGGGGGCTGAGGTCCCGCTGCTCGCGAGCGATCCTCACGTCGGCTTGCTTGACGGATACGGCCATCGGCGGCGTCGGGCGCTGCCCAGCATTGCGGTGGTGGCTGAGATGGCTGGGCCTGCGCCGGCGCGCCCCACTGGCAGCTGAGCTCGACAGGAGGACTGCTTCGGAGGCTGCTCCTGCGATGCTCGCGCTTCATCTGCTGCCCGCTGCGCTGGTCCGGCGACTGGAGATAAGGCGCTGCCCTCCCTGGGAGCGGGGGACGGGCCGGGATGTGATGGCACCGCGCCGTTCGACTCAGCCCTCGGCCGGTACTTCGGAATGGCGTAGTGGACTTCCACGCTGACAGTAGTGAATCCACTGAGCTGGGACATCTCGGGCGAGATCGGGGAGCGCGTGCGGATGAGACACCGATGATCGGCAACATTCGGGCCTGAAGCGGGCGGCTCTGCAGAAGGCGCGTCATCTTCGGATATCGAATGCAACGGGCGGCAATTGGTACGGTCTCCAACCGTTCCTGTTGGCAGCTATGTCCCCGAGGTTGATCTCGGTGAACTCCTTCTCATACACGAGGGATAGCTTGCCTGCGAGCTTCATGAATCTGCCGCAATCCACAGGAAAAGCGGGCAGCGGCGACGGAAGCCACCTTGCAACGACCTCTCCGCGCGGGGTCTTTACTGCATAGATGCTCGGCACGGGGACTTCCCAATCGCCGACCTTCATCAGCTCAAGGCCGCCGAACAGGACATAGTCCTTGCCGACCGCGATCTCCTGCTCAGTCTCTCGTATCGCACGGCGCACGCTGGGATTGGGAAGGCTCCAGAGCTTCTTGCCGGCATCCCAATCGATCAGGTGATACTGCATGTCCCGGAATCCATGCGTCCAGAACAAGCACTTACTGCTGCCAGGGATCCAGCCTACGAAGATCGGGTTCGGGCCGACCTGTAAGGACGAGACCTTCCCGGCCTTCGTGTAGAAGGCAAAGGTATCCTGCCCGGGCTTGCCGGCGCCTGACTCCACGAGAACGCCATTGCCGCCCGGGGCTGCGATGGGAGAGCCAAAGGCACCCTCGCAGTCAACCTGGAAGCGAATCCTGCCGTCCGGGCCTACAGCGACAATCTGCGGTATTCTCCTCTTTTCCTGCCGCGCGAGAAAAGCGAAGCTCCCATCCGCGCCAAGCTGCACTCTGTGCTCTTCGTACTGCGCGAAGGGACCGATGGTGCCCACCAGCTTCCCGAGCACGTACACGTCGACAGCTGTCTTCCCGTCCATGGTCTGGAACGTGCGAATGACTGTGCGGCTGTCTGGTGTCGCGGAAGTGAAGCTGTCCGCCTTGCGAGGTAAGACGAATTTCCAATTGCCGTTGACAGCGTGAATCGTTGTGACCCCGCCAGCTACCTCGTCGACGTAGCCTTGCCGCGCGTCAACGCCGGGGCCCGACACTTCGCGGACGACCCGGCCGGTTGCGTCGAACCAGCGGACGCTTGTCGTCGATCTCTCTCCGAGCCGATCAGTAGTGACCCTCACGTAGGGAGCGAGCCAGTAACTTTCGAGCTGGCCTAGCGTTGGGCCGGGCAAGCGCTGAGCTGGCGGCGGAGGGACACCTGCCGTCCTTGAATTGATGGGCAACAGGACCATCCCGGTCACCACAACGAAAGGACGTAAGGATCGATCCGCAAACATGACTGGACCTCCCGCTGCGAAGTGCTGATGTGCCGCTACGCCCGATTCTCGGAGTCATGAGGCACTCCGGCAAGACGCATTCACCGACCGAGGCAGTAACCTTCTCAGACCCCATGAAAGCGCCAAGAACGCGACCACACACTTCCCTTCTCGATGCGCACAACAATCGCCGTGCTCACGCGTAACGGCGTCATCACAGCCAACTGCATGCGTGCGCCCTCCTCGCGCAGCATGCCTACGCCCTTGCCAGCTCGTGTATGAGGTCGCAATAGAGGCGTACACTTTCGACTGATGTGCCCGGCGTGACGGGGCTGCCCAGGCTCATGACGAACCGGCCGCCGTTGCGTCGGCCCGCGGCGATCTGTCGGGCGATCTCCGTCCGCAGGTGCTCTTCGCTGGCGTCTTGGAGAACACGGACGGCGTCGAGATTACCCAAGACCGTGCACCGGCCGCGTACCTCCGCGACGACACGGTTGATGTCGATCTCAAAGCCTTTCTTGCCCTCCTCCATCGCGATCGCGTCAGCGCCAACGGAGATGATCTGATCCCACTTGCCCGCAGGGCTGCCGCAGAAATAGTAGATGCTTTTCAAACCCGCCACGCGGCCCTGTTCGACCAGCTGCGCAAGAAATGGGACGTTGAGTGAACGAAACGGTTCGGGACTGATCATGTCCGTCATGCACTCTTCGATCCAGACTCCTGCAGCGCCGAGCAGAGCGGCCTCCCGGACGGCGCGTATAGCCAGGGCAAGGAACCGTTCGCACGCGTATTGCACCAGATCGGGCCGCTCGCCGATCATTGTCATCATGCCTTCGAACCCCCACAAACCGTAGCAGCACCACAACGGCGAGGACACGCGCCAAATGGGATACAGGCTGTTGCCAAACTCCTTCAACAGGCCGGCGGCCAGGTCGCCCCTGCCGTCTGTCGTGATCTCGTCCGGGTCGAATCGCCAGGGCGCCGGGATGAGCGCGTCGATTTCGTCGGTCGTCTCCGCCAGGCGCTCCGGCTGCACCGATTGCACTTGCCTTACCGGTGCCCAGCCACCGACGCGAGGCCTTGTCAGCAGGACGTGTTCTCCGGTCCGCGTGTCAACTCGGAACACCCCGTCCGGGCGTGCTTCGATGCGCAGGCCTTCTCGTTGCTTTCGGGGGAGCCAGACGGGCAGGCCGAACCAGTCTTGTCCGGCCTTGTCAATTACCTCACGGCGCCACGCCAGCTGCCGTTCCGCCTCCGGCGCTTGCGCGTACCACCAGGGGCATGACGTCAGCTCGTCCCAATGGTCGCGAATGAAGATGTCTTGATAGGGAATCACAGCGGCGACCTCTCGTGTCCCGTCGGTTGAGAAGGCTGCCTCGATCTTCTCGCGTCCTGTCATTTCTTCGCTCAATTGGTTCCTTCGGTAGCAACGGCTAGCCTGCCGGCCTCTTCAGGCAGGCTCGCAAGGGCAGGTCGCGCTACTGCCGGGTCATAGACTCGTCCGGTCCCATCATTCCCTGCGGGAAGGGACGAGTATTCCAGCGGCT
>CAYGAN010000121.1:0-14095 GCA_964347585.1 uncultured Planctomycetales bacterium | reverse complement strand
CCGGCCGTGCCGGGCCACGATAGTTACCTGGCTCTCATGCGGACGAATCTCGCCGCCCTGGTCGAGGCCCTGAAAAAGGACTAGTCGTGAACACGGGCAAACCTGAATCTGAGGCCCCGGTCCAGTACGTCGGCCATGACCACGTCGGCGCGGAGGCCATCTGTGTCGATAACGTCTCGTACCGATACGAGGACGGCACTCTAGCCTTGGAGGACATCTCCCTGCACGTCGCGGCCGGCTCGACGCTGGCGGTGGTCGGGCCGAACGGCGCGGGCAAGACCACGCTGCTCAAGGTCATCCTCGGGCTACTCCGGGGCTACACCGGGTCGGTTCGCTTGCACGAGATGACCCCCGAGGAGGCAAGACGCCGAGGCAACGTGGTAAGCTGGGTT
Source organism: uncultured Planctomycetales bacterium (assembly GCA_964347585.1). Taxonomy (GTDB): domain Bacteria; phylum Planctomycetota; class Phycisphaerae; order UBA1845; family CAYGAN01; genus CAYGAN01. Next base: position 13,703 of record CAYGAN010000121.1, on the reverse strand, counting down.
CCTCAACGCCAGAACCCGAACTGGGACTTGCCCGTCTCGGTTCGACAAGTCGTCCGCATGGGGCTGGTCGGCAAGACCGGCCTGTTTCGACGATACCGACGCGACGACCTCGACTACGTGGAGCACGTCATAACCGTCATGGACCTGCGCGCCATCGCGGACCGGCCGATCGGCGAGCTGTCCGGCGGGCAGCAGCAGCGAGCCGTCGTTGCACGTGCCCTCGCGCCGCGCCCGGGCATCCTCATGCTCGACGAGCCAACGATCGGCGTAGATCAGCCCGGCCAGGCCCTCTTCGCCGAGCTCACTGACGCGATCAAACGCGAGTTCAGCGTCACGCTCGTGATCGTCTCGCACGACCTGGGCAAAGCACTGGCCACCTGCCAACGAATCGCTTGCCTCAACCGCACGCTGCACTTTCACGACGTGCCGCAGCGACTGACAAACGACGTGCTCAGCCACGTGTTCAAGCACGCTGTGGAAGGTCTTGCCGCCGCCGGTCAACAGCGCGCGCCTCAAGCTAAGCCCTCGCGGGAACCGTAACATGACCTCGCTGCTTTCAGTGGTTTCCGTATGGCAACGCTTCTGGGAGTATCCCTTCTACCACAATGCTATGTGGGGCGGGGTGGCCGTAGCAGCCCTCTGCAGCACGCTCAGCGTCTTCGTCGTGCAACGGCGCATGGCCTTCATCGGGCAAGGCATCAGCCACGCAGCCTTCGGGGGCGCGGGTGCAGCGCTGCTGTTGGCTCTGGTGCTGCCGGACTTCAGTCGACCCCTGCCGCGAGATGGCGTGATCGCCGTCTTCTGTATCGCCACCGCCTTGCTCATCGGTCGGATCGCGCGACAGCGCCGCGTCAGCGAGGACTCCGCGATCGGCATCTGCCTGGTAGCAGCCATGGCCCTCGGAGCCGTCATGATCGACCTGCGAAACGAATGGATCAACCGACTGTTAGCCGCAGGAAAGATAACCAGGACCGAACTAGGCTACACCCCTTCGCTTCACGATCTGCTCTTCGGCAACATCTTGAGCATTGCGGCGGACGAGTTGTGGGTGGTTTCCATGCTGGCGGCCGTGGGCATCCTCGCCATTTTGGCCGTCTTCAAAGAGATGGTCTTCCTGAGTTTCGATGAGGAAGCCGCCGGCGTCTTCGGCGTGCGTACCGGCGCGCTCTACTATGGATTGCTCGTCCTGCTGGGACTGACCATCGTTGCGGCCATGCGCCTGCTCGGGGTCATCCTATGCAGCGCCCTGCTGGTTCTCCCGGGGGCGGCGGCCAACTTCTGGTCCCGACGAATCGGGCGGGTGCTGATCGCCTCGTTGGCGGCGGGCATCGGCAGCGTGCCTGCAGGGATCTTAATTTCGATCTGGCTCGGCTACGTCAGCACCGGTCCGCTGATCGTCCTGACTCTCTGCGTGATCTTCGCCGCCAGCGCCCTGCTGGGCCGCCTCCGCGGCCTCCTGCGCCGAACACGGACCAAGCGAAACACGCCATCCGTTGCCTCGCAAGCTGCCGGGAACGGGTGAGCGCGGCTTGAAACTCGAGCTTGATTGAATAGCCGGCAATGCCCGGCCAGGGGGTCAGATTGTCATCTGCATGTTGTTGCGTCGGCGTAGCAGGCGCAAGGCCTCGCACTGGTGAGGATCACCGCAGCAGATGTCGCGGATGTGCTCGTAGTAAACGTGAGGGCGCATGCCGAACTCAGCCCGGACTTTGCATTTCAGGCAAACGCGGGGCTTTGTCTTGGCGCGGCGGCCGGTGATGAAGGACTGAATGAACACCTGCCTTGAGCCGGCGCCGCATTTCATCTGGCGGTTCAAGCGCTCGGCCAATTGGGTGATGTTGGAGCTCTTCTCTTCGCGTGTCAGCAGAGGTACATCCGCCGGCGCGGGCGCCGGCGAGTTCAGAACCGCGGCGATCGCTTGCTCCAAGCCGGCTCTCGTGACGGGACGTTCCACGAACGCTTTGGCTCCCAACTTCCTGGCCGCCGCCTTGAGGTCCTGACAGTTCCGCCCCGCTACCACGATCGTCGGGACTGCGAGTCCGTAATCCCTCATATGCGTCAGCAACCGAACTGCATCGGGCGTCTTGCCGTCCATCTGGGTAATCAGAAGATCGGGCTTCTCTGTTTTAAGCTCCCTGACCGCCCCGCTCAGATCCCCGCTGGTGACCACATCGTGCTCGGCCGAGGCGATCGCCCGGACCAACTCCCGTTCCAACTCGTTACCGTTGACCACCAGAATCCGGGACACCCAACAACTCCTGGAAGGATCCCCGAGGAGGGCCTACTGCGAAGGCACGGTATTGTATCGCTCCGGGCCGGGGCGGACCAATGCTGCCCACGCCACCCACCTCCGGGCGGCCGGAGTGATTGCTCGTGGTTATTCTTTCGCCGCCGTAAAGCCTTGCGGAACTTTCCGATGAGACAGATCGGCATGCGCCAGCGTCTGCACCGGCGGGTGAGTCATCCCTTTGCGGCTGGACAGGAATTCCGCGGCCTGTGCTCTGGAAACGACAGGACACTTGCCCATTCTTGCGAAAGCAGCGCCCGCGATGGCCCCGCACGCGCCGACAGAATCAGCCGCTGGCAGCAGTCGAAGCACTTCGATCGCCAACAAGCACGCGTTCGTACTCGAGCAAGTAGCGATCTACGCACCGGCCCAAATGGAAGGCTTGGCACGCCTGCCTCCGCGCCGCGTCCGCCAGGCAAGCTGCCAGTTCGCGGTCCTCTAGCAGGCGCAGGATGCACGAAGCCAGATCGGCCGGATCCGACGGCCTGCACAGCAGACAATTGTGACGGTGAGCCAGCAACTCCGTGACGGCTGGAATGGCGGACGCGACGATCGGAACCGACGACGCCATCGCCAACGCCAGCCCTGCGGCATCGACGTCTTCCCTGCCCGCCACAACACATAGGTCGGCAGCCGCCAGCAACTCCTCCAAGCTGTAGCGCTCACCAGTGGCGAGCACTAGATCCGGCTGCCCGAAGCTTGCCGCGAACCGACGCAGCCGCTGCAGCTCACGTGATTCGCCGGGCACGATGACGCGCACGTGAGGATGGATTCTGCTGAGAAGCGCCCCAGCCCACACCGCGTAATAGTGCCCACCCGCCCGTGTTGGCGGGGGAAGCGTAAGCAGCGCCAGTGCGTTTCCTGCCAGTCCGATCTTGGCACGGACCTGCCGACGACGAGCCTGATCAACAGCTGCGAAATCCACCCCGGGTCGGATCACCACCAACCCGTCCGCTGCCACGCCCTGCTCGATGAGCCGCTGCCTGGCCGGCTCCGACTCGCAGACCACCACGCACTTGCGGCCCTCGGCCAACAGTCTGCGCCATTTAGCCGTCCGCTCCCCCGACGAGCCGGGCAACGTGACTAACAAGGGCATCGCCGAATCGACCGCTGCCTGCGCCACCCCTGCGGCCTCACCGCCCCAGGCATGAATCAAGCTGATCTCCTTTCGCCGAATGCATCGACGTATCGCCGCAGCCGCCAGCGCCGGGATGCCCATACGCACGGGAAATTGTTGCACCGGCAAATCTAGGAGAGCGGCCCGTCTAGTTGCCCGCGCGTCCGTCGCGCCGACGACCGGTTCGCAGCCACGTAACGACAGCCGTCCGATCAGCGCGGGCAACAACGTCTGCACCCTCTCGGCCGCTGTTGCGTCGATCAGGTGTAGGATAGCCCTCTCATTGCTTGACGATTCGAGCATTTGCTTAGGAAGGGGTCTCCGCGGCTCCAGGCGAAACTTCAGGCTGTTGAGTCTCAACCCATTCGCCGGTCCGCTCGGCTAGGCTCGGCGCCGATGGCACGCCCGATAGCCGACCGGCTGGACGGATTGGGCGGCAAGGGCGCGCTGCCATGATCACTCCGGCGCGATTTCGTAGTCATGGAACAACTTGGCCACACGCTCGGCCATCTCGGCCGCCAGCACCCGAATCAGTTCCTCTTGCCCCTCAACCTTCTGCATGAAGTGCATGGTCTTGGTCACAGAGACGGTCTGCCAATCCCCCGGAGCGGGCCACAATCGCACATCCTCGCGCCTGCTGGCCTGCGCGTTGATCACTCGAGCCGAGAGCACCAAGCTGGCTGCCTTGGTAGGATCTTCCGGGGTGGTTTCCACCGCGAATTCCTCAATCGTCAACCATAGTACCTGCTCGGCGCCCAGCTTCTTGCCGACCCGATTCGTGGCAATCTGATCGAACCGGGGTTGCGTTCGACGCAGGCGGTCGATCTCGGCCTGTGGGATAACGTTCCTGTTCACGCGATGTTGGGCGAACTGCTTGGTCAGCTCATTGACCAGCAGCGATCGCAATCGCGGCGTCGCCACCAGCTCATCGCTGCCACCCTCGACCAGAATCAGCAAGGGTCCCTTTGTTAGCGTGTACTTGGCCTCGACCTTTTGCCTCGGGACCAGCCCGAGATGGTACCACAGCGCGCCAGCCTGCGGACCACACCCGCCGAACACCAGCGCCCACACGCCGCAGCAGAGCAAGTGAACACCCCAGCCGCGACATTTCGTACCTGAGGACCTCCCGGCTGCCCGGTCGAGCCTTATCCCAAACGGTCTTGCATCGTCATAGCTGTAATTCATGGCGATAGAACTTCCGCGCGACGATTTCTGCAAACTGCTCGCAGGTAAGTTTGCGAATCCTTTCGCTGGAGATCTCGTGAATGCTCAGCGGCGCGCTGGCGGGAGCCGCTGCCTCGGCGCGGCTCAATTCAATCGGAACCATGTGGCGACTGCCGCGCATCAGGTCGTACACAAACACCGACGCTGTGATCCGTCCCCGGTAGCGGTGCGGATTCTTCGGATCTCGGATCGAGAACTCCAGCAGCTCCAGGTACACGACCATCTCTGCGCCAAACTGCTGGCCGATTCGGACGGGATCATACGTGGAGCCCTTGAGGCCGGTGAGGTGCTTCTCCACAACTTGCGGATCGATGATGGCTGCGTCTCTCAGATGCGCCCGAAGCTTATCACCTACGTGGTTCGCCACGTCCAAGCGTGCGCGCGGATACTGGTCCAGCGTCTCCGGCTCGGCCCAGACGAGCACCAGAGTCCTCTTACCCTCCAATCCCGCGAACTCCGCAGGTACCTTCTGCACGCCGGGGCCAAAGCGGAACCGGCTGCAACCCATCACCGTGGGGATCATGGCCATCCAACAACCCGCTAATCGACCCAGCCGCATGCCACCGCTCCGACTGATCCCGCCGGTACCTCCGGCAAAACGTACCCGCTGCATTCGCTGCCCTGTCACCGCCGCGCTGGCAAAGATCCGTCAAGAAGGCCCACGATCATCTTGAACGCCCAACTACCGAAGAACAACACAAACAACCCGATCACCAGGCGTAACAGGTTAACCCGCCACCAGTCGATCCGCCACGTCTTTCCGCGAACGATAACGACGCCCGCCCCTGCCGCTAGGACCCCGGTCGCCAAAGCCATCAGGAAGCCCATCGGCTGGGCGAGAATCGCGCGCCACCACTGCCCGCGAACGGTGTGGCAGAAGGCCGTCGTCATCCCGCATGTCGGACACGGAAACCCCGTCAGCGTCACAAAACCGCAAGTGCCGAATCCGAGTTGCTCGTGAGTACCGAGCCCGCGCCGATCGGGGTCCAGATAGACCGCCAAGCTGAGCAACACCGCACAAACGGCCAGCACGGCTAGCGCGATGATCCTTGCCCGCATCGGCCGATCACAACTCGCCAGTTGGATCAGCGGCGGCGGCCGATACTCGGGCTCATCCCCCGATCGGCCATCCGCGTCCGCCTGCCGCGGGTGCGAATCGCTTGTAGCACCGGTTGAATCCTGCATTTGTCCGCGTGTCTCCACCATAGGGGACCATCCCCCAGGCAGTCAAGCCGCTGGCGCGCGGCGAAGCATCGCGGACCGCACGTCTTAGAACTTCCCCTTGATAATGGCTCGTTTCAGCTTCGATATGGCGCTGGTCGGATTCAGCGACTTCGGACAGACTTCCACGCAGTTGTAGATTGTGTGGCATCGCCAGACCCCGTGCTTATCGTCCAGCACGCTCAGCCGATCCCCGGCCCCGTCGTCGCGAGAGTCAGCCACGAACCGCCACGCCCACAGGCACGCATGAGGCCCCAAGTACTCCTTATCTGCCCAGAACGAAGGGCACGACGATGTACACGACGCGCACAGGATGCACTCGTAGAACCCATCGAGCTTGGCACGATTCACCGGCGACTGGAGACGCTCCCGGTCGGACGGCGGAGTTGTCCTCGTGACCAGATAAGGCTGGACAAGCATCATTGCCTCGTACAACGAGCCCATGTCAACAACGAGATCCTTGATCACCGGCAACCCCCGTAGCGGCTCCACGACGATCAGCTCGGGCAACGAGGCCAGCTGCGTTTCACATGTCAGACGATTCACACCGTTCACCGTCATCGCGCACGAGCCGCAAATGCCGTGCCGACACGAACGGCGATAGGCCAATGAGCCGTCCTGATGCCACTTGATCTCGTTCAGAGCGTCCAGCACCGTCCAACTTTCTTGGGCCTCGACGGTGAAATCTTGAACCGTGGGCTCGCCGCCTTCTCCCGAGGCGTATCGCGGAATCCGGATCGTATAGCGTGCCATTACGGCCTCCTGCTCCTGCCGAATCACGCGCCCGCGTCTAGTATTCGCGCTTCTTGGGCCGAAACCGGACGATGGTCACCGGCTTGTAGTCGAACTCGACGCCCTTGTCCGTCCTGAATGCCAACGTGTGCTTCAACCAGTTCTCGTCGTCACGCTCCGGGAAGTCCGTGCGCGCATGGGCCCCTCGGGTTTCGGTGCGGTTCACAGCGCTGGCCACGATCACTTCCGAGAAATCCAGCATGCTCCGCAGCTCGAGCGCCTCCATCAAATCCGTGTTGAAGCATAGGCCTGCATCGTCGATCCGCACGTCCTTGAAGCGCGTTTGCAGCTCTCTGATCTGCCCCAACAGCGTGCTCAGCCCTTTCGCGTCGCGAAACACGGCGGCGTTCTCCTGCATACGTTCCTGCAGCTCCAAGCGGATCTCGGCGGCGCGGTACCGACCTTTGCCCCCCCGCAGCCGGCGGATCTCCTCCAAGGCAGGCGTAGCCGCGTCCTCCGGCAACAGGGCGAATTGCGGGTTCCTTGCCAGATACCCGGCGATCGATCGCCCGCTGCGCCTCCCGAACAGCGCTGCCTCCAACAGCGAATTCGTGCCCAGCCGGTTCGCGCCATGGACCGACACGCAGGAGCATTCCCCGGCCGCGTACAATCCCTCCACCACCCGCTTTTTCCCGTCAGCCAACACCCGGCAGTCCAAATCGACGGGAATCCCCCCCATTGAGTAATGTGCCGTCGGCTGAATCGGAATCGGCTCCTTCGTCGCATCGACACCCATGAACTTCTCGGCCAGCTCCGTGATTTGAGGAAGCCGTTCCATGATCAAGTCTCTGCCCAGGTGACTGACATCCAGATACACGCACGCCTTGCCGTCGATGCCGCGTCCCTCGTTGATCTCCGTCTGCATGGCCCGCGCGACGAGGTCGCGCGGAGCAAGCTCCATCTTCTCGGGAGCGTATCTTTTCATAAACCGCTCCCCGAGCCCGTTAACCAGATGTCCACCTTCCCCCCGAGCCCCTTCGGTGACCAGGATCCCGTGCTGATACAAGCCCGTGGGATGGAACTGCACGAATTCCATGTCCTCTAACGGTAGTCCTGCACGTAGGGCGATGCTGAGCCCGTCCCCCGTGTTTGCCCACGAGTTGCTCGTGATCTTGTACACGCGAGCGTACCCGCCCGTCCCGAACATGACCGCCTTGGCCTGGAACACGTGCACCGACCCGTCGGCCAGGTTCACTGCCACGACTCCGGCGCAGCGATTGCCGCGGATGATCAGCGACAGCACGAGGTACTCGCTGTAGAATCGCACCTGCTGCTTGACGCACTGCTGCCACAGCGTGTGCAACAGTGCGTGGCCCGTTCGGTCCGCGGCGAAGCACGCCCGCAACACCGGCCCGCCGCTTCCGAAATCCTTTGTATGCCCGCCGAATTTCCGTTGGTCGATCCACCCCTCAGGCGTCCGGCTGAACGGCGCGCCGAGATGCTCGAGCTCATAGACAACGTCCCGGGCCTCGCGCACCAGAGTCCCGATCGCATCCTGATCCCCCAGATAGTCGCCGCCTTTGACCGTGTCGAACATGTGCCATTCCCAGTGATCCTCCTCCCGATTCGCCAGCGAAGCGGCGATGCCGCCCTGGGCAGCGCCGCTGTGCGAACGAGTCGGGAAGACCTTGCTCAGCACGGCCGTGTCCGCCACGCGCGAGCCTTCCAGTGCGCACTGCAATCCCGCCAGGCCCGCACCCACCACTACCACGTCATGACGGTGGACGTTGTGCAGGGGTATCCCGCTGACCTCATGCAGCCTTTCCGCGTCCTCTGCCTGATTCATCGTTACCTCAGGATCTGCTGACGGAAATGACGGTCAGCCAACCTAACACGAACGCACCCAGCCCGACGCTCCAGAACACCAACAGAACCAACATGCGCGCCCAGGCCTGTTTCAGATAGTCCACCACGATCAACCATAACCCGTAACCCGCGTGCCACACCGCTGCAGCCAGAAACAGGCGCTCGAGCGCCTGATACAATGGGTTCGCTAGCCGACGGGCAACCGTCTCAAACGAAACACCCCCGCCGGCCACAAAGTGCATCAAGAAGAAGTGCATCAGAAGCAACACCACCAGCAGCAAGCCGGTGAAGCGCTGCAGCAGCCACATCGCTGCGCCGCCGGACCGGATGGTTGCGGTTCGGTATCTCATCACCTTGACCTCACGTAACGCACCGCGGTGTTCGACGCCTGTTCGCTAGGAATGGGTTAGCACGATCACGTAGAACCCGTAGCCGAGAATGGGCAACGTCGCCAGGCCTGCCACCCAGAACGCTACGCGCTGGGCCCGCGCCGTACCGAGCCAATCCAAATCGATGCCGATGATTCTTAGTCCGTTGAAGGCGTGAAACAGGATCGCCGCTAGTAGGCCGATCTCGAAGACCTTGAACGCCGGTCCTGAAACGGCCGCCATCATCTCGTTAAACTCCTCACGTCCCTTACTGACGTGGTAAACCACCCAGATGTGTAAGGGCAGATAGAGCGCCAACACCACACCCGAGATGCGGTGTAGAACCCACGCCCACGTGCCCGTGTGTAAGCGATAACGCTTGACGACCATATCACTCCTCCGATCCGATCGCCTCACCCGGAATCCGTGGGCGGCGATGATAGGGATTCCCCGCGTCACTGGCAACGTTCAAAATCATTGGCCGGCGGCTTCGCGAGAGTGGCGTCGTCCCCGGCTGGGAACAGTGGAGCCGACGATCCGAACAGAGGGGAACTACGGAGGGAATCAATCCTGGTCGTCCGACGATCGCGCTGGTGCGTCAGTGGCGCCTTCTTATGGGGTCAGGCGTTCAGGACCCTGGCTCAGCAGCCAACGTTCCCGCGGCCGCTGAGTGCCGGTGACCAAAGAGCCAGACCCACAGGGACGCAACGGATTCGCCGGCGATGGACGCACTCCGCCGGCGACATGTGTGGCCGCTCCGCCCAACCGGTTGCTGACTAGGCTACGGATGCGGTCCGTTCAACCACGAGACCACCACGATCGCTTCTTCTTGTGCCCAGCCGATGTGTTCGGGGATGATTGTTCGGCTTGCAGCTGAGCCAGCAGTTCCTCCTCGCTCTTGTCCGACCCAAGCCGGCGCAGCATGCGTAGCTTCTCTCGAACCGCCGGATCGCCATCCGCTGTGGCGTCCGGCTGAGGGGCTTGGCCCGCACCTGGCAGCTGCTGACTAGTCTTAGCCTCCGGCTCGGCCTTGCGCGGTGCGTGTTGCGAGTCGGCTGCCTGTTTGGCCGACTTCTTCGGCCGCTTGCCAGGCGATGGCGTAGGTTGCTCCGCAGGCGCGGGCATCGGAATCTGAGTCGATGCCGATTCAAAGAGCGAACCAACCTCAGACAAGGCCGTCTGAAGCCGCCCCAATGCCGCCTCTCGCTGCTTGAGGACCTGCTCATATTGCGTCAGCTCGCCCATACGCCGATCGGCCGCCTGCTCTCGCTCGCGCGCGGCGACCTGGCTGCCTTCCACCTGTTCGCGCTGTCTCGCGAGCTCGCCGGAAGCCAACTTGATCTGCTTTTCGCGCTCCTGCAACTGGTCCGCCTTTTCTTCAAGCGAACGTTGTTGCTTACCCAAGGCCGCTCTTTGCGATTCAATTTCAGCTGCGGCTTTCTCGATTTGCTGGCGCTGCTGATTGAACTCCTCGCCACGCCGGGACAGTTCCGCTGCGGATTCCTCAACCCGGCGGCGCTGCTGTTCGAGTTCCTCGTTGGCCCGCGCCAGTCCGGCCTTATCTGCCTCAAGCTGCTCGAGTTTCTGTTGAAGCCGCTGCTGAAGCTGTTGACGTTCGGCCTCCAGCTCCTCAAGTCCGGTCTGCAGTTCTTGCCGCTGCTTGTCGTTTTCCTGGCGCCGGGCGGCAAGCTCTTCGGCGTCCGCTTTCGCCTGCTGACGGAGTGACTGAAGCTCTGCGCTCTCGCGCTCGAACTGCTCTCGGGCCGAGGCCAGTTCTATCGCAGCATTGCTGTGCTGTTCTTGTTCCCGGGCAAGGCGGCCAGCGTCGGCCTCGATCCGCTGCCTGCACTGATCCACCTCATCGGCCTGGGCAGCCAGATTCCGCTCGGCCTCGGCCAGCTCTGCGGACCGCTTCTGCAATTTCTCGTCGCACGCCGCGAGCTGTTCGGCTTGCTCATTGAGCGCATCCTGCTGGGACCTCAGCTGCTGGTACCAGCCATTCAAGCCAGCGCACGACTCTCCGATGTCCTGACGGAGCGTGGCGATCTTGTGCTCCAGCTCGCTCAACGACGACTCCGCGGGATCGAACGGCGGTGGTACCGTCTCCCGTGCCGCATCGCCCCCGGAACTGATATGCTCGGCGCACGCCGCGGTGGCGGGATCAGCATCACCGGGAGCCCCAGCTGCAGCGTCACCCTGTCGTTCCGACGGGGCAGGTTTCGCGGTCGCTTCAGCAATCTGTTCGGCGGATCCCGCGGCAGCGGGTTCGACCGGTTTCGCCTCGTCCAAATGGACCGTCAGCTCGAACGCGCCGAATCGTAGTGTGTCGCCCCCAGCCAAGGGACCGATCACCTCACGCTGGCCGTTGATGATCGTGCCCGTTCTGCTACCTAGATCGAAGATGACCGGGCGGCCCGCAATGTGGAAAATGATCGCGTGGGCCAGTGATACGTCCTCATGGTCCAACCGGACGTCTGCTCCCTCCCGTCGGCCGATCACGATCACACTGCGATCAAGCTCCCACCGATCGGGCGCGTCCGTTCGCTGCATGACGATAGGCACAGCCAGCTTCGTCGGATCCTCGAAGATCAGCCCGCTCTCTGTCTTGTCCTCCAGGGGCTCGGCTTGTTGGACGGCCACCTGGACTCGCGCCGGCCCGACGGTCACGACGTCCCCATCCCCGAGCGGTACCAGATCGATCTTCTGGCCGTTGCAGGATGTGCCCGTTCGACTGACCAGATCACGAAGCAACACGTTCTGGGCTGTGTTGACGATGACGCAGTGCGCCTTGCTTACCTCGTTGTTCTGAATGACGATATGAGCTCGCGGCCTGGAGCCGATCAAGGTAACTGGGCGGCGAAGATTCCAAGTTTTCTGTTCGGCTGTTCCCACCCCGGTGGTCAAGCGGACACGAGGCGCTGACGGTGGCAGTGCCGGTTGCGGAACGGCGTTGGGTGAAAGCCAAAGACCTGGCAGCACGCTGACGCTCTCCTAACGTTCGGCGCGGGGCTCGCCTCTTATCGGGCGGCCGACTCCTACGCTCTCAGCGGCGAGCGCCTCCGCTCTACGCACGGTCCGGTCGCTCCGTGCCGGATGTCCGGGCCAACCTTGCCGACTCTAAGTGGCGGGCAAGCCGGGCAATTTCACCATACGATTCGTTCGCAAGACGGGCAAACCTCAGCCCTCCATCACTGGGTGCGGGGCCTCGATTATCCGGACATCCCTCGGGCCACGGGGGGCGGATCCGGCCAAGGCAGACGCGCCTGAGCCGCGCCCCAACACGGCGATCCTCATTGTGGGCGGCTTGCGTGGCAGGCAGAGGGGAGACAAAAAATGCCGTAAACGCCTTGACAGAGCCATAAGTTCGGTATATGTTAGGTATATGCCAGTGGGGCAGCGATTGGTCGCGCTCGGCGCCCGCGGAGTCCGGCGCGCCACCCGCACGTGGCGCCGACCGTTCCAACATATCTAGTTGTCTACAAAAGGGATAGTGAGGGATGCGTCAGATGCGCCTGACCGATCAGCAGCGAGCGCTGGTCGAAGCCAACGTAGGTCTCGTGGGGGTACATCTCAAGAAATGGGTCTCGATTCCTCGGCAGCCTCAACGGCGATGCGAATATGACGACCTTTTCCAGGAGGGGTGCGTGGCATTGATCCGAGCGGCATCGCGGTACGATCCACAAAGCGACGGGCCTTTTGCCACGTACGCTTTGCGACGGATCCGCTCGGCCGTCGGGCGAGCACTGTATGAGGGCTTTGCGACGATACGGGTTCCCATGCGCCTCCTGAAGAGCGCGGGCACGAGCGGGCCGAACAACAACCAGGGACAGACAGCCGAGCTGGCCCGCCCCGTGCGGGCAACGCGCAGACTCGAGGATCTGCCATGCCGGCAGCGGCCCGATCGACCTCGCCTTCGTGCTCACCCAGGTGACACCGCAACACACTCGTCAGAATCTGCCGAGCCCGAGCACCCTACCGTAGGAATGCGTGTACGAGAGAGGCATCGGCAAGCCGTCTCACGGGCGGCTGCATCTCTGCTTGCAACCGGCAGAAACCACAAGGGCCGCGAAGACATCGTTGGTCGGCTACTCGCAGACCGCCTCTTGGTCCCTCAGCCGGAGGCCCGGGTTCCGCTCAGGCAGATCGCGCGCGATGCCGGCTGTTCGGTGGGGCGTGTGGTGGCGTGGGAGCAAAGATTGACCGATCGGGCCCGTCACCTGCTGGAAGAAGACGACGAACTCCAACAGCTGCTTCAGTTGGCCAAGCAGCATCCGGACGGTTTCGATGCGGTGATCGATGCGGACGCCAACGCGCGCGTTTCGCGCGCCCTGCTGTCACGATTTGCGCGCGTTTTCCCACAATTGCCGCTCGGGGATCGCGGTCGTGTGTTGCTCGACCTGTTGGCAAGTGTGGGCGTGCCGGCGAATCGCGCTGCGATGCGCTTGTTCGGCCGTTTGGATGCCCAGAAACAACGGGCGCTGCTGGACGGCTGTTCGCCCATCGGGGGTAGTAGCATCGCCGCCCCAGGCAAGCCTTCTCTGCCTTACGGCAGCGGTGTAAACCACAGAGTTGTGGCATCGGGCAACACGCTCGCAACAACAGCGGCAAGGGCCAGCTGGCATCTACGTGAGTGCGAATAAGCTTGCAGCCCTGATCTCGCCCGCGCTTTCAGCATCCGAGCCCGTCCTCGACCGGCGCCGGCGCCTAATTTCCGTATGAGCACTGCTTCGCGCACAAGCGCACTCGCCAGGGCCCACGCCTGCAACCCTACGAGGGAACGGTACGCATCCTGGCGGTGGCTGCACGAGCGTGAGGGCCGTGCCTTACGGCGCTGTGTGCGTGAACATGATCCGACATTCGGACAGGTCCAGCGCGTTGATCGAACCGT
>CAYGAN010000120.1:5216-14304 GCA_964347585.1 uncultured Planctomycetales bacterium | reverse complement strand
GGCGTGAGGAGGAGGGTTCCGGGCTTGACGGGCTGCATGAGCTGCTCGTAGTGCCGGGCTTCGTAGCCTCGCCGACGTGTGATCCATCGATTGTGCTTGACGGTGAGCTTGACGCCGCCGAGCTTCGGCTCGGCCTCGACGGCCAACAGCAGCGCGTTGCGCTTGGGGATTGGCTGGTCCGACCATTGCTCGAAGTCGGGCAGCTGGCCCTCGGTCAGTTCGAGCAGGAATCCGCCAAACTGCTTGAAGGCCCCGACGAACCGGGCGGGCCTCTTCTGATCGCCGGCCGTGACCTGGATGCCTTCGATGCGTGCCGCCCGCTGCCGGGTGATCGATCGCGGGACGAACAGCCGGCGTGGGCCGACCGCCAGCCCGACGACCGACCACTCCTTCTGGCTTCCCGCATCCGCCCCGCCGAAGGCACGCTGCATCTCGAACATGGCGGAAAAAGGATCGCTCGGCCGGCCTCGCGCCTTCGTACGGAACTGCAGCAGACACCGGAAGACCCGCGGACCCCACTGCTGCTCACAGCGTTTTTTCAGATCGCTCAGCTCGGCCGCGGTGATCCCGGCTCCGTCGAGCAGCGATTGGCCTTGCCAATCCTCATCGACCTGGTGGGCATCGACGCCGGCGCCGATCACGCATCCGACCGGGTCGCCTTTCTCGTTGGTCAGAATCAACGGCGATCGTGCAGCGAGGAACAATTCACCTGTGGTCTTGACGAACCCAAACGGTCCGTCGCTCATTGCCGTCAGGACACTGACGGCCGTATCCCACCCGCCGCGGCCGGCGAGCAGGTACAGCGGGTCAGCGGCTTTGGCGGCATAGTCGAACGCCGGACGCAGCGGCGCCCACGATGCGAGCCAGCGGTCCTCGTGCCTGCCGAGGGCGACGGCATAGAGACACGTGTCCGCGGTGATTTCCGGTGGCACCACGAACGGCTCGCCTGGGAGCCGGGCCGGTTCGTCGAGCCTGAGCAACTCGGCGGGCGCCCGGTGGAGCAGTTTGTGCCTCTTGGCGGCCACGCGTTGCCCGTCGGGCAGAACAACCTCGATGCGATCGAGGTGTTTTTCGTCCAAGGCGAAGTCGCCGATCATCACCGTGCCCTTCGCGTCAAGCAGCACGCCGACGATCTCCAGCGGCATCTTCTCGTCAAGGTAGTATTGGTAGTTCACGCCCTGCATCTGGCGGTAGAAGCCGGCGATTCCCTTCTCATCCTCGACGGGCTCTTCGCTGGGTTTGAGCTGGTACTCGACGCGTACGAATCGCTGCCGTGCCAAGCGAAGCAGGGCCTCGTGCGGCGCGGGCTTTTCTTCCGCCGTCGCAGGCGCCGCTGCCATTGAGACAATCGCCGCCATGATCCACGTCCGTCTTCGTGGCGCGCGCATGTCAGTCCTCCTCTTCGTAGTCCTTGCGATAGTCGAGCACGACCCATCGCTTGAAGCCCGATCGCAGGATCTCAATCATGACCTTCTTGTCGCGGGATTCGTCCGCGACGATTCGTTCGTATAGTTCTTTCAACTGCGCGAGCGTTCGGATCTCCTGCCCATCGACCGTCAGGAGGATGTCTTTGCGCTGGATGTCGGCGTCCCGCGCGTTGCCCGGACTGCGGACCCCTTGGACGAATACCCCTTGCCTTCGGTAGAAATAGAGGTCGGGGTTTGCGTGCTGGTTGATCTCTTTGACGGTCATGTTCCATCGCCGGCAATCGAAGTCAGCCCCTTCCACTTGGCCCTTGAGGACCGGCGTGATCGTGACGACCGATTCCTGGCCCCCTCGCCGGATCGTCAGCTTGGCCTGCTCGCCGTTGGGCAGATCGGCCAGCGTCCAACGAATCGCCGGCAGCTCCTCCACGTACATTCCGTCCACCGCCTCGCCGTTGACCGCCACCAGGATGTCTCCGCTTTGCAGGCCGGCACTCTCAGCTGGCGAGCTTTCTTCGACCCCCTTGATCAACACGCCGCGGTCGGAATCAATGAACGTGTTGCTGTCGAAATCCTTGAGGGCCTGCAGCCTCAGCCCGAGCCACGATCGGACGACCTTGCCGTGCTTCTTGAGCCGGCTGACGATGTCCCGCACGACGTTGGAGGGGATGCTAAAGCCCACGTTGTCGCCCCACATGACCTTGACGGTGTTGATCCCGACGATCCTGCCCTCCGTATTGACCAAAGGCCCGCCGCTGTTGCCCGGGTTGATGGCCGCGTCCGTCTGCAGCCACGTGTTGTACTTGTACATCGTTCGGAAGCCGATGTAGCGGCGCGTGTTGGCGAGGATCCCGAGCGAAATGCTTCTGGTGAAACCGAACGGCGCGCCAAGAGCCATGACGAATTGGCCTTCTTCGACGCTGTCGGAATCCGCGAATTCCGCGTAAGGCGGCGAACCGATGTCCGGCGTCAGGTTCAGCTTGAGCAACGCCAGGTCCGTCTCTCGGTCCTTGCCGATCAGCTCGGCGCCGACCTGTTGCTTGTTCCACAAGACGCAGTTGATCTTGATGGCCTTATCCACGACGTGGTGATTGGTCACCGTGGTTCCGTCGGGCGCGATGATCACCCCGCTGCCGAAGACCTCCTGGCGCTGCTTTTCGCCGGCCTCGTAGGTCTCGGTGATCGGCTTGACGAAGACCAGAGCCGGATAGACTCTGCGCTTGGCCGTTTCGATGATCTGTTCGAAGTCCAGTGGCGTCCTGGCGGTGGTGAGTGATTGCCCGGCGGCGAGCGTCGCGTGCGCGCATACTCCTGCCGCCGCCCAAGCCAGAAAAAGGCGGCCGTTCTGTTTCATGGCGATCCCCGTGGTGTTAGGAAGAGTGCCACGCGCCGGACCCCGGCACGGTCAGTACGAGCTGCTTCCCTGCCGCTACAGCATGCCTCACGGAACTTACGCTCAGTTCAGCCTTGCAGTTCTCTAGACCTCTTTGGCGTCGATCCAACTCATCATGCGCCGCAGGTTGCGGCCCACCTGTTCGATCGGGTGGGTGTAATCCTTCTTGTAGAGCGCGTTGAAGGCCGCGCGGCCAGCGACATTCTCGAGAATCCACTCTTTGGCGAACTCGCCGCTGACGATTTCGTCCAGGATCTTCTTCATCTCCTCGCGGGTCCGCTCCGTGATGATCCGGGGACCTCGCGTCAGGTCGCCGAATTCGGCCGTGTTGCTGACCACCTGCCTCATGTAGCTCAGTCCGCCCTGCGTCAGCAGTCTGACGATCAACTCCACCTCGTGCATGCACTCGAAGTACGCGAGCTCTTCGGGATAGCCGGCCTCAACGAGGGTCTCGAATCCGGCCTTGATCAGGGCGGTCAGCCCCCCGCAGAGAACCACCTGCTCGCCGAAAAGATCCGTCTCGGTCTCGTCACGGAAGGTGGTCTCGATCACGCCCGCTCGCGCGCCGCCGATACCCAGCGCCCACGCCAGCGCGGTGTTTTTCGCTTGCCCGGAGGCGTCTTGCTGAACGGCTAAGAGGCACGGCACGCCCCCGCCCTGCTGGTACATGCTGCGAACCAGCGTGCCCGGACCCTTGGGGGCGACCATGATCACGTCCACGTTGTCGGGGGGGACGATCTGGCCGAAGTGGATGTTGAACCCGTGGCAGAACCCCAAAGCTGCGCCGGGCCTGAGGTTCGCTTGCACCTCGTCGCGATAGACGCGGGGCTGGACCTCGTCCGGCACCGTGAAGATGATGATATCCCCCCGTTTGGTCGCGTCGGAAGCGCGGAGCGGGGCAAACTTGTGCTCGTGGGCCAGATCGTAGTTGGCCGTACCGGGGATCTCCGCGACGATTACGTCACACCCGCTGTCGCGCAGATTCTGGGCGTGCGCGTGACCTTGAGCGCCATAGCCGATGACGGCCACCGCCTTGCCCTTCAGATGTCTCAGGTTCGCGTCCTTTTCGTAGTAGATTGTTACGGCCATTCTTCACTCCTTCTGCTGAAGCGCCTGGATGCCCCGTGGGTTTGGACCGCGTAAGTCTATCGCGGTGGAGCCATCGGACAAGACCCGGCCAAAGCCGCTAACGTCCGCGCTACTGCGCGGGTCCGGCTAGCTCTTTCAGTCGGACGTTCTTGAGTTGCCACGTTGCGGCGACCGACCGCCAATAAACCAATGTAAGAAAGCCGCGTTGTTCGGGTCCATCCCGGCTGGGCCACGTTAGAGTCACCCTGACCTCGTCGTAGGAGGGTGTCTCGGCGATCACAGCGGCATTCGGATCGAACTGGAAGCGCATCTTGGCCAAGAGCTCCGAAAGGGCCAGACCATGCTCGGCACAGCCGGCAGCGTCTTCTTCGGCCGATTCAAAGGCATAGCTCAGCTGCGTGTGAGGCGACATCAACTTGGCAAGATCGGCCTGGTCCCTGGCTGCCAGTGCGTTGACGAACCGCCCGACGAGGTGGCGGGGGAAGGGCTGTGGCTCGGGAGGAGCCGTCTGGATGCTCTCCGTCGGCTGCTCGCAGGTCACGGCCAGCAACGACAGTGAAGCCGCTGCACACAGAACGGCCAGCCGATCGAGCTTGCCGAGGACCATCGCGCCCTTCCTTCGTGTCCCCAATGTGACGCACCCGCGCGTCCATTCCGAACGGGCAGGACAAAGTAGTTGCTCCGGCACGGGTCCCTCCCTCGCCCTCGCTCCGCGAGGATGGGGCACCCGCGCCCGTGTAAGCGTCAGCTCGGTAGCATAGGGTTCCCGGGATGCCGCATCAACAGAAACCGACACACTTCGGCCTTACGGACGCTGCGGCGGCTGCCTCGCGCCATCTGGTTCAGGCCCTTGGGATCAGATGGTTTTGCCACGGCCGGCGACGTTGGTATGATCCGGTCTGCTATGGGATGCTCACACGAGCGATCGTATCACTCACGAGACATGCCGCGAGGTCGTCAATATGGGTGCTGGAGTCTGCAAGATCGTGGTGCTTTCGACGCTGCTTCTGATATCTGCCGTACGGGCGTTGCCGCCTGCTGCCGCCGCCCCGCCAGAGCCCGGATCCGAGCACATCGCCCTGCCGCTTGAGAACCCGAGCTTCGACGAAGGTGGCGGTGCTGACGGCAAGAACCCAGGCGTGGCTCGCCACTGGCAGAACACCGACGGCAAGTCGCATCCGCGATGGTACGCAATTGACACGCAGATCAAACACAGTGGCCGAGCCAGTCAACGGCTGGAGTACATCCCCGGCCTGTCGGACCCCTGGGGCTCGGTTTGGCAGGCGACCGAGCCAGGTGCCGTGAACCCCGGGCGCCGGTACCGAGCGTCGGTCTGGTCTCGCGTGCGCGGGATTACCGGCGCGTCGCGCGCCTGGGGCGGCCTGCGCCTGGCGATTCGATTCTTTGCTCCGGGATGGAAGATGCTCCGCGAAGCCCGGGCGCCGCTCGATAGCAACGAAGATGCCGACTGGCACGAGATCTCCGTCACCGCCGAAGCGCCGCCGGGAACGGAGCGCATCCAGTTCATCGTCTATCTTCACACCGAGGCCGGTACGATCTGGTACGATGATGCCAGCCTGGCTGAACTGCGATCCGCTCCCGTCGGTGACTCCCGCATGGCCACGACGCGCAGCGTTGAGAATGAACGGCCCGCTCAGGGCGCCGGTCCACGTGATCTGCTCATCGATGAGCATACCATTCGCTGGCAGGGAGCCCGCTGGCGAGCCATCGACGAGGAGGCCACTTACTACTACCAGGTCGGCACGAAGCAACCCGGCCCCATGCCCGCGCCGCGGGACTCGCTGAAAGGCATTTTGACCCGCAAGGGATTCACCACTCCCCTCCGTTGCCGGCTCGTGGACTTCATCGACTGCACGAAGGAGACGCACGAGTTCAAGCACGACGGCAAGAGCCGCGTGCTCGAACTCGGCGACGATCGGTATCGCGTCACGGCCGCGGATGCTCCCCTGACGTGGTTCGCCTACTTCCCACGCTGCGACGCCAAGCCCGGCAGGCCGCACCTGCTTGTGGCACAGACCATTAACGACCGCGAACGCTACACGACGTTCACTTTGAACGTGCCCAAGGGCGAGCCGTGGGCCGAGCCCTACACCGGCGAGGAGAAGGCAGATCTCAATGCGATGGACATCTCACAGGAGCCGATCTGGTACAACCCGGACGTCGGCGTGTGCGTCTATACCGGTCGCGAATGGCCGTGTGACGGGCGGAGCTTCAACTTCCATTTCCTGTTCTATCCGAAGACACAGCGGATGAAGCTGACGGTCTCGTCCGGTCGGCGGGCGCTCCAGAAGGACGCGAAGAACGGCGGGGCGGTCAGCAGGATATGGATCTTTGAGGTGCTCGACCCTCTCGCGAAGCGTCTGCCGGACATTGTGCCCACGAGCCCGGAGCGCCGGATCGGCGTGTACACCACTCACCCCTGGTACTTCCTGGCGCACTACGGCGTGCCGCCACGCACGGAGGACCAGCGACGCAAGTCGCTCGAAGCGCTCGTCGAAACGCTGGCGTTCTGCGGGATGAACTGGATCGAGTTCAACGCGATCAACGGGTCCGATCGGACGGGGGCGGCCTGGTATCCGAGCAAGTACTTCGGTCAACTGGGCGGCGACTTGCTCGAAGAGCTTCCTCCCGTCGCGGCCCGCCGCGGCTTCTCGCTGCTGCCGGTCATCACATCGCTGCGCATTCCCGACCTCGACAAAGGCGGGCCCAAGGGCTTTCGCTTCACCGACGAGTCCTGGCAGAAACCGGCCGACGGGAAGGACTGGGTCCGGGCTTTCGGCGAGCGGGCACCCGACCCGTTGCGGCCGGAGGTGCAGGAGTTCTTCATCGAGCTGATCCGTGAGATCGCCGAGCGATGCAAGGACAAGCCAACGATCAAGGGCATCGGCTTCCGCGTGAACGGCAAGATCGGCCTGTGCTACGTCAGTTGGGAGGACAAGACGGGCAGAGAGACCATCGTGCGTCCGGCCAAGGAAGCCGGCTACTCGAAGTGGGACCTGACCCAGTTCCGCCAGGACACCGGCCTGAAGGTGCCGACCGAGCCGGCCGAGGCCTGGGAATGGTTCCAGGCGCACCCGCAGGCGTGGGAGAAGTGGTTGGACTTTCGGTGCCGCCGAACGCGCGATTTCTGGCTCCGCTTGCGCGACGTCGTTCGCTCGTACCGCCGGGACTGGCAGTTGTTTGTCAAGTGCGACTTACCGGCCGAGGTACCCGCCACCAACATCCAGTGGCCCGGCCCGGACAGCCCGCACGCCACCCGCGAATCACTCGAATTGCTTCGACATCACGGTTACGACCCGCGCATGTTCAATAAGGAAGAAGGCATCGTTATCCAGCGCGGCATGATGATCGACGCGGACCGTTTCTTCAGCAGCTGGGGCGGGCCGTGGGGGGCCAATTACGAGCGATACAAGACGTTCCATTTCCAGCCGATGCTGGGGCAATGGTACCGCACGCTCGGCGGAAGCGCCGTGGAGATGTACCACAACTACTGGGAGGAGGTCCCGCACCCGGACCCAGAGTTCGGACCGCATCTGCGCACCGCTACCGCCAGCGCGATTGGTCGGGCATTCTACGAGCCGGCTAGCTTTTCGATCCGAACGGGCAACGTCGATACGATGGCCTTCATGGGCTGGGAGCGCCCGATTCTGGGTCACGAGCACGACCTGCGTCGCTTCTGCCAGGCCTTTCGCGCCTTGCCCGCCGTCGAACCGCGGGCGTTTGATGGCAAGGTCGAGCCGAGCAGCGATACGTTGTGGGTGCGGTGGTTCGGCGAGCGCCTGGCCGTCCTCAATGACTCCAAGCAGGCTTGTGAGGCGGTGATCGCGCTGAAGCGGCCGGTGGAACCGGCTCAGCAGCTACGCGACGTGACTACCGGCCACGTTCTGCTGCCCACGCCCGATGGCGACCGCCAAACCTTCAAGATGCATTTGGAGATGTTCGACTTGCGCGCTCTGGTGCTCGAAGAGCGCACTCGGTAATAGCACCGGGACGGATCATCGCGAGCGGCAAGCGGATTTCTCAGCGACGAGACCGGCGTTCTGAACGAAGGCGCGGCAGGCGACGTCTTGGTACTTCGGATCTAGCCCGAGGGCTTCGTTACTTCCATAGTAGCCCGCGATGAACCCGCCGCCGTAGCACCCAAGCCGTTCAATCAGACAGCGGGCCTCTTCGGCGATGCGCTTCTCGTCCCGCGATTGCAGCGTTTGTTGGATATCCACGGGACACCAGAAGCTCATCCGCCCGCCGAAGTTGTCAGCCAGCCGATCAATCCCGGACAGCTGCGGTTGATCCAATTGCAGACAGTCAATCCCTACCTCGCAGAGGTCCCCGATGATGTCGTAGATGTACCCGCACGAATGCATCAGCACGTGCATGCCATGATCGTGGGCCCGCCCACAGAGCGCGCGGAAGTCATCTTTGAACATCTCGCGCCATAGGATCGGATCGATGAGCAGGCGATCCTGCATCCCCCAGTCTTCCGCAAACATGATGCCGTCCGCACCGATGCGGGCCCAGTTGTCGATGGCCGCCTCAAGCTGGCGACGGACGATCGCGTGCAAACGGCGAATCTTGTCCGGCTCGGCGATCAGATCGCAGAGGTAGCTTTCGAGCTTCCGCAACTTGCGGGCGATGTTGAAGCAGAACCCCGGCAGGGAGCCGATGCGATACTTGTCGGGTTGTTTGGCAAAGCCGTCCTTGGCGTGTTCATAGCAGGTCGGCGAGGCCAGGTCGGGCGGCTTGTAGTCGTCGAGCTCATCCCAATCACGGATTGCGGCCTCGATGACCTCGCCTTTGTCAAAACTGGTAAGGCTGGCCCAGGTCACCCCCCAGTCGTCCTGCCAGACGCGCAGATAACCGGGGTATCGCTTGGCCAGGTCCGCCGGCGGCCGGCGATCGGACTCAATACGAATCCCCTGGCTTACGACATCGGTCGGATACGGTGATGGCAGGACCATCGCCAGCCGCTCCGGCCCGGAAAAGTCCAACGTCCGCCGAAAGATTTCACGCGGTGTCACGCCGTCCTCCAGTTGCGCTGAGCGTCATCCCCCGTCTGTCTCTAACCAGTCGCCGCCGAGTCCTATCGGCCACCGGCTGCAGGCTTGGGCTCTTCGCGTCGCATTCACTTGCCAAGCCGGACAAGTTGCACGTCATCGACGTA
>CAYGAN010000120.1:0-5206 GCA_964347585.1 uncultured Planctomycetales bacterium | reverse complement strand
TACAACGGTGTCACCACCGGGCCCCTGGTTCCCGTGCAGGACTACAACCCCGACGCCGATCTGGATCTGCTCTGCCGTTGGCACGAACCGCAGCCGCCGCTGCACCCATCGCCCGCCCGTACTGTACCACTGGGTCACGTATTCATCATCTACGGTGTCCAGGCAGGACAGCTTGTCGGTGCCCGTCGGATCAACCTGAAGTCGAATCCGATCGTTCCGCTCCCATCCGCCGTCGCGCTCGTCGGTGAGAATCCAGGCTGACAGGACGTGCGTCTTGCCGGGTTGAACGCGTACGCTCTGGTAGATCGCGTCGCGGAGAGGTGGCTCGAGCTTGCGCGGAATCTTTTCGCCCGTTTCAGGCTCATGTACGTGCCGCCATCCGCACGCCGCCTTGCCGCCGTGGGCCTTGTAGCGCGTCAGATCGGTCAGGACCTTGGCCCGGTCCCCAAGACGCGACCAGCCCTCCAGGCCGAGCTCGAACCCCGGGTTTTTCAGCGCGACTGCCACAGCTCCCTCAGGCAGCCTGGGCGCCGGCTCAGCCTGCCGCGCGAAAGTCGGATCGGTGAGCGTCGTGAAGGTGTATGTTTTCGATCGCATGGGGACCGCGCCGGGCCTTGCTGTCCCGCTCCAGGCCGCGTACGCGTACGCCTTGCCCGGCTCCAGCCCGGTCAGTCGCACCCGGTGCTCGAGCGTGAGCCGATGCTCCAAAGCCGTTCGCCTTGTTGACGTGCCAACCAGACTTCGCCCGCTCTGATCTGCGAGCAACCCGTACTCCAGTTGGCTCGTACTCGGCACCGCCGTCGCCCACGAAATCGTCGCACTCGTTCGAGTCAGCTCTTCGAGCATGACGTTGTATGGGTAGGTAATCCCGCTGGGATGGATCTCGCCTCGAACCGCGCACGTCAGATCGAACTGCGGCATGGCCGCGCCGTCGCGGATGGCCGTACCGTGCATGTACACGTCCTCGGCTAGGTACGAGTAGAACTTCCCGCCATCGGCGCGACGGAACTTCAGCATGTATCGTCGGCCGGGAGCGAGCTTGACCTGATCAGGGAACCACACAGCCGTTGCTCCCCAGTCGCAGATCATCTTCACCCGCCGCTCGGGTCCGACCTGCTCGGCGTCGGGCCCATCTTGATGGATCGAATAGATGAATTCCAGGACGTGCGACGGCTGATGGCCCCAGCCGGCGTTCGCGTACGCGGTGATGACGTTTCCCGTGGTGGCCACGAATGTCTGACCGGCCCACTCGCACGTGCCAGAGCCGGGCCCTTCCTTGATGAACCCGAGGCCCTGCCCGAGCGTGACGCTTACCGTTGTGCTCAGCCCGTCGTTGTCAGTCGATATCCCCAGCGCCAGATCGGTATCGAGTTGAGGCTGGTCGTCGTAAAAGGCCTGGCCATGAGGATAGACCTCGCCCAGGCCGGGCGTGCCGATTGCGAACGCCTCGCCACCGGTACTTTCAATGGAGACGTAGTACCGCTTGCCGAGCTCTGTGGGCCACTCATTAGGCTGAAAGGAAGAGCCCGTCACCCAACTGGCATCGGACAGCAGCCTCGGCTGGCCGACGGGCTTGCCTTTCGGTCCGTCCTCGCGCAGCTCGACGCGAAGGTTTGCTACACTGCCCGGCAGCCAGAAACTGAGCCCCTTGATCCACGGCCCAAAAGCGATGAACGTCTGGCCGAACTTCCTGCGCGCCGCGGACCAGGTATCTGAGCCGAAGTCGTATCCCGGCTGGCCGGCCCAGTCCAGGCAGGTCCGCCGACCGGCCTCGATCCGAATCGGCGCCACCTTCCCGGTCGATGTCAGCATGTACTCGCCGGGAGGGGCCGGGGTGCTTTCATACTCGCCCGACGGGCCGGTGATGGCGAACCACAACTGCCCGGTCCGACGGTCGAACAGATCCACATTCCTTTCCATCCCCCCGGCGTTGCCGATAACCCATCCGACCTCAGCGGGCTCTTCGGCCGACGATGCGGCCACGCTCAAGGCGCACACCGGCATAGCCGTTGCCAGCAGAACTCGCCTTGTCTTGCTCATGAGATTCGTCTCGACAGGGCCTGCTAAGGATGCGATCATCACTGATCGCCTTTGTGGGGCCAGTATTTGACCGCTAGGTACAATGCGTATCAAGTGGTCCGCATGATACATTTGCCGAGCAGTTGCCCCTGATGCGTTGCCGGACAAGACGCAATGGACCGTTCTGATCGACGACGTGTCGGTCACACAGACAAGTGACTAGCCATGCCCGAATACAAGATTCATCCGCTCAGGAACGGCCGGTGCGTCATCGCCGGCCACCACGCGTTCTCTCAGGGCAACCCCGAGGAGCGCTACACTTACGCCTTGTTCGTTTGGCTGATTCTGGGCGGCGATAAGCCGATCGTCGTGGACGTCGGCCTGCGCGACGTCGAGCAGATGAACCGCGGCGCCGCCGGGGTTCTGGCTGAGCCGATCACGCAGCGCCCCGAAGAGGCCATGCCCGCCCAGCTCGCGCGGTTCGACCTGCGGCCCGAAGATGTCGGTTACGTGTTCCTTACCCACATGCACTTCGACCACGTCAATGAGCTTGACCGGTTCACGCAGGCGGTCGTCTGCGTGGGCAAACGCGAATTTGAGCTTGCCACCGCGAACCAGTGGCGTGGCAGCTGGGCGCCTGCCGAAGTTCTCGATCTGCTGTGCAATCGCTGGGCCGATCGTCTCCGTTTGGTCGAGGACGAGCAGGTCCTGCCCGGCATTCGCACGTTCTGGATCGGCGGGCATACGCCGGGCTCGATTGCCATTGCCGTAAACACCAAGCTCGGCACGGCCGTGCTGACCGGTGACACTGTGTCGCTGCTGGCGAACATCGAGAAGGACATCCCGGTTGGCGTGTGCAGAGACGTCCGTGAGGTGCGCGCCGCCATGCGTCGCATCCGGGGCGAGGCCGACATCGTCCTGCCGAGCCACGACCCGAACGTCTTCGAGCGGTTTCCCGAAGAGGTGATCGGCTGATGATCTTGTTGCGGCTTCGAGCCGACGAGCTGCCCGGCGGAGTTGAGCACAAGTGAACTACGTCATCCGCGCGCTGAAGAACGGCCAATGCGAGGTCCGGGACTACATTACGTTCCTCGACTCGGAGAGCGAGGATACGAGCACGTTCTACCTGTACGTCTGGGTCATCGAGGGCGGCCCGAGGCCCGTTGTCGTGGACACGGGCCCGAAGAACCCGCAGGCTTTCGCCAAGGCTACGCAACGATACATCCCCAGCCTCACCCAACTTCCCGAGGAGCGCACGCCGGAGCTGCTCAAGCGGAACGGGGTCGATCCAGCCGACGTCAGCCACGTTATCGTCACACATCTTCACGGGGACCACTACGACTACTTTGACGCGTTCGCCAACGCGCAACTTGTCGTCAGCAAGCAGGGATTCCTCGACGGCCTGCCCGGCATCAGCCGCGACGTGATGATCGCTCTGGCCGCTCGCTGGCCAGACAGTTTGCGACTCGTGGAGGATGAAGAGGTCCTGCCCGGGATCCGCGTCTTCTGGGTTGGGTGTCATTCGTTGTGCAGCCAAGCGGTCGCGGTCCAGACGGCCCTCGGTACGGCTGTGATCACCGGCGACGTGGCCTACAAGTACGAGAACATTGAGACCGATCGGATCATCTCGTGCCCCGATCCCGACGAGTGCCGCCGAGCCGTCGCGCGCATCCGCCAGCTCGCCGACATCGTCCTGCCTGCGCACGAGCCGCGCGTCCTGGAGCGCTGGCCCGGCGGCGTCATCGGCCGGTCCGGTTGACGCTCGGCTTTGCGCTAAATACAGTTAGCGCGGTCTGCTTTGCTCCAAACGGCTGGGAAAAGGTGGACGTGTGCTGCGTGGCCCCATCGTCTAGGGGTTAGGACACCGGCTTTTCAAGCCGGCGACACGGGTTCGAATCCCGTTGGGGCCAGTCGGGGACATGTCACGGGGATCAGTGCCCACCGTGCCGTTAGTAACGTATTCGCGTTTCTCGCGACGGTGTCAGTCTTTCCGGGCGGCGACAGCGCCCTTCTGGCACACTCCACAGTTCGTCCAGCCTCACCGCCGGACCAACACTCGCCCGCCGAGCACAAGCTCAGACAACAAAGCGGGCCACAGGGTTCATCCCATGGCCCGCCAGTGCTAGGCGTGCTGTGGCCTACGGCGCCGTGTTCGTAAACTGGAGCCGACACCTCGACATATCGATCGCATTGATGCTGCCGTCGGAGACGATGTCGTACTTGGCATTGTCCCCGACCGTCACGTCGGCCGTGAAGTTCAACCGAACGGCACTCAGGTCCAACGCATTGACGGCCTGGCTCCCGCCGGCGCCCCCGCCCGCGTTGTTCACCTCCCCCTGAAGCGCCCGGATCATGAAGTCGTTGTCGCCCGCGATTGCCTCGGCAGCCAAGGTAACCGTGTAGGTGTCCTGATCCGGCAGCTGACTCAGGTTGATCGTGATGACATCGGCGACGGCCGTTACGCTCAAGACGCTGAAGGTCACGTCGCCGTTGATCTCGCCAATGATCGAGGTCACCAGGCTCTCCGGCGGATCCGGCAGCGTCACGTCGCCGTCGCAGTCGATCACCAGCTTCGTGATGCCCTCATCGCGGCTCTCGGTCGTTACCAGTGCGCTGTCGCCCGGCAAGATCGCGTCTACCAGGTTCACGTCGAGGCCCAGTTCGTCGTCGCCGTGGACGGCCATGCTCGCGACCGACTCGATGGGGACCTCCTGCCTGAGGGCGAGACTGTGAGGCGTGCCGGCCGCGACGGCCACGAAGTTGCTGTTCGGTGCCGGTACGTCGCATTGCCCGGCGCCGTTGAATCCCCACGCCACGATCGAGCCGTCGGCCTTGAGACCGAGACCATGCTAATAGCCCGCCGCGACGGCCACGAAGTCCTCGTTCGGGGCCGGTACGTCGCACTGGCCCCAGGTGTTGTCTCCCCATGCCACGATCGAGGCGTCGGCCTTGAGACCGAGACCGTGAATCGCGCCCGCCGCAACTGCGATGAAGTTCGTGTTCGGCGCCGGTACATTGCACTGACCGCTGGCGTTGTTTCCCCACGCCACGATCGAGCCGAGGCTCTTGAGGCCGAGACTGTAATACCAGCCCCCCGCGATGGCTACGAAGTCCGTGTTCGGGTCCGGTACGTTGCATTCGCCGTCGTTGTTGCGTCCCCACGCCACGATCGAGCCGCCGGACTTGA
>CAYGAN010000119.1:14241-14454 GCA_964347585.1 uncultured Planctomycetales bacterium | reverse complement strand
TTCCGCCGGTGTTGTAGAGTGCGTGCTCCTGGAGGATGTGCGCGTCCTTCGTGCCCGTGTAGAGTGTCTCATCAGGATACTGCCGCCCGTCCTGGAAGATCAGCGTGCCGGGCTCAGGCCGGACCGGCCAGGCCGCTTCCACCGTGAGAGTCACTTGAATGTATTGCGGGTCGTTGGTGGCCTGCGGGTCGGAGATAGTGATCGTACCCGTGT
>CAYGAN010000119.1:3523-14171 GCA_964347585.1 uncultured Planctomycetales bacterium | reverse complement strand
GAACGGACCACATCCACGAGCGGTTATCGCTGATGCTGTAAATCAGCGTGCCGCCGCCGGAGTTGCGCACTTGGTACGTCTGGGTCTCGGCGTCTTGGCCCTGTTGGACTGTCTGGCTGATCTGGGAAGGAGTCCGATCGATGGTCGGCGCCTCAATCACGTACTCCACGATCGTCATGCTCAGGTCCACGTTGGTCTGCGGCCCGCCGGACATGTACGCGTGTCCGTAGGGGTAATCGTCGGCGGGCGTGTCGAACTTGTATGGAGTAAAGCCCCACGGGTCGTCAGGAACTGCCATTTCAATGTAGTAGGTATTGCCCGGCGTCAACGGCACCTCGCCCGGGGCATAGCTGACGCCAGCGAGGCCCACGCCCCCGATATTGGCGGCCGCTGCGCTAAGCTTGGTCGGTCCGATCTGGGCCCCGCCGGGACCGTTGGCCAAGATCCTGTATCGCACGTCTAGGTCCCACGTCGTGCTGGCGAACCAGAGGTCCGCCCCAGCGAGCGCCTGCCCGGTCGCCCTGAAGGTCTGGCCCCAAACACCCGCCCAGCCCGTCAGCGAGCCGAGTCCGATCGTGGTCTTCATATAGGGGATCACAGTCCCGTCGTTATCGCTGAAGACGCACATGCACAAATCCTTGTTCAAAGGATTCCCGTTCTTGTCGTACGCCTGGCCGTCGGCATATCCCGTGCCGTCGTCAGTACGCCAGAACGGCGAGAAGTTGGGTGTGCCGCCTTGACCCGCCAGGCAGATCGCGTACCGCTGTCCCGGTGTGGTGGGCATCTCGCCACTGCGGTATCCGACCCAGTTGTCGCCGTCGCCGCCGCCTGAGGTCTTCGTCGGCCCGACCTGCGGCCAAGTCGTTATGTTCCCGCCGTTGTCCTGAAGGACCAGCACGGCAATGGTGTTCGTGTCGCTGCCGGCACACCGGTAGTCAACCTTGTTGATGGACGTCCCGGTGGCGATGAACGTCTGATACCAGCTCGAGTCCCACCCGCCGGGCCAATCGGTGGTGTAGTAGCAGGAGTAGTCAGGGTCCGGCTGCGGGTTCACCGTCGTCGTCTGACCGTTGTAAATCTGCACGTCGCGCACGACCGTCGGGCGGACGTGCCACTCCGGCTGGTTCAGGTACAACGTGTACCCGCCCGCCGCAGAGGTGAAATGGTAGGTGCCCCCGCCGTACTCATGACCGCAGCGGTAGCTTTGCCCGTCAACGACGCCTCCGTCGGCAGCTAGATAAACGTTCCACTCGTACAGGCCCTGGTAGATACCTGGCCTTCCTTTGATCTTCTCAAATCGACATTCGCCGCTGACGGTCCCGTCAGCGAAGGCCTGTGCGATCGCCATAGCCACCACGAACGTAGCAGCAACAGTGCTGCGGGCTGACAGAATGACGGTGCGCATCAGATCTTCTCCATTCATGCGAAGCAGGGCGATACTGCCCCAGTTCGAGGCGCCCCCTCGTCTTCGCTCCTGCAAGAACCTGCTGCCCTATCAATCATAATATCACCACCCCAAGCGTCCAGCCAACCCAGGCATGCGTCAACACTTTGCTGCCAAGAATGTTACGAGAGCTGCTCTCAGGTGCGGCGACGCCCGCCGCCAACACCACTCGGCTGGTATCCCCGGACGGTGCCGGATAGTGGCGAAAACGGCACGCTGGCCGCGCCCTGCGGGGCCATCCTGAGCAGAAGGGATTCCCTGAAGGTGCGGCTGAGGCGACATATGGACAGGGGGCAGTCCCGCGGCCGTCAGGCGGGGCGGATTTGGTGAAGCTGCGGCGGCAAGACCACCGATAACCGGAATGAAGGCGGGGAACTGTCCGTTCGAGCAGTGGTAGTGTGCGCTGTAACGCGCGGAATCAGCGGCGCACGGATGCGACCGTCCCATGGGCCTTGCGGGTTCGTTGAGGCATGGATGCCTGTCCAGTTTGGCGGCCATCAGCTTCTGCACGTTGGCCGTCGAGCCCTCCTCCGCTTGGGGGCTCTTGCCTGCCGATAGTCACGTCGCTTGCAGCCTGACATCCCAACTGGTGCCAACGGCTGCAGTATCTGTTCTTCCGCCGCCAGATGACAAGCTGCCTCAGATTGACAGCAAGCAGTTCCAGATCGACTACCGGATCAACCCCGGGGGCGCCGAGCTGAGTGCCGTGGAGCTATGGTACACGCGCGATAAAGGCCAAACCTGGCACTGCTATGGCCTTGCACCCGACCGGAAGGGCCCGGTCACGTTCATCGCGCCGGGCGAAGGGCTCATCGGATTCTTCATCATCGCCTACAGCAAGACGGGGGCGTCGAGCGAGCGACCGGCAGCAAACACGGCTCCGCAGCAGTGGGCGTTCGTCGATTACACCCCGCCTCTAGTTCAGCTGCGCCAGGCACGGCTCGAACAGACAGCTTCGGGTGAGCGGCAAGTTCGGCTCAGTTGGACGGTCTATGACGCGAACCTGCCATCTCGACCGGTCGGGCTCTATTGGAAAAGCAAAGGTAAGAAGCTCTGGCGAACGATCCGGACTCACGTGGCCAACTGCGGCCGGTACGACTGGAGAATCCCTTCCGGGCTGTCAGGAGAAATCAGTATCCGCCTGCTTGTCGTCGATCGAGGCGGCAATGTCGTGGAAGGTCTCTTTCCGCAGATCCTCGTGCCCAAGACCCCGCAGGCGACGGAGCGTGGAGCCAGTGCGTCCGCCGACGCCACCCTGACCGGCCCGACAACCCAACCTACGAAGCGGACCGCCGCTATGCCCACTCCGATGCAAGCCTGCTCGGCCGGAAGTCTTTGTCAGCGAGGCTCCTGGTATGTGCTTCGCGGCGACTACGAGCTTGCTGCGGAGCAGTTCCGCGAAGCGCTGAAGTTGAACCCGAGCTCGACTGCCGCGCGCGAACGGCTCGCCGAAGCTCTCTGCCGACAGGGTGAGTACTCTTCGGCCATCAACACATACGAGCAACTGCTCGAACTCTCCCCGGGCCATACCGCGGCCATGAAGGGATTGGGGCTTGCTTATCTGGCCCAGCGGCAGTATCCAAAAGCCAAGGAGGTGCTGGAACAGGCACTGGCGGCGGACGGTAACGATGCTCAGATGTGGCTGGACTTGGGCGACGCGGCCATGATGGCGGGCGATCGCGACAGGGCGATGAACAGCTGGCGCAAAGCAGCGACCATAGATCCCAAGGCTGCTGAGGTCATAACCCGAGCGAAGCAGCGACTGTCATGTCCGACCAAGCCGCCGAAGTGAGCGCGGCTGGCGCTCGACGACCTATTGAACTGGGCGGTGCTGCGGGCCCTCCGGCCAGCGGCACATATGCGGACTTGCAGGCATGGCATCAGAGGCCAAGAATGAGTCGATCGCGCCCGTGTACGTTGTGCACGGTCCCGACGAGTACCTGAAACGCGAAGCCGTCAATCAGATTGTCCGAACCACGCTCGCGCCGGATCAGCGTCGTCTGGCACTAAGCGAATTCGACGGACAGACGTCAGAGCCGGCGGAGGTCTTCGACGAGCTGCGCACGCTGCCGTTCCTGGCAGACCGGCGGGTAGCCTGCCTGCGGGAGGCCGACGGCTTCATCAGCCGGTATCGCTCGCAGCTGGAACACTACCTCTCAGCACCGAGTGAGACCGGGGTGTTGGTGTTGGTGTGCAGGACGTTCCACGCACGCACGAAGCTGTACAAGCTGGCACAACAAGTCGGACACATCGTGCCCTGTGAACCGCCTCGAGGGCGCGGCGTGGCCGCTTGGCTGGTCCAACAGGCACGCCAGCGATACGGCAAGCGGATTGACCCGCCCGCGGCGGAGAGTCTGCGGGAGTTAATCGGTGAGCAGCTGGCGGATCTGGACGCAGAGCTGGGTAAGCTCGCCCTCTACGCGGGCGATCGGCCGAGGATCACGAGCCGAGACGTTGAAGCGCTGGTCGGCCAACACCGCCAAGAGAAGGTCTTCCGCATCACAGACGCAATTGCTCACCGGGATGCCTCTGGGGCGTTGCGTCTCTGGCAGCAGGTATGGGCCACGGACCGGGCCGCGCCGGCCAGGGCAATCGGCGGACTCAGATGGGCTGTGAAACGCATGCTGGACGCGAGAAAGCTGCATGACTCAGGCGTGCCCCTGGGTCAGGTAGCTGGCCGGGTTCGCATGCCCGCGCATTTGCTGGAACGGCAGCTGGCCGGTCTGAGTCGGAAAAGGCTGGAACAGCAGCTCGAGCGGCTGCTGCAGGCCGACCTGGCCGCTAAGACCGGAGCCGGAACGGTTCAGAGGGCCATCGAGAAGTTCATTGTTGAACAATGCGGCGCGCCGGAGTAGGCGGGCGGGCGCCTCTGCTCGAAACCGGCCATGTCGGCGCGTGCTCGTGGCTGGTACAATGAACGAGACGTTCGGGAGGTTGCGATGAAGGCTTCTCAGCTGATGATGGTCGCCGGCCTGGCGACAGCGTTGAGCACAGCGGCTGGATGTCAGGAATGGTGGCAGGAATGGCAAGCTGCCCGAGGAAAACCGCAGCGCCCGCCAGGAGAAGTGACGGCCTCTGTGCCGCCACTGCGCGCCGTCGAGGTGGTGCGCCCCGGGAAACCGGCGACGACGCAGCCGGAGACGGCTGCCGGCGAGTCCCTGGAGGAACGGATCCAGCAGTATATCGAAAGCTTCCCGGCAACGGACATGGGCGCTCGGGTCGTTCGGCACACCTCGGCAGCTCCTGAGCCAGCAGGGCCCCTGCCGGAGGCAACCTCGGCGCCGCCTGACCATACCATCGATCGACCCCAGCCGACAGAGCCGCTGCCGGCAGAACGTGAAGGGACCGTACCGGTGCGGCCCGCGCCTGAACAGATCGAGCCTCGTTCCCCAGCCAAGCCCATCGTTGAATCGATTGCAGTCCGTTCGGGTCCTGAGCAGCCCGAACCCAAGCGGGAACCAGTCGAGCCTCGCCCGTCTGCGAACCTGCCCGCAGAGAGCCCGGCACTGGCAGAGCCGCGCGGTCTTAAGCAGGCCATCGAGCAGGCGGAGAAGAAGGTGGCCGAGAAACCCGGCGACCTGGAGGCACAGTTCAGACTCCATCTGCTCTACGTAGCCGATGGTCAAGACGACAAGGCGCTCGCGCTGCCTGAGGGCCTGAACGAAGAGGCGGCAGGCTTGTTGCAGACGCTGGTTGGCACCTTGGTGGCGGCTCGTGCGGCCGGACGGGACGTAACGGTGGGGGCAGATGCCGCCCTCGTGGCAGTCGATGGGCTGCGCAACGTCCTCAAGCAGCACGCCGAGTTGCAGATTCCTGCAGCTGCCTTGTGTCTGCGAGTCGATAGCTTCGGCAATTACGACGCAATCGAACCCCGCAGCTTCGAGGCGGGTCGTCAGAGAAAGGTCATTCTCTATTGCGAGGTAAGGAACTTCTGCTCGCAACGAACACCTCAAGGCACGTTTGAGACGGTCATGTCGCAGCGGATCGAGATCCTGACTCGCCAGGGCCACTCGGTATGGCAGAAAACCAACGAAAACATCAAGGACACCTGCCGGAACAGGCGGGAAGACTTCTTCTTAGTACAGATCATCGATCTGCCAGCCTCGCTCATGCCCGGAGAGTACGTCCTGAAGGTGAGCGTGCACGATGAGCTGTCCGCCAAGGTGAACGAGGCCAGCTTGGACTTTACGATCCGCCCGGCCAGCGCCAAGAGCAACTCGTCTGCGCCCATGAGGTAACTCATTGCCCGGTGCAAACCGGCAGATGAGGCAAACGAGCGGGAGGCACGGCCAGAGACCGCAGGCGCCACGTGTCAGTACGGCTAAGCCTGAATGTGCAGGTCTTGTCCAGAGATAGGCTACAGACTCGGATGACGCACCAGCAGCAGCCGGCGGAACCGAAAAGGCTTTGAGCTTGCGGGCGCGCTCAGGCGACGTTCACCTTGTGACGCCCGCGGCGGCGCTTGTTGTTGATGATCCTCCGGCCTGAGGCTCGGTGCATGCGGGCACGGAAGCCTTGCTTGCGCTTTCGTTTGATCTTACTGACCCTGCGGGGGTAATGCATCGTTCTTGTTCTCTGCAAACCTGTCGTCGTTGTCACGGCCTGGCGGACGCAGGCGTCGCCACGTAGCCGACGTTACGCTGTTCATCCTCGGCTTTGATGGCAACGCGGTGCTCACCAGCCAAGAGGCCGTCTATCTCGAAACTGAGCGACTCAGTCGGCGAGTCGAAGATGTCGTCCTCGGGCAGCACGGCAACCCACTCGTCCTTGCTATCGACCGTATAGTGAGCAGCCGTGATGGGCGTGCCGGCGTCGGTGATGCGGCACTGGATGCGCACACGGCCGGCGGCAAGCCGCTGGACGCGTAGCTCGCTGATGCGCGGGGGGGTGTTATCCACGATTATCTCTTCGCTGATGCGGGCATCTCGAAGGGCCAGCGTGGGAGGATTGTCGGGCTTGTCTTTAGCGATGACGCGGAGTTGGTAACGCCCGTCCGGTACGGTCTTGGTATCCCAGGAATACTGAGACTCCTTGATGTCCTCATCCAGGAGGATCCAGGGCTCCCGGCCTCGCTGGCGAAAATGCAGATCGAAAACCATTCGATCGCCGTTGGGATCGGATGCCTCCCACTTGATGATCCATATGTCGTCCGGGCCGGGGGGCGTCGGCTTCTTGCCGGGGGGCGCGGACGGCGGCGGGGACCCTGGCTTGCGGGGCTTTCGCTTGGCGCTGGCGAAGCTGATCGAGGCAACCTTCGGCGGCTGATTGGCAGCCTGCCGGCTGATTTGGACCTCCTCAACAACCGGGGTGATTGAACCACCGCCGGTGCTGCTAAGGGTCAGGCGGTACTGCAGGAATCTGGCACTGGCCGAGGCGATTGCAGCGCCGCTGGGTTGATCCATCTCGCCGGACCAGTCGTCCCATGTTCCCAGGTCGGGATCGCGCACATTGCCGGAGCGGGTGGCGATGCTGACCTTGGTGTGTCCCGCCAGGCGACCGCGCCAGCGAATCCGGCCCCAGCGCGATATCTGGCCGGCGTCGAGCACCTCACTGGTGTATGTCCCCTCCTGGGCATACTCATCGGACAGCGCCACGATCTCGGCCTGGTTGGCTGTGCCGAGGATCAGCCTTCCGTCACGCAGTCGAATCAGCGCGACCGCCTGAGAGCCCTTCAGTCGAGCCAGCGCGATCGTTTGCTCGGCCTCAGGGGTGATCTGGTACACGCGGCCCTCATTGCCTGTTCCGATGTACAGCGTGCCACCGGCTTCGACCATCGACAGAATGGTTACCGGCTGACGAAAGACTTGCGAAACAAACCCCTGAGCGTCAATGCGATAGATGGCGTTGCCGGCAGCTTTGGCTCTTGACGGTGGACGCGACGGCGGGGAGGGCTGCTTGGTAACGGCTTCGCCGACGGCGCGGGCAGCGGTGGTTGGCCCTCCAGCGGCTTGGCCGGGCCTTACCTTCTCGTCAGCGCTCGCCGGTCGGCCAGCTGGCGTCTGAGGAGTCGCTTTGCCGGGCTTGGCCAGATCGGCTGCAGCGGTCGCGGCATAGACGTTGCCCCCGTCGTCGATGGCAATGGCACTGATCTCGGGCTCTTCGGCGTCGTAGAGCACATAGGCCTTTCCGGTCTCCGGGTGCACGCGATAGACCAGCCCATCCGTATCGCTGCCGGCGTACAACATCGCCTGCTCGTCCACGGCCAAACAGAGCAGATTCTTCTGCTTGGATTCATAGAGGACCTTGCCCTGTCCCGCCGGGTCGATGACAAACAACTGTCCTTTCGGACCGGTAGCGGCGTAGATCTGGCCGGCTGGACCACGCGCCATCGCCCAGACGTAGTTCACGTCGGGCGGCTGAAAAAAGGGCGAGACTTTGCCGGCCCGGTCGATCCTGACAATGCGCCCCTTCTCGCCCCCCGTCCCGGCTAGCACGGAGCCATCCTTGGCAATCAGCAAACAGAACACATTCTTGTCCTCAGTTCGCGCGAAGACATCCGCCTTCTGATCCACGAGCTTGTAAATGATGCCCTTTGGGCCGGTGGCGGCGTAGATCACGCCGGACGGGGCCTGTGCCAGGGCATTGACGTAGTCAACGTCCTCATTCTGGGTCAGCAACACGGTGGATTCTCTGCCCAG
Organism: uncultured Planctomycetales bacterium; assembly: GCA_964347585.1. Lineage (GTDB taxonomy): Bacteria > Planctomycetota > Phycisphaerae > UBA1845 > CAYGAN01 > CAYGAN01. Next base: position 6,089 of record CAYGAN010000119.1, on the reverse strand, counting down.
TACGAGCTGGCCGAGTGAGCTGCTGACCGTCTTCTCAAACGTTCCCTTGTCGAAATCCTCGGTTCGATAATGCCGCCACGTGCCGGTCTTGACGGCTGAGGCCGGCAGGGCCAATGAGAGAACAACCGCTGCCACCCACGCTCGTGATCCACTGCCGCTCATGCATGCGTCTCCTTGTTTCGGCGCGAGATCGGTTAGCTGCTGCCGGCAGCGTCATTGATCGGCGCGTTTGTCGATACGAATCTTAAAGCTCCGTGCCCCGCTGGCGTCGAACGGCAAGGGCACCGCGGCTACGATCGACTCGGTGTACGTGCTCACGTCGGTCCGCTTGCTGTCAACCACGACCTGCCGACGGAACGAGGGCAATTCAGGCATCTCCTCACCTTGCAGCGCCACCCCGCCCTGCGGAAGCTTCAACCGCAGGAAAAGCCGGTCACGCCGCACGCCGGCGACGCGGTTGACCACGTTGAGCATCTGCGGCAGGCTCCGATACCGGAACAGATGCGGCTTCTCGACGCGCCACCGGCCGAGATGCTCACGCCAGGAACACACACTGAACTCGTACGTACCTTCGGGCAAATCGGCGGGCACCTTCATCGTATAACGCCCGACGGTTCGCTCATCGCGGTAGCGGCGCCAGGTCACAGTCACCTCCAGATCCTCTCCGGGCTGGATCGCGTCCCGCGCCAACTCGACCTGTTCGATCGTAGCGGCACGGGCAACAGGCTCAACGACGACGTCAACATCAGCTTTCCGGAGCTTTGCCCGCCCGAACTCATTGTCCATCAGGATGCTCAGAGGCACCGAGAGGTCGCTGCGAGCCGGGCCCACGCCCGCCAGGCTCGCGAGGTTCTCAGCGCGATACGTGCCCAGATCGTCGAATCGCGCCTCGATCGTGTAACGGAGCGTGTGGTGCACGGGCAGATCGGCGCGCGCGAGCACGCTGCTGAGCACGGCGCCACCCACCGTTGTCGGAGTGATCATCTCGTGATGAAGACACCGGAAACTGTACGCGCGATCGCGGCCAGGCTCGTGAACCGTGACGGTCAGCGGCACCATCCTTGCCTCGCGGCCGACATAGCCAAACACACCTGTGCTTTCGTCCCCGACAAGCACACCGCAGATCTGCAGAGCGCTGCCCACCTTGGTTGACCGCATTAGCGAGGGAATCACCCCATGAATCAAGCCCGTAGCAAAAGGCAGCTCAACGCGGCCTTCGGCCAACAGGGGATGGCCGAAAGCCAATACCTTGTTGCCTATGATCTCGGTGACCGTACCTATGGCGGCCCCCTCAATGTCGCCCGTGATAAACGGTATGCTCAGCACCGCACCGGGCTCCAAGCGCGCCGCGGATGCCCGGGTGGTCGATGCCGGCGCACTACCGGAGACCACCGGGACCAGACCTGTTCCCCGGAGCGCTTCCCGAAAGAACTCCATCGCCCCGCGAGGCGCCCCGGCGATCGCGACAGGCGTGGACAGAGGCCGAAGCCCGAACTGCAACGGGCCCGGCAACTCCGATGCCACCGGGGCGGTGGGCGCAACGAGCCCGGCCAGGACGAAACGATCTTCGGGATCAACGTGAATGCGTCTCGAAGCAGCTGCGCCCGTACGGCGCGATCGGCGTTGCACGTCGCTCGCCTCGTCCAGCACCCCGGCAATCTCCAACATTTGCTCAATCGGCTGCAGCCCGCAGATCGGGTCTTTATTGAAAAACCCTCCGAACGCCACCGCGCCGACAAGTCGCGGCTTGCCGCTGCGTGCGTCGTTGATGTAAACGGGCGAGCCGCTCATGCCCGCGATGATCCCGGTGTGCTCAAGATTGGCCTTGGCGCATCGCACCAGTATCATGTCCAGCCTCGGATCGACGTTCTTGACCACACTGATGACTTCGACCTCGAAGGTATCGATCTTCGTGCCCTGCAGAACGGTCTTGCCAAAGCCCTTCATGCCGGGCCTGAGCTCGGCCAGAGGCATATACCGCTGGCGGTCGATCTCAATCGCTTGGCCGGGCCGAGGTGCCGCTGCCGCCAGCAAAGCCGCTACGAACACCCCAACCTGCTCAATCCGAACAACTTGCATTGCGTTACTCCGTCGCTGACCCCCCGACGCTGCAGGCAAGCCTCTTGCGAATGCTAGCGACGCTTGCAGTAGCCATCAAGGGCAAAACGCGTGAGGCTTACGTGCGCAGGCTGGATTTGACGCCGCTGCGCGACGATACTAGTATAGCAAGAGACCGAAAAGGGGTGGTTGAGCGCGCCGAGGTGGCGGCGGCGCGATTCTTTCGGCCAATGGCGAAAACCGCTCTGAGTGGAAGCAGCGCGGCTTCCGCCATCGGCCCCGATGGGTTGATGGTCCGTGTCTGACGAAGAGCGCCTTGAGCGGGCGCAACACATCATTGGGTACCGTTTCCGCAACACTACGCTGCTGGAAGCAGCGCTGACCCACGCGTCGATTGCAGATCACCGGCTCCAGAGCAACGAACGGCTCGAGTTCCTGGGAGATGCCATACTGGGCATGGTAGTTTGCCAGGAGCTGTTCAGTCAGTTCCCTGATTACCTCGAGGGCG
>CAYGAN010000119.1:373-3513 GCA_964347585.1 uncultured Planctomycetales bacterium | reverse complement strand
TTGTCGTATCTCGCAGGACGTGCGCGCAAATCGCAAGAAAGATGGGCCTGCCGCTGCTGTTGCTGTTAGGCAAGGGAATGAGCAGCCGGACGTATCTGCCCAGCTCGCTGGCAGCCGCTGTCTTCGAGTCCCTCATCGCGGCCATTTATCTCGACGCGGGGATAGACGAGGCCCGTCGCTTCATCCTCGAGAACGCCGGTGAGCACATTCGTAAGGCGGCAGAGTCCGAGCACCACCGCAACTACAAGTCCCAGCTACAACAGTATGCGCAGAGGCACAGGTCCATAACGCCTGTGTACGAACTGTTGGACGAACAGGGGCCGGACCACAGCAAATGTTTCGAGGTGGCTGTCTGCCTCGACGGCGTGCGATTCCCCAGCGCGTGGGGGCCCTCCAAGAAAGAGGCTGAGCAGAAGGCCGCATACTCCGCCCTTCGACAGTTGCACGTGATCGAGTCACCGTTGGTGGAGGCATAGCTCGGCTCGGCCGGGCGACACCGTCCACCGCCCCACGGAATCCGAGTAGCGACGCGATTGCGAGCGCCCCGCCCGAGCCGTACAATCCGGCCCCATGAAGCATCGCCGGCTTCACAGTTGGGATGTCACCCCGAAGCAGGCCATCGAGATCCAACGCCGGCTGCGCGAGCAGCTCTGCACGAGAACCGACTTCGAGATCGATTCAGTCCGGACCGTCGCCGGTGCCGACATCGCTCTGGACGAAACCGGCAAGGTCGGCTACGCAGGCGTGATCGTTTATCAGTTGCCGGAGCTGGTCGAGGTGCATCGCGCTGCCGCAACGGGGCCGCTGCGGTTCCCGTATGTGCCCGGGCTGCTGGCGTTCCGTGAGGCGCCGGTTCTGCTGGCAGCGTTCGAGAAACTCGTCACGGAGCCCGACGTCCTGATCTTCGACGGCCAGGGGCTGGCCCATCCCAGACGGTTCGGCATAGCCTGTCACATGGGCCTGTTGCTCGACCGTCCGTCGATCGGCTGTGCGAAATCGCGCCTGTGCGGCGAGCACGCCGAGCCGGCCGAACGAGCCGGCGCTGCGGCGCCTTTGATGGACGGGGGCCGTCAAGTCGGAGCGGTGGTACGAACCAGGGATCGCGTCAAGCCGGTGTTCGTCTCAATCGGGCACCGCGTAGATCTCGAGACCGCGGTGACGATCACGTTACGATGCGTGGACGGCTACCGCGTGCCCAAACCGACGCGCGAGGCCGACCGTTTTGTCGCCGAGTTGAAGAAGCCGCGCTCGGACGCACCTCGCCAGCGAAGCCTGTTCGATCCAGCCTGACCAAAGCCACCTCCGGCTCGGGCTGCGCAGATGGCTTGGCCAGCAAGCGGCCCCCGGGTGAACCACCCACGATAGGGGCGTGACGAAAGCACAGCAGGAGGCACCCCACTTGAGGCAAGGGCCGTCCGACCAGCGGGCGGCTGGACCGGCCCCGGTGGGGCGATTCCCTCTCCGCGGGCGGGCAAAGGGCATGGCCAGACACCTAGGCACGTGCTATTATTAACGGGGCCTGGGGGCCCAGCCGATGAGTAGAAGGTGCTGGCCCCATAAGACTTCCGGTTAAGCTATGAGAACAGGGCCGTCACAATCAGGACCTTCGAGCCGGGCGCGCCTGCGGGCGCGCTCGCGCGGGACGGCGCGCGGTCGTTCGTTGCCCCGTGCCCGCCTTCAGCCTTCCGCCTTCACTCTGGTCGAGGTCCTGGTGGTCACGGCGATTATCATCGTCCTGATCGCGATCGTCACGCCCGCCTTCGGACCGATCTTGCAGTCCGCGCGGTTCAGCAGTACGACGGACACGCTCAGCGGCTTGACCACCTCAGCCCAAGCACTCGCCCAGAAGCACATGACCAACGTAGCGCTGAGGATCGAAGCTGTATTTGACGCCAATGGCATCGCGCTCGGTTATCAGCGCGCGAGCTTCTGGATGCTGGCGGGCGGTCCGCACAACACCGATCGCTTCGTTCCGGTTCCGGACACGCAACAAGTTGACCTGCCCAGTGAGGTCTGGCTGGCCCCGGACTACTGTTTGGATAACGTGGTCTTTTACCCGACCACCCTTGAGATGAGAAACTTCCTGGAGGACACCAGACTTGGGACGTTCCATATCGTTTTCGATGCCGATGGACAAATCGTCAGGTTTGGTGAAATCTGGTACCAGGACCCCGCAAGCGGCCAGCGCGTCAGACATCCTCTTCCGACAGATTGGAATCCGACTCCAGGTCCCCAGCCGTCGGCTTTTGGTGTCATTGTTTATGATCGGGGGGGATATGAGCTCCGCCGAGAGGTAGAGCTCCAGGAGGCTGGGGCGCAGAAGCAAGGCCCGCTGCTGGGCGACGATTGCCGAGACTTTATTCGGGATAACGGCCAGGTCCGCTATATCAGTCGATTCGTGGGTACAATCATCGAGGGCCGTCCCCGTTAACCGAACGCTGTAATCATAACGCAATGGGTTTATACTTGCTGGCTGATCGATAAAATCATTAACGGCCGCGTTTAATAGCAAAGCGATCATCCAAATGGCCGCTTGCCATCCGAAAATCCCCCCTGTCGCGCGCCCCGTTCGCCATGGCGCCAGCCGGTCCGGACGGTCGCGTCCTGCGGCCTATGCTTCTTTCTGTGCACGCCGGCGCTTCACCTTTCAGCCTTCAGCCTTCAGCCTGGTGGAACTGATGATCGCCATCGTCGTGCTGGGTATCGGGATGGTGATGGCCGCCGCAGTATTCCCCGTAGCCCTGACCCAGACGCGCGAGAGCATCGAGATGTCGGTGGGGGCGGCCGCAGCCGACGTAGCCGTCGAGACCGCCAAGCTCGTGGCGATGGCATCGTACGACCGGGGCGGCAACCCGGGACTCGACTTGAACTCGCCAGATGGGGGCCTGACCCCACCCGACCTGGAATGGGCGGACGACGTGCCGAACCCCCAGATGCTCGTGCACGTGCTAAGGGCATGGAACCTGGCCTATTCAGGTGGCACTGTGATACCCGTCCGAGAGTACCCCGAGCACCTGTTCGCCATGAGCGGCGCGCAGTTCTACCCGCCCAACCTCCTGAGCGTGCCGCCCTTCCCCGATCAGGGGCTGACCCCCGAGGTGTCTATCGAGGATCGCGTGTACCCGCCGATCGATGCAAAA
>CAYGAN010000119.1:0-363 GCA_964347585.1 uncultured Planctomycetales bacterium | reverse complement strand
CAGCCAGCCCCAGTGAGGCGCTCAACTTGGACACCATGCCCTGGAAGCGCTACTGCTGGACGATCCTGCATCGTCGAATTCAGCCGGGCGCCGCCTCCGGCGCGCCCAATGACAAGCGGACCTTCCTGTTGAGTATTGCGGTCACCCGCCGATCCGATCTGAACGCCCGCTTCGCGGCACAGTCCAGCGGACCCGGGGCGAACCTGTTGCAGCCAGCGCCCTCTAGCCAAAGCGGCACGCCTAGTGATCCGCCCGATACACTCTTCCCGCAAGCGTGGCTGGTGCAGTTCAACCAGAACCTCAACTACCAGCAGGGCGTAGCGACGTGCACCTGGCAGGTCGGTCGCCTGCTCCCCGCGGGAG
>CAYGAN010000118.1:7040-14697 GCA_964347585.1 uncultured Planctomycetales bacterium | reverse complement strand
GGCTTCATCGTGGCAGAGGTACTGGTCAGCCTAGGTCTCCTGGCGCTGCTCATGGTGCTGCTCTTTGAGCTGACCGAGAGCTATCGCAAGTCCCGTGATTACTACTTGCTTGACCAGTCGCTCCGGTGGGCGGTTGAAGGTCAGGTCGATCGGCTACGAGCAGGCGCGCCGCTCGACGCCGAGCCGCCGCCGGAGCTCCTGCCGAAGGGCGCAAGGATGACCGTTACGGCGGAGCCAGGCGTTGGGCCGTGGGAGCGGACCGTCCGTGTGATCGTCTCAGCCAGCGCGCAGCTTAAGCGCGGGCCGCTGGCGCAGTGCCGGATGGTCGTGTACTTGCCGGAGGAGGCCGCCAGATGACCACGCATCGCCGAGCAGGCCTCACGCTGCTGGAAGTCCTCGGGGGATTGGTGCTTGTCAGCACATTCCTTCTGGTGTCAGGCCCCGCCCTGAAGACGGTAATGGACAGCTACCGCTACGCAGCCAGAGCGGGCCAGATCACAGCGACAGCTTCGTCTCTAGCGGCATGGCTTCGCAAGGACCTGCAGGCTGGCGTCGATTTGCCGGATGGCTGGAACGGACGCGAATGCACCCAGAAGTACCTGATCATCCGCCAAACGGATGGCATCGTTGCCTACAGCGCAACACCCGACGCCGTCCGGAGGCAATGGCGCGGCCACGACGGAAGGACCGCGACGGCGTCGTGGCCACTAACCGGCGCCGAAGTCCACTTCGCGCGAGAGGCTTTCAAGGGGCATTCCTCAGTCGCTTGGTTGACGATCCAGTGGGAGCCTCAAGACAGCGAGATCCCCAGCCAGCGGCGGAGTCTGTCAACGGCTATCCGGTTAAGGGGCCCTGACGGAGGCGACTCGTGACTCGCAGGCATGGCCTCGCTTACGTTGTCGTACTGGCCGTTGCCGCACTGGCCGGCGGATTGCTTGTGGTGCTGACGCAACACATCTGCAATTATCACATGGCACGCAAGGCTGAACTGACGCGAGCCCTCGTCCGCCAGGCCTTAGGCAGCGCGGAGGCTTACCTCAATACGCGCTCCGCCGGTTCAGCAGAGCTGCGGGCGGGCGAGCACATCGAGCTGCCGCCGGACGTTTTCACCGAAGCCGGTGCTACCGGCGAGATCACGATCACCGTAAGCAGTGATCCCAGCTGTGCGGAGCTCGCGGCCGAGATTCATGCTCGCTGCCGGCTCAGCCGCGCGCGGGCGACAGGCAGACGGTACGTTCAGCTAAGAACACCAGCGTCCATGCCATCCGACAATGGGCGCTCATGATGAGCCAGGCGCCACTGCCGTCCCTTGATCGCTTCTCCCAGTCTCTCGCGCCCCCGCGCCCAGCACGTTGGCGCGACTTGCTGCCGGTCCGTCGGCTCGGCCTGCACCGTCGCCTGGTATTATCGTCTTGACTTTGGGCACAAGCGTCGCCGACAGCTTAAGTCCTTTCCGGACAATGCCTTACGCCCGGCTCATTCGCTTGGGCTATTGGAGGACGCTCGTGGACGCTTTGCGTGTTCACCAACGGCCGAGTCGCCCCGAAAGGTTTGAACCGCCTCAGCTCCAGTTGCGACTGTACTATCAGGAGCCGTGACCCGATCGCCGGACGACATTCTGGACGAACTCCTCGTGCTGGGGTGCCAGGACGGTGATGCCAAGGCGCTTGAGACGCTGGTTGGACGCTGGGAGTACCGGCTGCGACGGCACGCGTGGCGGCTTACCGGGCAGGCTGATGCTGCATCAGACGTGGTCCAGGAGGCGTGGCTGGCGATTGTTCGCGGCATCCGGCGGCTCGATGACCCGGCTCGTTTTCAGCCGTGGGCGTTGCGTATCGTCACAAACAAGTGCGCGGATTGGACGCGCCGCCGAGAGCGCCAACGCAAACTGATGCAGAACGTGGCGGACGACGCGGCAGCGGGAACCACCAAGTTGATCGATGGTGAAGCCGGCACGGAGGAGATCGACCGACTCCTGCAGGCTTTGCGAGAACTACCGAGTGATCGGCGGGCTATTCTGTCCATGCTCTACCTGGACGGGTTGTCCATTCGCCAGATCGCGCAGAGTCTGGCGCTGCCGGTCGGAACGGTGAAGTCGCGGCTGTATCACGCTCGGAATCAACTCAAACACGTGCTGGAAAGGAAAAGATCATGAGAGAGATCGATCGCAAGATTCGCCAAGCACTGCAGGCTCAGGACGCCGAGCTGTTCGACAAGATCGGCGGCGAGCCCGGGGTCCACGAGATGGTCATCGATTCGTTTCGTGGTCGCTTGAGGTGGCTCGTGGTCTTGGCGGCCGTGTGGGGCACGGCGTTCCTCGCGTTGGCAGTCGTGTGCGCGGTGCAGTTCTTCCGCGCCAACACCATCCGCGGGATGCTCGCGTGGGCAACCGGCTGCGTGCTCTGCATCGTGTATGTGATGGCGATGAAGGTATGGTACTGGATGGAGCTGAACAAGAACGCCGTTACCCGCGAGGTCAAACGGCTGGAACTTGAGATCGCTCGCTTGGCGATACGGCTGCCGGGGCAGACCGTGAACGCAAAGGATGACGAACCCACATAAGAAGCGGCATCATTGGTGGGCGCAGGTCAGGCTCGCCCCCTCGGGAAATGACTTCTACCCGAGCCAAGAATGGACACCCGGGAAGGCCCGAGGAGACCTTTCTGTCGCCCCACTCCGACCAAGCCACGGCTGAGTAGGCACTTACAGATGAATTCGCTGACGAGAGTTAGGCTCTTGTTGCCCCTGGCACTTGGGCCTAACGTCTTGGTGTTAGAGCCAACTGCCGGAGGTAGCTAACGGTTCCAGCGGCCATTCACGTGCCCCGCACCATCCGGAAGTGCACGAGGGCGCAGCGTCTGCATGGTGGCTAGGGCACTACTCGACGACAGCGATTTCCTGCCAGTCCCGCAGGCTGAGAAGGACGCGCCATTTCCCTTTCTCTCGTCTGACGTTGCAGCGATCGTCGGCGTTGAGGGCCCTGCCCCTAAGGTCGAACACACGGACCACAGGTTTGCCCCGCTTTTCCCACAACGTATCCAGCGAGGTCGCGGCCAGTATGCGTTCTTTTCCGATGATCCATCCTTCGCCAAGCTCGAGAGGCGTGATAGGGAACATGTGATTTACCGGCCCGAAGTCACCACTGCCCTTGCCCATCATGGGTGGATCAGGGCAAGCGTAATGGTAGTACACCAGTCCGTTGCGCAGATAGGTGACGACACCTTTCATGATGCGTCGAGCCAGGTCTTGCTTGCTTGGGCCGGCTAGCACGCCCAAGCCTATAGGACTGCCGAGGTGCCCTTGGAACATACGCGACACCGCCGGCGGCTTCGTGCTGTCCTCCCATGACATGGGATCGAACACCCAGCAAGTCTCTGAAAACCGGTACACGGGCAGGGACTGTTCAGGCATGGATGTAGCATAGGTGTTCGCAATCACGATCTTGCCGCGCGAGAGCGCATACTGGCACAGCTCGAGCCTAGCGGGGATGCCCGCCAGGCTGCAATCGACGAACTTGTTCCGGATTCGGCCTGTACGTAGGTCAATGTCCACGCTGACGCCATCCCACCGACCGTCGTAGGTGCGGGTGCTGCCCGCCCAGGCCTGGCTGAATTGATCTATGTAGAAGCCGTCCATGCCGACCTCGTCGATGAGAAACCGAAGCTGACCCAACAGGAAAGAATGCTGATAGTTGCCGATCTCCGGATAGACGCTAATGGCAGTCTGAGGTTTCCCGCCTCTCGTGTAGAGCTCGAGAACGAGGTCGCCATCAGCCGTACGCTTGTAACTGTCTTTCCACGGCAGACTAGCTGCGTCGATGATTCTCGTCTGATCCGGTGTCAGGGTGACCGGGCCGCTCGGACCCCCGGAGGCTCGGGGAAGCTTATCGCCGCCCATGATTCGCGAGGGATCGATCGTCACCCAGTCCGTCTCGATGCACCCGACACAGAGGATGTCCGGATGAGACGACTTGAGCGCGCGAACAGCGTTGAGCATGAGCTGCTTGTACTCGGACCGATGGATCACGTGGTCCATGGAGCCGGGGTCGTAGTCCAGCCAGGGGGTCAATGCAGCGATCTTGAGCCGCTTCCACTTCAGGTATGCCTTGAGGTCCTCGGGCCTGCCGATGAGCGGTGACGTTGCATCGAAGAAGCTGAACGGACCCTGTACCGTGAAATTGGATCCCCAAGCTCTGCGCAGTCGGTTGATGAAGTCGAAGTAGCGCTGTTCTTGTTTCAGGACAGGCAAGGCCCATGAGAACGTGTAGGTCTTGCCCTTGTCGAGAGCGAAATGAGCGATCTGGAAGCCTGATCGGTTGGCTGGCAACCCGATGGTCGGCTCGAACTGTAGCCGCGATATGTCGTCCTGCATGACGAGGCCAAGATTTGTATGCGTCCCCTGGATGAAGATCGTGGGATTGTCGGCCAGGCCAGTTGAGAACCGGTCCTTGAAATCCTGAGCAGCTACTACCTTATGCCTCGTGATGATGCCCGTCGGGTGCTCGGCCGCGTGGATGAGCTGATCTCGGACCTCGAGCCTATCCGCGTGCAGAGTTAGCGTCCACTTGAGCCCGTAGTACTTGCCCCCGGCCTCGACAGTTGCGGATCGCTCGGAAGTGTTGGAAACACGTGGGCGCCAGCCTGTCTCCGCGTTCCGTGCTTCAGGTGCCAGACGATGCCAGCCGATTTCTGCCCCCGGATAGGAAAACGAACTCTCGATGAGGTAACGGTCTCCGTGCGCTTTTAGCTGCATCTTGCCGGCCGAGCCGATTCCGAGTGCCAAGTCTCCCGCGCGCAGCGTGGCCTTCGGCGTGACGGCTGTGAACAGTTCGGCAATGGTCAGCCTCTGCAAGTCGGATTCGAATCGCGCTCTGACCTCGCGGTCGCTGAGGGCGCGTCGGTACACGCGGACCTCGTCGATCTTGCCGGCGAAGTAGCTGGTCCTGGCTCCATCCACACGCTCTAGGCCCGGGTCAGCCATGACGCAGCCCATAAGGAACTTCCTGCCTGCGTTTGCCTTCTCGCGTTTTGAGACGGCGGTCGCCACGTGCCTGCCGTTGAGGAACAGCTTCAGCCGCGTGCCATCGAAGGTCGCCGCCACGTGATGCCAGGAACCCGGAAGCGCAGTAACCCGACAATGGTTATCGCCGCCGGATATGTACCACCAGATGCCCCCGTCACCGTAGTAGGTCAGCAAGTAGCTTGTGAAATGCTTGCCAATGATGCCGGGCTCGCCGCCAGGCCTGCTTTCCGGATAAAGCCATGCTGCCAGTGTCAGCGCATCCCTGAGGTCCAGGGAAGGCCCGTGACCGCAGTCCACGTAGTCGTCGATCCCATCAAGTGCCAGGCAGTAGCCATCGGCGTTCTTGATGTATCGGGCGCCATGAATAATGCCGTGGTTTTCGTTGCCGCTGACATCGCGCGCGACGGCGCCCTCACCCTCGTCGAAGGTGTAGTGAGCAACAAGGTCTCGGTCGGCCGGCCTTGTTGGTGGCACAAGCGCATACATGGACGCACCCCAAACGACTAGCGCTCCGTTTAACATGGCTGAGAACCCTTGTGTCAGGCTTGTTCGCCGAAGCTACAAACGGATTCCTGATGATGCCGGCAGCCGGACTCACGATGTGGCAGCGCGCATCCAATCGCTCCTACTCCCAGATCAGCCGGATTCTAGCATATCGGAGGTTAGGACTGTCATCAGCAACACCGAAGAGGTCGATGATGTCGCAACGTGCCGATCCTCCGCGGGGAGTGTTCGTGAAGAAGCACCGGAACGGGTGCTTCAGGGCGACAGGAATGAAGGTCGGCTTGGCCGCGTCGGGCACTATTCTCCCGATGTAGTTCCCGAAAGCCGGCTTTGCCTGGCCGCCCGTGACGTTGCCAGCGGCGATGACATACAGCTGTCCGCTGCTGCTTGCGTGGAATCGACCGTAAGAGGGCTCCAAGCCCTCCATGTCAAGCGGCGTCTGAGCTAGGCTCCGCCGCAGCGCCCTCTTGCCATCCTTGAGGACGACGTATTCCAGATGGGCCGTCATGGGCTGGCCGGGAAAGTACTTGTCTCGGATGAATTCATAGTGGTGGGGTCGCCTGAGGTACAGAAGGTGCGCAGCGCCAGCATCATCGACGTGAAGGTCGAGGTTCGTGATGTGGCCCGCGGTCTTCTCTACGGTGTCGATCTCGATCGGCGGGACGAAATCGGTCGTCGCGATGTCCGGCGTGAACGTGTAGAAGAGGCGGCGGAAGACATAGTCCCATTCGCGCTTGAGCTTCTCGAACTTGAGCTTCCGCCATTCCTCCACCGGCTCGACGATGTCGCCGATGGCCAAGACGTGGGCGGCTCGCTTGCGCAGGGCGACCTGCGGATAGCAAGCGCGAATAGGAAACTCGATTTTCCCATTCTGATGCCAAGTCCCCCCGCTGTCGCGGAACGAAACGAACTGGGCGCCGGTGCGACTGTGGACGTTCAGTAGGAGCAACTCGCCGATTTCACCGTCAGCGGCAAATCCCCGGTAGGAGTGGTCGGTGAAGTTCGCTTCCTCGGCCCAGACCGGCGTGTGCGTTCTGGGCATGTCACTGAGACGCCTGGGATCGAACTCGAGAACCACGGGTCGGCAACGGCCGTACCGTGTGCCAGGCGGCTCCGTGGAAGGATTCACGGACAGGAAGACAGATCCTTTCCGGAAGATCGCGATTGGGCAAGGCTCGCGCTGGCGATACTCTTTCTCGCCTTGCGCGAGCTTCCAGCTGGCCGCGGATCTGTGCCAGAGCTGCCATCGGGTGTTGCAGAGCGGCGGCACGTCCTTGCCCGTCTCGATCACCGACAGGTAAACGTCATCCTTGACTCGAGCGACAAGTGGTGCGCCATAACACCATAGGGGGCCGGCACCGTTGTTCGCGGGCGCGCACGTGGTCACCACCTCTTCAAGTTCGACCACGGGACGCACCTCAGCCATGGCTGCAACACCGGTAGTTGCCAGGACGACGAACAGCGGAGAGTATCGCAGTGACTTACGGCTGACAACTGCGGCTGGTGAGCCGCGGACAGCTCGGTTCGGCAAGGCAGTCTCAGGAGGGCCGGTATCCACAGCAATCTCCTCCACGAGAGAGCATCCACCACGTCTCGTAGCGGATGGGCTTGGAACCTACACCGGGATGCCAAGATCGACAAGGCTGCGCTTGCCGCCTTTGCCCGAGAGGTGTCCGAGATCATCGGATGCGTCAGGGACAGTGGACATCGCTTCTTGCGGACTCTTACAATGACCGGGCGTGGCTACATTGATTGAACCTGGCCGCTTACGTGAGTTGGTCGCGCCCTGGCGCCATGAACGACCTGTTTGCCGGACACAACGCTGAGCAACGGCAAGTCTGGGATGCATTCCACGCCGGGGAACCCATCCGCGTACCCGTTCTGATCGGCTGCAACCCGCGGATCATCCTGCTTGATCCTCAGCGCAACCCCAAAGGCATCACGTTCCAGCAGTACATGCACGATGCCGAGACAATGCTGCGGGTATTGATCGATTTTCACCACTGGGTCCGGCACAACCTACGCTTCGACCAGGAGATGGGCCTGCCGCGTGACGGCTGGCGCGTTGCGGTCGAGTTGCAGAACATCTGCGAGGCAGCGTGGCTCGGAGCGCCGATACGTTTCCCGGACA
>CAYGAN010000118.1:5267-7030 GCA_964347585.1 uncultured Planctomycetales bacterium | reverse complement strand
TGCATCGCCGCTCCTGGATGACGACCGCAGGAACGTGCTGTTTGACCGGGGGATCCCCGATCCATTCAACGACGGGGGCTGGATGCGGCGCAACTGGGAATTCTATGACTACTTCCGCGCCCGGCAGGCCGACGGGACGGAGTATCACGGCCGGCCCATCGTTGACGTCCAGCCCGGAGGTGCGGGCACTGACGGTCCTTTCACACTGGCCGTGGAGCTTCGTGGCGAGGCAGCCTGCCTGGATCTAGTTCAGGACCGCGATTACTTCCACCAACTCATGGCGTACCTGACCGAGGCGATCATTGTCCGCATCCGTGCGTACCGAAAGCGGCTGGGAATCCCTGAGAAGACGGAAAACTTCAACTATGCCGATGACAGCGTCTCTCTGCTATCGACACAGCAGTTCCGGGAACACGTGCTGCCGTATCATCGCAAGCTGGTGGAGGCATTCTGGACGGGTGAGGGAGCCTTATCCGTCCACCTGTGCGGCGACGCGTCTCGCCACTTCCCTATCCTCAAGGAGGACTTGGGTGTCTCGGCGTTCGATACTGGCTACCCCATCGACCTGCACGAGATGCGGCGTCAACTTGGCCCCGACGCGCTGCTCCACGGCGGGCCGAGCGCGGGTTTGCTGCGTAGCGGACCGATTTCCGAGATCGAGGCTGCGACCTCGGATCTGGTAAGCGGGCCGGTGGCGCGAGGCCGATTTGTGCTTCGCGAGGGCAACAATCTCGCTCCTGGAACACCGCCTGAACACGTGAGCGCCATGTACGAGACCGCCCGCAGGCACGGACGCTATCAGTAACGGAAAAGCCTGACAGCCACGGCCGCTGGACTGACGCCGAAGAACGGCTCCAGACCGCATGTTGGGGTTCACGCGGCTCCTGGATGTGCAAGCGGTGGACACATGCTTTGGCGCCGGATACGGCTGGATACAGGCGACGGGCAAGACCTGGACGATAGCGTCACGTTCAACGAGGATGATTGTCGGGCGACCAAGGTGGTCAAGGATTGGCTCGCCGAGCATGGCTGATGTGGGGCTGGCTGAGGGCGAAGTCGGCTTACGCCAGGTGAGCTAGTCACGAGGACCGTGAAAGCGCGTCGGATTCGGGCCCTGTTCCCTGGTAGCCCATCTGTTCCATTCGTACAGTTTCTGAAGCCGCGCTGTGCAAGTAACCATCCAGTCCAACCTGCCCGCGGAGCTCATCGCCGAGGCGGCGGGCGCACGCCTGGCGGATCGCGGCTATGCCTATCACATAAAGGTCTCGCACGGGGGTACGGCGATCGATGCATGTGAACTTGAAGAGCCCGAAGCGTCCGAGCGCTACGCCGATGGGTGTCGGGAGCTGAGTATCATCGGTCGCTGGAAAGGATGCCGGATCAGCGTCATTCACGGCTTCTCTTGGCCAGCCGGGAGCTGTCATTTAGACGAGGTGATTACAATTCGCAACGACAGCTCGACGCCTGTCAAGGTGGTAGCGGTCTCTTTGGGATTCCGCAAGAGTCTCGCGGAGGCGACCGAGGGCCTCAGCCTCGTGGCCGTTCCGTTCCGCAAGCAGATCGACGGTAAGCTGCATGACTATGGTGTGGATGAGCTTCTGACCCACCAATGGAGCAACTCGAATTGGCGCAACGATGATGCGGTGCTCGAGCAGGTAGTCTGCGACGATAGCTCGCTTCGCTCGGAGGCGTGGTCGTTGGGGAACGAGCGCGGCGGCCTGCTGATAGCCGAACTGCACGTCGCGGCCGGTGACGTAGTCCGT
>CAYGAN010000118.1:1324-5257 GCA_964347585.1 uncultured Planctomycetales bacterium | reverse complement strand
CGGCGGCCTGCTGATAGCCAAGTACAACAATGAACAGATCGAGCACAGCATGTGTCGATGTGATCGGCTGGATGGCGAACCCGTGCTGCAATTCGGGGGCGCCGGCCTGTCACTATACAACGAGCCACGGGGGGTGACGGAGTTCGAATCCGGCGAATCGTTCAGCTTCGGGTTGACGCGGTATATCGAGTACCAAGGTGACCACCGCGAGGCGTATCGGCTTTACCGTGACTTCCTGGACGCACGCGGTCACGCTCTGCCAACGGACTACGATCCGCCGGTCAACTGGAACGAGCTCTACGACATCGGCTGGTTCCATTCGAACCGGCAGGAGCTATCCAAGCACTACACTCGCGAGTCACTACTGAAGGAAGCGGCCACGGCTAAGCAGGCGGGCTGCGAGCTCTTGTACCTTGATCCCGGCTGGGAAGTGGCTGAGGGAACGACCCGATGGGATGAGCCGCGTCTTGGCAAAGTGAGCAACTTGGTTGAGCAGTTGCGAAGGGAACACGGTCTGCAACTGGGGTACCGTACCATCGCCCGCTGCTATTGCGACGAGTATCCGCGGGAATGGCTGATCCAGCGAAGCCCGCGAAGCGCCCGGCGAGGGGCCATCCGCTGGGGCGGCCAACAGCTCTACGAGGTCTGCACGCAGTGCAAAGCGTGGCAAGAGGAGAAGCTTCGGCGGATGCTGAGTATCACTCAGCAAGGCGTGCGCTTCATGATGTTCGACGAGATGGACTGGCGGGGCCCATGCTACGACCCGACGCACGGCCATCCGATACCTTGCACGCCCCTCGGCCACGTGCGGGCAATCCTGGGCTTGTGCCGGAAGGTGCGCGAGCAGTGTCCCGGCGTGCTGATCGAAATGCACGACCCCGTCTGGCCTTGGAGCGTTCGCTATCTGCCGACCTACTTCGGGCAGGGCTTCGAAGGCGGAGCATTCCAGGAGAACTGGGGATTCGAGTTCATGTGGAACCCTATCGGGGACATCCGACGCGGTGCGGCTATGTCGCTGTACTACTACGCGGCTGGATGCAACATCCCGCTCTACCTGCACATTACTATGGCCAACGATAACGATGCCTGCTTATTCTTCTGGTGGGCGGCTTCGACGGTTCGGCATATCGGCATCGGTGGCGCTGATCCCCACGCCACAATTCCGAACAGCGACAAGACGACGGCGAAAGATCCCGACCGCCGCTTTGCAGCGTATTGCGAGGCGATGAAGTTGTACCGGCGTCTGAAGCCGTATTTCGTCCGCGGCACGTTTACCGGCCTCGCGGAAACCCTTCATCTACACACACTGCCGGGTCGGCCGGGAGGGGTGCTCAATGTATTCAATCTCACCGACGACGTGCAGAGACGTGACGTCACGATACCGTCGGAAGTGCTGGCGGCCCCCGCGGGCGCGGGGCTTGAAGTCGAGGGGGCCTCTGCCGAATGGCGCGACGGCACGGTCGAGCTTGAGGTAACACTGCCTGCGATGAGCCCGGCAATTGTCTTGATCGGCGATGCGGTCACGGGCTCACCTCAGTCTCAGCGGAAAGCCTAACGACCTACTCGGCTTGGCTTTTCCGGTGGCACAGGCCGTGTCAGAGCGCTTCTTTTTCGAGACCCAGAGGACAGCAGCGGGGAACCCGCGGACTCCAAGGGACCCTCGGGTGATTCCGAGGCAGGCAGGGGCCGTCATCGGAGAAGTCGTAGTCGCACCTGAGGTCGGCCAAGCAGTCCGGGTAAAGGGCCGCCTGGCAACGGAGCGTACGCCCGCTGTAACGGCCTGCTCCACCGCGCTAGCTGCCATCCTAGCAGGCCGTTAGGCAGGGCCGTGCGAGCAGTCGAATCTCACTGTCAGGCTAATGCGTATGGGGCGCACGGACGCAGACTCTGACCGTGGGTTCGACACCTCGACGCCGTGCCGCCTCCATAACGTCCAGCTTGTTCAGACCACAATCGGGCACCTTGAACCAGCGGAATCCCCAGCGTGTATTGAAGTCTTGTACTGCGGGATCTTCATCAGTTCGCCGTCCTTCAGGGCCGACTGGTGGGCCACAACGCCTGCGACCGTCATATTGAGCGCCTGGGCGACATCGATGAGCGGCTTGCGGTCTTGAAGGATCGCGGTGACGAACTCGTTCATGAGTTGCCCGTGGGACCCGCCGTGCCCGCCCGGCCGTACGCCGGGAGGAAGCGACGGACGCTTGATAGCTGGCAGATTCTTTTCAAGACCCCGATACTTTCCATAGAACGAGCCCTTCTGCCCTCGAATTCGGCCCATCTCTCCGCCGTAGCCCGGCGTGTCCCAGCTGACAGCCATGCGCGACGTGCCGCCTTCGCTGGTCCGAAACAGGGCGATCTCAGTGCCAAACGGATTCTTGTAGCGGTTGCCCGCCGGCTGCAAATGATCGAGCACGCTCGGCATCGCCATGCAGGAAACCTCCGTGAAACTGCCGCCCGTCACGCCCACGTAGTACGCGTTCGAGTGCGTGGGGTACCATTGCGGCGGCAGGCCCACGCGCCAGTCCTTATACGACGGGATCGGCTCCGGCATGTAGTGATAGTATTCCCCCTCGGAGTACACGAGCTTGCCGAGACCGCCTGTGTTGTAGATCTGACGCATGGCGTAACAGTCCTCGTGGAAACAGGACGTTTCGAACATCATGTACTTCCGGTCACCGGCCTTGACGGATTCGAAGAGCTTGTCGGCGTCCTCTACGGAGCCAAAGACGGCCGGCACAGCCGTAGCTACGTGCTTGCCGTTCTTGAGAACCTCGATGCAGTGACGCGCGTGGCTCGGAGCATCGGTGGCCGCGAACACGGCTTCAATCGTGTCGTCCTTGACCAGCTCTTCGAGCGAGGGGTACGTTCTCTCGCAGCGGCACGCCTTGGCTAGTGCGGCACACCGATCAGGAAACAGATCGCTGACAGCCGCGACCTCGACGTTCGGGTGGTCCTGGAAGCTGAACGCCGCTCCGAAACGGCAAACGCCGTATCCGACGATGCCCACGCGAATCTTGCGATCGGAGACGGGCTCCCATCCTTTCGACGCGTCTGGGTCGGTCGGGGTCTCTTCAAAACCCTGGATCGGTTTGTCCTCAGATCGGCCCGACCCTTGCAGCCCCAGCGCGGCGGCGCTGAAGCCAGTCGTCTGCAAGAACGAACGTCGTGTGGTGGAGTCGTGCATCGCCGTTCCTCCTTAAGTGCTCTGCCAACAACTGACCACTATACCGGCTTGCTTCACTCGTCAATGAGGCATTTCATCGTTCGGACCAGCGCTACGAGCGGAGCAAGAGGCAGCAGGCAGATCACCCGACTCTAGCCCCTCGGCGCCTTCCCTGATGCCCAAGGCTGGCTCCGGACGTGCCCGTTCGCGACAGCCCGAAGACCCGCCGAACGGGTTCAGCCAATCTGGTGGCTTTCTGGCGGTTGCCAACGGTACTGTGAGCTGAGTTTGCCGGAGTAATCCACGGCGGCTTGTGTCGGCCCGGCTGCCCTCGGCGACCCCGGGTTCGTGTAGAATAGCGGGCGAGACAATAGGCACTCGACTGGGCGCAGACCGCCGACATGTGTAAGCATGTTAGCTCGCACGATTCTGAAGTCCGGCTCGGTTCTTGGGGGAGGGTTAGTTGTTCTATGGAAGGCTGGCTAGCGGGATCGGCTACATGTATCTGCGCCGCGTGGACGGAAGTGTTACGCAGGGAATGTGCGAAGTGCTCAACACACACCGCGATGTGACCGGCTGGATCGTGGACCTGCGCGGCAATGGGGGGGCGGGTACGGCCGCGATCTGATTGAGCTGGTCCGGGCCATGCCGAGGCCTGTAGCCTTGCTGATCGACGCCGGCTGCATGTCTGCAGGGGAGACTCTGGCCAGAGAATTCATACGAGACGCTCGCGCCCGGGTGTTTGGCTCGAGAAGCGCCGGCGCTTCCAG
>CAYGAN010000118.1:0-1314 GCA_964347585.1 uncultured Planctomycetales bacterium | reverse complement strand
AGCGAATGTGGCGTTTCCCGTCGGGCATA
Organism: uncultured Planctomycetales bacterium; assembly: GCA_964347585.1. Lineage (GTDB taxonomy): Bacteria > Planctomycetota > Phycisphaerae > UBA1845 > CAYGAN01 > CAYGAN01. The sequence goes on along the minus strand of CAYGAN010000118.1, from coordinate 1,285 downwards.
ATGACGGTCAGTCTGCCCACGCGGAGTCGTTGGCGACATGACGGTGAACCGATCGAGTTCAACGGTATTGAGCCGGATACGGAAGTCGAAGCAGTCCCTGACGAGCTGCAGAAGGGCCTGAACTCTGCCATTCTCAGAGCCGAGGAGTACATCAAGGGCCGGCCCCCTTCAACCCGGCCAGCGGACAGGCCCCGCATCTCACGCCCGCCCGAGAGGTATCAGCGCGCCGTCGTTACGAAGGACGGCAAGCTCATCGTGCCGGCCAAGGCTCCCTGGACCGATGCCGGGATCGATCTCCAGAAAGTCCAGGCTATCACGATCTCGGCGACCGGCGAGATACACGGCTGTCGAGGCCCGAAGCACGATTGGGCCTATGGGCCATGGTCCCCGGAGGGCATGATCCGTCAGAGTGGGCCGTAGGCAGGCCGGCGTATGTTCCATCTGCGGGCCAGGATTGGATCGATCGAGTTCGACGTCGGCAAACATGCCCAGCTCACCGCGCCAGCGTCGGGCCGGCTCTACCTGGGCATCGTCGATTCCTACTACCGGGACAACGACGGAGCGTTCCTGGTCCAGGTGCAACACGAAGCTGAATAGAAGTCTGCGACCTGGGTGAGGGCGGATGGGACGAAAGCGAGGCAGGCATGAGCAACCGCTGGCCTTCGGAGTCTGGCGTTGGCGTCGGATCGTTGGCTGATGTAGGATGCCGGTCAAAGGCCGGACGAATGCAGGATCCTGCAAATTGGAGCCTGTCAAGGGTAGCGAGATAGGAAACTGGGAGGTAGCCATGAAGAGCATCGTACGGGAAACAGTACGCCGTGGACGTTGGCTGGCGGCAGCGGTGGCGATGTGCGGTGGCGCCTGCTTTGGTGCCGATCTGCCTGCCGCCGAGGTCAAAGCGGTCGCTGCGCGATTCGTCGAGCAGGTCCGCGGCGGGCAGCTGGCGCCTCCTTCGTGGGCGGGGGCCGAAATCAGGCAGATTGACTCGATTGCCAACCCAAGTGCCCGTTGGCACGTGTGCAGGCTGTCTGCCGAAGACAAGCAGGTCGGCTACGTTCTAGTCTGCGAGCGCAACGGCCAGGTCAGTCCTGTGATGTTTTCGGGATCGGTCGTGCCGGAGACAATCATCAAGGAGTTGATGCCGGCGCGAGACAGTCAAGGCGTCAGTGCGCCGGGTCAGTTTGCCGGTGTCGACGACCTGTTGATGATCGCCACTGTGCGGCGGGAGACGCCGACGGGCGTCGTGTCAACGAATGCGCTGGCTTCATCGTTGGCGTCGGTTCTG
>CAYGAN010000117.1:0-14773 GCA_964347585.1 uncultured Planctomycetales bacterium | reverse complement strand
TCGGTAACGATGCACTGAAGGCAGTAGCTGTCCACGATCATGTCGTAGCTCTTGCCATCGCGCGGCAGCTCGCAGATGTCCTGTACTTCGTAGCGGATGTCCAATCCGCGTTTGGCAGCCTGCTCTCTCGCGATCTCGATTGCCGCGGGGATTATGTCGATGCCATCGACTTGGAACCCTCTTTCAGCCAGAAAGCAAGCGCCCGGACCGGTCCCGCAGCCGTATTCCAGCGCGGTCGGACGAGACACTGAGAAACGCAGCCTCGGCAGGGCCCACTCGAGGAAGCAGCGCGAAGAGAAGTTCTCAAAACCGGCGCCTCCGTGGATCTCGTCCCACGCCGTCTTCCCTTCGGCTATTACTCTCTGGTAGCCCAGGATGTGCTGTCTGTAGTAGTACTTCACGTGCGAGGCCTGAAGACCCGACGTTATCCCTCAGCAGCAGCCTGGCGGAGCCGCGTCCGACCCTCGGTGTCGACGCGCGCGCTACTCCGTCGTGGGCTGACCACGGACAGCCAATAACTAGTCTAACATTCCGCGCGAGCGCGGCGGCGGAGCCGCGCCCGTTGCACGCGCCGGTTGCGTGGCTACTCCCTCACAATGACCACAGGATCCATCTCCACGCGGCCCTTCCAACTGGCCGGATCGTGCTGGTTCGAGAAGTACCACAGCCTGACTTCGTATCTGCCCTTCTCCTTGAGGCGGGGGAACGAGTTGTCGAGTGTGAAGGTCCATTGCCGCCGGGCGTCTGCGGGTATCTGCGTGATGGGACGAGACGCGAAATCGCCATGGACGCCGGTCATCTCCAACCTTCGACCATTCTCATCAAAGACCCTGACGTTGTTCTTGTTCGTCTCGCCGCAAAGGGGCATGACCAAGGGGGTCGGGAAAGTCAGAGACGAACCCGACACGTTTCGGATGCTTATCTGAGCAACAAAGGGCTTGGCGTCTTCGCCTCCGGAGACGACTAGCTCGAACTTGGCCTTGGCATCCTGCCACGTGGCCTTCTGGGACAGCGTCGCCTCTTGCTTGTGGCAGCCTTGAAGCGCAAGGGCCAGCACGATAGGCGCCGCGATCTTTCTCATTTCTCCGTCCTCGTAACGGCAAGGATCGCCCGCTGCTGGAAGCGCGCTCGGCGCGCCGTAGGCAGTCGGGTGCATCCGTTGGTTACTTTCCTATGGTTCTTTTGAAATCAAACACGCCGTTCCCGATCTCGGTGAAGCTGAAGCCATCAACTCCGCTGTGGGGCCAGTAGGATGACACAGGTATGTAGATGTACTTGCCCTCTTCCGTATTGCCCGAGACTCTCTGAACCACAACGATATTGACTCTATGTCTGTAAACCTTGATCGGCTTGAGAGCCTTGATCTCATCGGTCCAGTACTGCTCGGGGATTTGATCCGAGGGCTTCTGTCTGCCCGAATTGATCGCCCTGACATATCGGGCATGGGTCTCATAGGCAGCTGCGGCCAGGTTGTCTGGGAACAGTCTGGCCTCCCCGTCGCCCGGCTTGGTTTGGCAGCCCGGAACGACAAACAGGCAGCTGAACACACACCCAAGACCGACAGCCGAATGGAATCTGAACGTCATGATCGTTTTGACGTTCTCGTCGGGGAGGAGTTCCCGAACGGCTCGAACACCGTAGGCCGTCGTCCGATGGATACGCGTCGAGGATGGTAATGGGCCCAGTCGGCTCGTCGGTACCTGCTCTGGTCAGAACCTGTTCCCCAGCTCGCCCAAGGCAGGCAGACTTGCCCGTTGCCGGCGGCGCCCCGAGACTGGCATGCTTCGCGGCAGTGGCCGGCCAAGGTCGGCGTCACCTTTTCCGAGTCAACGCCCCAAAAAGCGGCCCGCCTCCCTCCCGCCCGCGCCGGCCGGTAGAATGCCGCGTCCTTGCTCGAGGACACGAGCCGTCGCGGAGGTCCGCCGAATGCCTGACCGGCCGAACGTCCTGATGATCATGACCGATCAGCAGCGGGCCGACACGATCCGCTGCACCGGAAACGAACACATCGAGACACCCAATCTCGACCGCCTTTGTGCGAGCGGTGTACGATTCGACCGGGCGTACTGCGAGATGCCCGAGTGCGTGCCGGCGCGAGCGATGATCCTGACGGGCAAGTGGGGGCACGATACGCGCGTCTTTGCCAACGGCACGCCGCTGGCCGCCGAGGCGCCGACCTTCGTGGCCTATCTGGCCGAAGCCGGTTACCGCACAATCGGCATCGGCAAGACGCACTTCAACCCGCCTCGCACGCCGCACGGATTCGCCGAACTGATGCTCATGGAAGAGCTGCCCAAGACACGCGACGAGGATGAGTATCTTCGCTATCTCGAATCGGTGGGCTACGGTCATGTGCACGAGCCTCACGGCATCCGTCACGAGCTGTACTATATCCCCCAGCCGTCACAAGTGCCGAATGAACACCACGGGACGACGTGAGTCGGCGATCGCACGCTAGAGTTCATTCACGCCGCCGCCCGCGAACGCGAGCCGTTCTTCTGCCTCAGCTCGTTCGTCAAGCCGCATCCCCCGTTCGAGCCAACCATCCCGTTCCTGACAAAGTACGATCCGGCCGCGCTGCCCGCGCCGATCCCCGCCTCCGGTGTCGATGATGATCGCCTCCCCTTGCTCGTCCGCCAGACGCACAGCAAGTGGATGGAGTCAACCGACGTGAACCTTGCGCGCACGATCAAGGCCTACTACTACGCGACGATCACGCAGATCGACGTGCAGGTCGGCCGCATGCTCAATGCCCTCGAACAGACCGGCCTGCGCGACAACACCATGGTGCTCTACACGACGGATCACGGCGAGCTGCTCGGCGATCACGGTCATTGGGGCAAGCGTTCGTTCTACGACGGCGCCGCGCGGATTCCGTTCATTCTCTCGTGGCCCGGACGGGTGCCCGCCGGCCAAACGCGCGATCAGCTCGTTGGTCATCGGGACATCGCGCCTACGTTCCTCGCCGCCGCAGGTCTCGATGATCGCGCTGCCGACCTGCCCGGTGCGAACCTGCTGGCTTTGGCTGAGGACCCCTCGGCTGATTGGCGCGAGATAACCTTCGGCGAGCTTTACGAGTCGCCCATGTCGATCTACGCGGCTATCGACGCACGGTTCAAATACGCCTACAGCGTCGCCGCCGGCCGTGAGCACCTGTTCGATCTGGTTGCCGACCCCTGCGAACAGCGTAACCTCGCACGTGCCCCGGCCTTTGCAGCCGAGCGCACGCGGCTGCGCAGCGCGCTGGTCGAGTTCTTCCGACGGTGCCGCTATCACTGGCCGCTCGCGGACGGTGACCTGCGTCGGGAGAAGCCCCCAGGCGACGCCACCTGGGCACGCAACCGGCAGTACTCCCGATGGGCGAACGTCCAGCGGCCGCCAAATCTTCGATGATTCTTTGGCGCCGCGACAGCGACGCGCCTGGCCCTGAGTTGGCCGGAGGACTTGCTCCTGGCTCGTGCGGCGCCGTACGCCCTACTGCCACCGGCTTGGCGGTGGCCGGTCGGGCGTCGGCGGCATCGACAGGGATCATCTGATGGGTGCGTACCGAGTGATGATCGCCTCAGCCGTCTTGATCCCGTCAACGGCGGCGCTGACGATCCCGCCAGCGTAACCAGCTCCCTCGCCGACAGGGTACAGGTTGTCCACGGATAAGGACGTCCTCTTCTCACGGTCGCGCACGATGCGCACCGGCGCGCTGGCCCGCGTTTCCGGTCCTGCGATCAGAGCATCGGGTCCCGCAAAGCCGGGCATTCTCCTGTCGAACATCGGCAGCGCCGCCTTGATCGCGTCGCGCACGAACTCGGGGACAATCGCGCCGACCTGCGACCATCGCCCGCCGAGCGGGTAGCTGGTCACGAGCTCGCCATCAGACGGCCTCTCGGCCAGAAAGTCACTGGCACGCTGGACCGGCAATTGGTAGCTGCCGCCGGTCAGGTCGAACGCCGCGCGCTCCCATTGCTCCAGGAATGCCAGCCCGGCCAGCGGGTCGGGCCCGACCGTCTCAGGATCAACCGTCATGACCAGCGCACCGTTGGCCAGCGGGCCGTTTCGTCGCCACCGACTCGCACCGTTGCTTACAATCTGGCCGGGCGAGTCGTGACCCGGCACAATCATCCCGCCGGGGCACATGCAGAAGCTGAACACGTCACTGCGGCTTCCGGCTGCCCGCCGGGCGACGAAATGGTACTCCGCCGGCGGCAGACGCCCGTGTCCACACAGACTGCCATACTGCCATCGATCGACGACGCCCTGAGGGTGCTCGATCCGCAGCCCCATCTGGAACGGCTTGGCCACAATCGGGATGCCTTGCGATGCCAAGCGCCGGATCGTGTCGCGCGCCGAGTGACCGACCGCCAGAACGACCGGCCCGACCTCCACGCGGCTGTGCCCGCACTCCACCGCGCAGAGGCGTCCGTCAGCGATCTCGAAGCCGTCCACGCGCTGGCCGAACCGCACCTCGCCTCCGAGCGATTCAATCTTCAAACGGATGCGCCGGCAGATCCCGGGCAACTTGTCACTACCGACATGCGGGCGGCCATCGGTGAGAATTTCCGGCGGCGCCCCGTGTTGATAGAGCACCTCGAGAATTCGTCGTACGCGGGGATCGTTCAGTCGCGTGTAGAGCTTGCCGTCGCTATAGCAACCTGCCCCGCCCTCGCCGAAGAGCAGGTTCGACTCGCCGCTGAACCGACCATCCCTGAAGAACGCCCCGAACACGTCGCGGCTACGCTGGGCCACGTCCTGCCCGCGCTCCAGCACCACCGGCTGATAGCCGTACTCCGCCAGCGTCAGCGCGGCGAACATCCCTGCGGGACCGAAGCCAATGACGATTGGACGATGACGTAGCGGCTCCCGGCCAGGCTGCGGATCAGGCCCGGACGCGCTCGTCAACATCTGCACGTCGGAGCGATGAAGCCGCCGGATGACCCGCCTTTCCTCCCGCAGCCCTGCTTCCAGTACTACCTCGAGGTTGTAAACGAGCCGAATCTCGCCCGGCCGCCGAGCATCCACCGATCGGCGAACCACCGCGTACGCCCGAACGGCCGTCCGCGGCAGCTTCAGTCGTTTCGCCACCCGATCCGGCATGACGTCTTCCGGCTCATCGAGGTCAAGCTCAATGTTCCGCACGAGCAAGGGCATAGCCCGCGACTCTACACCAACCGCGCCGCGCACGGAAGCGGGTCCGCTCCAACCGGTAAGGCCTGAGTATCCGGCCGCTGCCACGCCCAGCCGCTGGAAACTATCCCCCCAACGACCGGCAGCGGGTAGAATCCAGGCCGATACGGCTCCGGCGCGGCAGGGCGTGATGGGATCACTGGGGACTGCTAGTCTGCAAGCAACGGCGGCGCATGTCGCTTGCGCCCTCGGAGTCGAGACCGTTGACGTGCTCGACAACGGCGCTGACGGGGGAGCGGCCGTCGTCGCCGGCGGCGGCGACCAGCCGGCAATCCTAAAGGCAGCCCGGGAACTAGGTTGCACGAAATACGTTACGGGAACGGTCGTCCACAGGTGGGCAAGAGACGGCCTCCAGAAGGGCAATCGCGAATTCCACGCGATGGCTCGCCAATGGCGTATCAACCTGATCGGGGCAAGCCACCATAATACGGAGAAATGTGCCGTTCAGGACGTGGCGATCTATCTTCGGCAGAACGGTCTGGACGTGGCATATGTCGAAGACCCGGTTCTTGAAGGATGCACGCTCGGCAATTGGAGAGGACAAGCATAATAGCATCGCGACACGAGATTTCGATAAGCGGGGCGGCGAAGGCCGTTACGGCTGTGCTTCTACTGGCACCCGCTTTCGTCCGGGCCGATTTGCCGAGTCAGCTCGGTCGAATCAAGGTGACCTGTCCGGTCTGCGGTACGCAGTTCAAGGCGCTGGCGATCGTGCGGGCGAACACCTTTGCCGGGGTAGACCGCGATCTGTTCGCCCGCGCGATCGGGCCCCAGCCGGAGTACTACCGCGTTTCCACCTGTCCCAACTGCTACTACAGTGGGTACCTGGAGGACTTCCGCGCCGGGCTCAAGCTGCTGCCCGATGTGGCGGACAAGATCCATCGCTCGCTGCCGGAGCTGCTTGAAACAAGCTGGCGCGCCTCCGGCACCGAAACGAGGCCGAGCGTCACGCCCGCCACCGACCAGCGCGAGATACCCGCTATCGTGCGATACAGGCTGGCCGCTCGGTGTTACCGGTGGCGGCAGAAATCCGACGAGGCCATCGCGTGGCTCTATCTGAGGGCCTCCTGGGTCGCGCGGGACGAGGGTTCAGTGCTGCCGCCTGCACCACGGGTCACGCGCCTCATGAAGCTCGTGCAGAGCTGGCTGCCCGAACTAAAAGAAGGCGACAACCAGGCTGACCGCGAGTTGACGCTCGCCACCCGTCTGTCTGCCTCGCTGGCCGAAGGACACTTCAACGAATATCAGCGGCCGTACGCGGAACTGATCTTGGCCACGCTGTTGCGAAGACATGGGGAGAACGAGCTGGCCGGCCCGATCTTGGACAAGCTCGCCGGTCGCCCCGTTTTGCCCGAGGCGATCAAGAAAAGCATCAAGAGAATGCGCAAGTCGATTGCTCGCGAGAGATGGCTCCAGCAACGGGTTGTCGAGCACCTTCAAAGCGCCGTTCACGCCGGTCAGGTCGCTGCCAGGAACCGCGCCTCAGCCTACTATCTTCTGGGCGAGCTCTCCCGGCGGCTGGGCGACGGGCGCCAGGCGGCGTCATGGTATGATCGGGCGCTGCGCGATCCGAACCTGCCGAGGAACCTCGACGTTTGGGTCCGCCAGCAGCGCGACACACTCAGCCGGCCGGTGGATCCCATCGACAATCGCACGAGGCTGAACGAATGAAACCTCCCAGAAGAGTCGCAGTCAGCCCCGCCATTGTGATCCCAGCGCTTTCCCTGGCCGCGCCGACTACGTCCGCACCATCCCGGCCCGTTGAGCTCATCGTTCATCCTTTCGGGCACACGGCAGGGAACGCGGATCTCGCCGAGCGAACGTGCCTGTCCTTCCGGCAGGAGTTCGAGCGTTTTGGCAGGCCGTCGTCGCCACGCACCGTTACGCCCCTGCCAGCTCGCGGCGCTGCGCCGCCGATCCGGGGAGACTCCACTAACATCATCACGCGCTCCCTGCGCCGCGACCATGCGAGCGCTTGGTGCGTGCACTCTGCCGTGAACGGACAGGTTGTGGATCTGTGCGGCCTGGCGTGCTGGAACGACTGGATTGAAATCGAGAGGGTCGGCCGGGCAATACAGCCGACACTGGATGCCCCCGGCCGGTGGACCTTGCCCGCCCTCGCCCACAAGGCTACGGGGTCTGCCCCCAGCGTCCCCGGCCAGGGTGCTTGACCTCCTGACGCGCATCCCTCCGGCGCGGTAGCGTCTCAGGGTGCTCAAGGCCTGCTGGCGATCGCCTGAGCCAGCGGGTTGATCAGCGCCGGAACGACCTTCTGCGCGGCCAGCTCGTTCGCTTTCTCACCCATCAAGTGGTACGCCTCGACGAGGTCGTTCGGCCCGGAAAAGCCCCAGTATTTGCGCACCGTCAGGAAGATGCTGAGCGGCTGGGTCTCGAAATCCCCCGTGCGCACCTCGTACGTGGTGGTGCGGCTCTTGAGCTCCACGTAGGCCTGAAGGTCGCAGTTCTCGGTCAGGGCGATCCCGAAGTAGGGCTGACAATCAATCGCGTGGCTCGCCTCATCGCCCAGCATCAGCGCCGCCAGCGAATGGTCCCCAAACAGCGTCTCCGCCACCAGCTGGTCGTGGTTGCCCCGATACTCCAGGTCGAATCCGTAAACGGTCTCCAGGTGATCGTAGTCCAGGTCGCTGAACGTCAGGTGAAACGGCGCCTGGCTCAGAACGGCCTCGGCCAGCCGCCGCACCTCCGTCAGGTCCGGCGGAGCCATATGGCCGAACCGCAGGCAGGATTCCTCTAACCGGATCCACCGGCGCGATCCGCCCTCGGGCTCATCCTCCTCCAGCACCACCGATCCGTCGTCGCGCCGCCGGAACTTGGTCAACGTCGGGAATTCCCGTCGGATTCGATCGAAGAAATGCAGCGTCGTTTCCCGACTGATCGGAACGTCGAGCTTCAGGAACAGCCTCGTGCTGACATAGAACTCGTCGCACATCGCGCCGAATGGGGTTTCCATCACTTCGCCCTCGCATCCTGCCAACGGCCCACGCCCCCGAAACCTGCGCCATTATTGGTGATCTCCTGCCACGATGCAACACCTCGGGCCAATCGCTCGCCGTGACCGACGTTGGCCTCGCCCCTGCGTGACCTCGCTTCGTGCGCAACCGGCGGCACGGCGGCCATCTCTGCCGCCCTGACATCTTCCATCAACGTGCTTGCATTCAGCCCGCCCTCGTGGAATCATAAGAGCTCGGTTTCAGGCCGCTCGGTGGCCGTACTTGGGATGTGCCTGGAGTTCCTTGATGCGAATCGAATCCGGAACCACGCGCGAACGAGTGGTACGCTGTCTGATCTTTCTGGTCGTCTGCGGCGCCCTGGCGATTTACTTCGCCTACGACGGCTACGTCGGCTACCCCAAGAAGAACCTAGAACAGGCTCGGAAGAACTTTCCGAAAGCCGTGAGCACTCTCCCCCAAGCCAACCCCAACGTGACCGCCGAGCGATTCGCCCAACTCCAAGCGGACCTGCCCAGGAACCTGGATGAGATCACGGATGCGCTTGGCGAGCCCGCCTATCAAGACCAGAAAGACGCCCATTTCGTCGGCCGCTACGGCGTGATCCGCGCGACCCTGGACGGCCGACGCGTCTCGGGGCTCTCATGGCAGAAGCTCGAGAAGAGCCACGCTGACATCCTCTTTCAGCAGGGCGCCGCCTACTCACTGGCCCTGCTGACCCTCGTCACGCTCGTCCAGTTCTTCCGCATCCTCAGGACGCACGTCGTGCTCGACGACGAGGGCCTCGCCTACAACAGCCGGCGCGTTACCTGGGACCAAATGACCTCGCTTGTCACCGACAAGTACCACGACAAGGGTTGGGTCGATCTGGCATACAAGAAGGCCGACGGGACCGAACACAAGCTTCGGCTCGACAGCTACAAGATCAAAGCCTTCGACGAGATCATCAGCGCCCTATGCCAGCGCAAGGGCTTCACCAGTCCGATCGCCAAACCGCCCGCACCGGACGAGCCTGGCGGCGGGCCCGTCCCACGGCAGCCGAGACAAGCCTAGGGCTGCCTGGCCTAGAGATCGCCAGCAGGGACCTCCGGGTACCTGGCGGCTCCCGGCGCTGGCGCGGGCAGCATTCTGACGCTTTACGTCACATCCGCGTTTCTGTAGACTACGTTTCAGCTTATCTGAATACGGACTTCCGGCACCAGCATGTCCGCCCAAATGTTGGGCAGCGACTACTGATGAGTGGTGCTTACATCCGGTCCAGAAGGCAGGAACGAACGAGGATTCCTGGACGATGCAATTGTAATGATCGTTCTGGCAGTGCCTGTGGTGCTCGCTGAGCGTGCGATGGCTGCATGGACCCCATCGCGAGAGCGATTATCCGGGACCTCCGGAACGAACGGCAGGGAATCCTTTGGTGTCGAGTCAGCGGTTGACGACGGAGGCAAGTAACGCATGGCGGATGCACGCATCGCAATGAATCCGAATAGAATCGCCCAGTACCTTGGCAAGCCCCCCGAAGAGTTTACTAAAGCGGATCTCATCAAGTTCATCGAGGGGAATAGCATCCAGATGGTCAACTTCCGCCACGTGGCAGGAGACGGCCGGCTGAAGACGCTCAACTTTGTGATCACCAGCAAGGCCCAGCTGGATCGGCTCCTCTCTAGCGGGGAGCGGGTGGACGGCTCGAGCATATTCTCTTACATCGATCCGGCCTCAAGTGATTTATACGTTATTCCGCGCTATAGAACCGTTTATGTGAACCCGTTTTCCCCAGTGCCGACCGTTGACATATTGTGCTCTTACTACACGAGCGAGGGCTTGCCGCTACCAAGCGCACCGGAGAATATCGTCCGAAGGGCGCATCAGGCATTGAAGGATAGCACCGGCTTGACGTTCGAGGCCATGGGCGAGTTGGAGTATTACGTTCTTTACGACCGACAGCACGCTTACACGGTTCCTCCTCAGAAGGGCTATCAGGAGTCATCACCATTCTCCAAGTGGGAGCGGTTGAGATGCGAGGCCATGCAAGCGATTGCACAGGCGGGGGGCAGAATAAAGTACGGACATTCGGAGGTCGGGCATATTCGTGGTGAAGATCATGAATTCGAGCAGCATGAGATTGAATTCTCCCCGGGTGCCGTGGAGGACGCGGCTGATCAGGTTGCGATCGCCAAGTGGATGCTCAGAATGATCGGGCATAAGTACGGTGTCGCTGTCACCCTTGCCCCAAAGATCTTCGTCGGCCATGCGGGAAGCGGCCTGCATGTTCACTCAAGACTGATGAGGGACGGGAAGAACGTCATGACCGAAGGGGACCGGCTGGGCGATAGGGGCCGAAAAGTCATCGCCGGCTATCTAGATCTGGCTCCTTCCCTGACGGCCTTCGGGAATACGGTGCCCACCTCCTACTTGCGGCTGGTGCCGCATCAAGAGGCGCCAACGAATATATGCTGGGGTGAGAGGAATCGAAGCGTGCTCGTAAGAGTCCCGCTGGGGTGGTTGGGCGTTAACGATATGATCAAGGATGCGAATCCGCGAGAGACGGGCTCGTCCTCCAGCTTTGCGGATAGCCAGACGATCGAGTTCCGTTGCCCAGACGGTTCGGCCAACATCTATCTGCTCATGGCAGGTCTGGCTGTAGCAGCTCGTCATGGATTGGAAATGGATGGCGCGCTTGATCTGGCGCAGAAGCTCTACGTGGATGTAAATGTCTTCTCGCAGGAACACCGGGAACTTCAAGACAGACTCCCGCAGCTGCCGACTTCATGCTCGGAGTCTGCTGAGAAGCTTGCCAAGAATCGCGGGATCTTCGAGAGAGACGGCGTCTTTCCCCCTGAAGTAATTGACGGGGTAGTCAGAACGCTGAAAAGCTATGATGACGAGAACCTAAGTGAGCGATTCTACGGTAGAGGAGAAGAGATCGAGAAGCTCGTCGAAGAGTATATGCATTGCTCGTAGCACTCGCGCCGGCCCCCCACGCGGAACCCATCGTGAACCCGCGGTCGCCCGAGTGTGCGGCTATACAAGACAGGCAAAAGCAAGTCCCGCCGGCAAAGTCTGAGCGAGACGCCGCAACGCGCAAGAGCTGTGTTTCCGCACATGCCTGAGGGCTCACTGCAACTTCGGGTGCTATTCGCGCGTCAGACACGCCGCAGTCGCGTGCAGCTGGAACCGAGACCCGGCCCCGGCTCTGCCAAAGCCAGCACGCTGCAGATTAACTTCCCCCGTTCGGGCGAATCTCGAACGGGAGTGACAGGGTAAGCGTCTCTGGCTCCAGACAATTGCGGTCATTGCACGCTTGGATGTGGAGCTTTAATGCTGCAGGCGCCGGGCCCGGCTTCGCATCCTTGGCGATTGCCACAGGCACAGCGATCTTTATCTGGCCCTCATAAACGCTGAGAAGCTTCGGACTGAAGGCAAAGATGACCTGCTTGCCCTCGGGGTAAACGATTTGGCCGAGGCTTAGCGTGGGGTCTTGGCCGAGCTCGATTGACGTAGGCACAAGGTGCCCCTGGAGTGGCTTGTTCGAGTTGATGTGCCAGCCTTCGTCGATCGTGATCCGCACGTCAAGTCGGACGATCTGCCCCGGGCCCGCCTTTAAGCGAGCTGCAAACGCTTCGGCCGTCACGGGTTTCTTGCGTGCTCGGGCAACCGGGCCCGCCCGCCGAGGCCCGGCGCTCGCCTCGCCCGATGTTGCGGGCTTCGCAACGGCTGACGGGGACGATGTCGCGTCCAGATACATCGCCGCCGCGGTGATCATACTCGTCATGCCGCTCGGAGCCCGCTGCATCAGATCCTGGAACGCATCGAAGGACCTCGTAGCCGTCTCAAGGTAACGCTCATCCTCCGTCAGGCCTGCCAGTCGCACGAGCACACGAGCAGCCGTGCCATTGCCGGAAGGAATCGCCTTATCGAACGGATCTTTCGAGCGGATCAACAGGTCCTCGTGATCGTCGGCGGTAAAGTAGAACCCGCCGCCGTCTTCGTCGCGGTAGTGGCTATGCAGCACATCCATCAAGGCCCTGGCCTCACCAAGCCAGCGATCCTGGCCGGTGGCCTCGTAGAGCTCCAGCAGCCCCTCGGCCAGGAAAGCGTAGTCGTCCAGGTAGGCGTTAAGCTTGGCCTGGCCCTGCCGGTACGCCCGCAGCAGCCGGCCGTCCTTGCGCATCGTGTTCAGGATGAACTCAGCTGCCTTTGAAGCCGCCTTCGTGTAACGCGACTCACCCAGATGTCGGCCCCCATAGGCCAAACCCCCGATCATCAGCCCGTTCCAGCCCGCGAGAACCTTATCATCCAAATGCGGCCGGACACGCCGGCTGCGGTGCGTCGCCAGCTTGGCGCGATCGCGCTCCAGCCGCGCACGTAGCTGCGGGACCTCGACCCCCTCGGCCTTGGCGATCTCATCCAGGCCGCTGGCCAGGTAAATGATATTCGTCCCGGGCTTTTCGCCTGTGGCCTCGTCGCGGAAGTTGCCGTCGTTCGCCACACCATGGACCCGGCAGAAAAGCTCGCCCTCCTCCTTGCCCAGGATCGTGACGATTTCGTCGTGTTTCCAGAGGTAGAACTTTCCCTCCTCACCCTCACTGTCGGCATCGAGAGCGGAGTAGAACCCGCCCTGCCCGTCGGTCATCTCGCGTAGCACCCACTCGAAGATCCCCACCGCCACGCGCCGGTACTGTTCGTCGCCGGTAATCAGATACGCATCCACGTAGGCCCGGCATAGTTGGGCGTTGTCGTAGAGCATCTTCTCAAAGTGCGGCACCAGCCACCTCGCGTCAGTCGAATAGCGATGAAAGCCCCCGCCTAAGTGGTCGTGTATGCCCCCGCGGGCCATCGCTTTCAGAGTACGGGTGAGCATGTTAAGCGCCGATGCGTCCTTCGTCCGCCGGTACTCGTGGATCAGTAGGGCTAGGCCGCTGTGCGGCGGGAATTTCGGCGCGCTGCCAAAGCCGCCGGATCGCTCGTCGAACGAATCTCTAAGCTGCTCGATCGCTTGCGTGACCAGGTCGCGACTCACCTTTGACTTTTCTTGGCGATCTCCGTTGTGAGAGATCTGCTTCATCGCCGCGGCGAGCCGGTCAGCCTGCTTCTCGACGTCCGTGCGGCGCGTCCGCCAGATTTCGGCCAATCGCATCAGGATCGTCTTGAAGCCGGGCCGTCCCGGGCGGTCTTCTCGCGGAAAGTACGTGCCCGCGTACCACGGCCTTCCGTCGGGCGTGAGCCATACGGAGTTGGGCCATCCGCCGCGCTGCGTCAGCAGCTGCGTCGCGCTCATGTAGATCTCATCGATGTCCGGGCGCTCCTCCCGATCCACCTTGACCGCGACGAAGTGCTCATTCACGAGCTTTGCCACCTGGTTGTCCTCGAAGGACTCGTGCGCCATGACGTGGCACCAATGACAGGTCGAGTAGCCGATCGACAGGAAGATCGGCTTGTCCTCCTTCTTCGCCTTCGCAGATGCGTCCGGCCCCCACGGATACCAGTCCACAGGATTGCGAGCGTGTTGAAGAAGATACGGGCTCTTCTCATGGATGAGCCGATTGAACTCTGGACCACCGTCCGGCGGGAGCATGGCGATCTCCTCAGGTGAAGGCAGCGGCTTGCGTGTGTGGTCGGCTTGCGCTCGACCTTGCTGCGGCCGCGCCGCCCACCAGATCAATATCACAATCAGCCCTGCAGCCGCTGCCCAGACCAGGCGGCTCGGCTGCAGCATTCACTGCCTGCCCGGCATGACGAACTCTCCTGCTTTGTCTCGCACCGCGCCACACCTACGACCTCGCTGCTCGACGGCCGGCGGCAGCGCGGGGAGACTCGTCTGCTATGACAAATGACCCTCCGACCCGAAGCTGGAGGCCTACCACAATCATAGGCAACTTCTCAACCATCGTGCGGGGCCCGCCCGGCTTTTCGTTTCTCGCTCCCGTCCCCCGCGGGCTCTCCCGTCGAAGTCCCTTTATATCATTGGCAAGACTCGCTCGCCGCGGGAAGTTCCCGCTTGATCGGCCCAAGACGCCCCGTACCATGGCGCTGCCCAGGATACGCGAGGTCAACACATGCCCACCGTCGCGCACATCACGCACGAAGCCGTCCAGAAGATCGGCGGCATCGGCGCGGTCTTGAAGGGAATGGTCACTGCTAGGAGCTACCAACAGAAGAAATGGCGGACGATTTTCGTCGGCCCCATGCAGGAAACCGATCGGGACGCGCGCGGTCTCTTGCCCGCCGGGTGTACCGTCTGGTACTGGCGCCAGGCTGGCATCGATCGGAAGCGCATCGCCTCGAGGTTCCTGCCCATCGAGACCCGGCTCGGCGTGCGAATCTTGTGGGGCCGACGTCGGTTCGCGCGCGAGCGAGGAGCCGTCGCCGCCAGCGTCGAGCTGCTCCTGATCGACGTAGACGATATGACTCCCCCCGAGGTTAAGGCCATCCAACGCCGCCTTTCACGCTCCTTCCGCATGCGATACTCCCTCTACCCGAACGACCTAGAGTTCGAGCGCTTCAATCGCCTGTCGCAGCCAGCCTTTGAGGCGCTCACCGCCTTGCATCCCAGGTCAAGCGATCGTTGCTTGCTGCTCTCGCACGAATGGTTCGGCGTGCGCACGGCCTTGTCGGCTATTGACCAGAGG
>CAYGAN010000116.1:0-14806 GCA_964347585.1 uncultured Planctomycetales bacterium | reverse complement strand
GGGGCTATCTCAGCGTCGTCGCTTACGGAGCTCGCGGTGACGGCCAGACGCTCAATTCCGCCGCCATCAACGGGGCAATCACGGCATGTGCCCAAGCAGGCGGCGGAACCGTCGTCGTTCCTGCTGGGCGATATCTTACCGGTCCGCTTGAGCTTCGCAGTAACGTTGAGCTTCACCTCGAGGCTGGCGCGATACTCGAGGCAAGCACGGACATCAATGACTACGAAACCGACGGGAAGCGAGCAGGACTGATCTGCGCAACGGGCGCGGAGAACGTTGCCATCACCGGTCCGGGCGTCATCCACGGCAACGGCTCTGCATTCATGGACCCGGAGACGCCGAAGCAGTTGGAACATACCACGGGGCGCTATAGTCGTCAGGGCGAGTCCTACCAAACTCGTGCCGCAGACGGGCCGATGACAGTCTTCAAGCGCCCTGGCAGCTTGATCCATTCTTCCAGCTGCCGGAATGTTTTGATCCGTGATGTGGTCCTGAAGGACGCGCCGGAATGGACGATCCACATCAACAACTGCGACCAGGCCGACATCCGCAGCACCAGGATTCTGAACAACCTTCTGATTCCGAACAACGACGGGATTCATTGCGTGAGCAGCCGCAATGTCCATATCTCGGACTGCGACGTGCAAGCAGGGGACGACGCCATCGCCATCACCGGCCTGTGGGGCAGACCTGGTGCCATGGCCGAGAACATCACTGTCACCAACTGCACCCTCCTGTCGCGCTCCAGCGCCGTGCGCGTCGGCTACGGCTCGAATAGCATCCGGCGCTGCACGTTCCAGGACCTCGTCATCCACTCCTCGAACCGCGGACTCGGCGTGTTCGTCCGGGACGAGGGCTCAGTGACGGATATTCTCTTCTCCAACATCATCATCCAGACACGCTTGCACACGGGCTGGTGGGGCAACGGGGAGCCGATCCATGTCTCGTGCATCCCGCAGAAAGCAGGGACGGAGTTGGGGCGGATCGAGAACGTCCGCTTCTCCAACATCCTGGCGCACGGCGAGCACGGAATTGTGGTCTACGGGGTGGAAAGCAGCGTTATTCGCAACCTGTGCTTCAACGGCATCAACTTGAAGATTACGGAAAGCCCGCTCAACGACCTGTACGGTGGCAACCTTGACCTTCGTCCCGCCTATGATGACAGATTCTCCGTCTTCAAGCACGACATCCCCGCCGTTTACGCGCGATGTGTCGAGGGGTTGCGGGTCCGCGATCTCCAAGTCGAGTGGGGCGGCAACTTGTCTCCGTTCTTCTCTCACGGAATCCATTGTGAGCACTTCGCCGATCTGGAAATTGATGGATTTGTGGGACGCCAGTCTTTGCCAGGCGGCGAAGGGGCAGCCGTGGCGTTACATCGTGGTCGTAATGTAACCATACGGAACTGCAAGGCAGCGCCGGAGACGGGTACCTTCCTGGCACATTCAGGCCTGTCCGGCACGCTTCTGTTGACCGGTAATGATCTGGCCCATGCTGAAAGGCTGATGCATCCGGAGCAGTCGGCTTTCACTCTCCACGGCAACCTGCTGCCAGATGGTCCGACCGAAGCGACCGGATAGCCGTGGAACAGGCAACTTCAGCTTGCCGTCAAGCGGCTTCTCCGCGTGGCGTGGGAGCTTACGCTCAAGCGAAGCGGAAGTGCTTGCTGGAAAGAAACTGTGCCGAACGTTTCCAGGAACAAAACCGGTGCCTGAGCGTCTAGGGTGGCGGACAGGCGTCTCGGCGCCACCAAGTCCGCCAGGATGAGCGAACGCCTCGTAGAAGCCCGTTGACATGACGTTGCGATTCCGTCACACACCCAAACAATCCGCATTTGTGCAGTCCCTAGCCGTAGGTATTCTGTCGATGCTGGGCGCGAGCCAGTTGTTGCTGCCGCCGCCCTCGGGGCAACTCGGGGGGCGCGTCCCTAGTGGCCGAACTCCTGGGACCAGGCCTCCAACGTCACGCCCGTCCCTCAACTCGGCGCAGGTTGGTAGCGGCCACAGCGCGTCCGCGGCTGCGGCCAGCAATCAGAAGCGGGTCACCATCGAGATCGAGGCCCTCATCGACGGGACAGACCTGTTGATCATCAAGCGAAACACGCTGCAGTGGCACCATCTGGAATGGGCCGCGGTCGGCCGCCACGACGGCCGCGACGAGCCGACAATCATCTCGACAACGACGGACGAACGCACCGTAATGGACCGTGTGCTGTGGATCCCCAACTGGGAGGAAGACCCTCCTGCGCAGATCAAGACGGAGGCCTTCTCGTCAACGTTCACCGGCCTGGAACCGTCCTTGCCCGGGGCCCCGATGAGCGTTCACCTGACGCCGATTCGGAGTCGCAACACCACTAGTATCCACCAGCAGCCGTCGGCTGAGAACGACTACACGCTGATTGTCCAGTTCAACGACCCTTCGGGCGGGGACGACTGGTACATCGCCCGCATCACGATCGGCCTGTCCGACGAGGCCGTGACCAGACCTGCTGGCACAACACGATCCGCCGACGAGCCAATGTCGGCCGAGGCGCGGGTTCTGCTCGAGAAGCTCCGGGCGGCGGATGCCCGTTACAAAAAGGGGTTCAGCGCGGTCGGCACAATTGTTGACGGGCCCTGGCCGGACCATCCCGACGCGGCTCGAACGAAGCGCGAGTGGCAACTGACCATGGATCGCAGGCACCTCGTGCTCACGCAGCGCGTGACGGGAATCCTTCACCCAGGAAAGAAGCCGGATAGAAAGCGACCAGAGGACCGCGACACGGGTTTGATCCGCAACTTCCCGCCGAGGCAAGTATCGTACGAGAGCGCTTTGATCGTCCACCCGGACTTCAACGCACGCTACGACTGGACCAAGTTCGTGCCGATCCAGGCCGGCGGGAAGGACGGCGTCCGCCACGTTGAATTCGGGGCCCCGGGTTCCCAGTACAAGTACTTGGTCGGGGACGTGCTATGGGCACTCGGCCGCGGGGTCTCGCAGCATATCGCCAAGATCACGCAGGTTTCGCGTCAACAGGACGGCACGCTGGCGGTAACGGCTACCGGCAGCGGGACCTTGGTGCGCCGTCGCTGGGAGCTCGTGATCGATCCCAACGCTGACTACATGATCCGCTGCGCGAAGCTCGGGCATGTTCACGTCGTCAACAGCGGCACCCAATGGTTCGGCAAGTGTTGCGTGCCGGCGAAAGGACGGCGGCTCCACTCCGCCGGATCGTCGCTGACATTCAAATCCGCCCGCCCCGAGTTCGACAAGGATTTGCTCAGAACCGCCGAGGGCATGATCCACCCGCCTTACCCGGTCGCCACGCGCTTGTTGGACAGCCGAGTGTGCCCCGAGCTGTCCGTGGGCTACGAGGCCGAAAGTGTGGTCGGCTCCATCGGCGCGATTCACTATGCCAGTGACAACCCGACGGAAAGGCCAAAGTGGAAGGTGGCGCAGCAGGTGGCGGAGCAGTTCCTTGAGGCGACGCACACGGGCAAGATCGAAGTGGCAGGCACGCTGGCCAACCCCACGGCAAGCCGCCAGCTCGAAGACCTTCGGAAGTTGGTTCGGCAAGACCGGCTCACCGTTCGAAGCGTGCACCTTAACGACGACCGAACCGTCGCGGTGGCCATCACGTCAGACGTGAGCCCGCAGGACGGAGCCGCCGGCCCGTTGCTCATGCGCCTGGTCGAGCAAGAGGATACCTGGGTGGTGGATCGCATCGACATGCGCCTGGCAGAGCCTATCACTCGCCGACTCATCCACGTGCTCAAGAAGCCGGTCGCTTTCCCCGGGCTCATCTGAGAGGCGCGTCTGTAGCAGCGAGCGACGCCATGTTGTTAGGGCGGTCCGCGTTCACAGCCGGAGGTCCGCCCGGAACCCAAGACGCGTGGCATGTCGAAAGGCCTGGCGGAACCGGGATCAAGTCTGAAGTCGCGAGCGTGAATCGCTGAGTCCGCTGACGTGAGCCCACTCCTTCCACGGCGCCCAAGTTCGGAGGCTGGAGCCACGCTGGACGATGCAGCACCCGAACCGCGGCAAACGCGAGAATAGTGTGACGCTGAAATCCACTCAGCCTCACGTACCTGGCCTCGGACTCCGGCAGAACGAGGTATCTTGCGCTGGAAAGGGCGGCTACGATGGCACGCTGAAGAGCGGCTTACGCCCACTAAGCGAGGTCGATGAGAACTCCGGCGCGCTTGGGTCTGGGAAGGACTTTGAGGCCCTAGATGGCACGGAATCGCGCCTTGTTTCGTGTCTGTTTGTTCGCCACATCTGTGGTTGGAGTGCTGACGTCTCGGAGCGTGGCTGACGGTGGCTGGCTGCGATATGGCCATGATGCAGCCCTGACGGGCCGCTCTAGGCTGAAGGGCAACATCGCAAAGCCACGAGTTGCTTGGAGTTGTTCCGTTGCAGGGCGTGAGCTTGTCATTGACCTCGTGCCGGAGCAAGGCAAGCACCCCATCCATATCCCGGGCGAAGCGGCTATCCCTGAGAGGCTCGAAGCTACCGAGCCCAAGGAGACATTTCATGAACGCTGGGCTGACGTACTGCCGGACGTCCCTGGCAAGGAGCGCGTGGCCTGGAGCCACACATGGACAACCGAGAAGGTCTGTCGGTTGCAGTGTTTCGCCTACGACCAAGGCAAAGATAAGCCGCGGCTCGTCTGGGCCTCGGACCCGCCGGAGGACACGATCTTCTCACCTCTGAATATCGTTAACGACATCGATGGAGACGGCGTGCAGGAGATCCTGGTTGCTGCGCATTACCGGGCGATGATTTTCGAAGCCACGACCGGCCGGAAGGAAACCGAGCTTCGCTATCATTCGAGCCGGCCGTACGGGTGGTTCGGGCTTGCCGACGTGGATGCCGACGACGCTGTGGAGTTGGTTACCATCGGCGACTTCCAGAGCCACATCGACGTGCTCGAATACGACCCGACAAAAGATGAATCCGATCGGCTGTCGGTCAAGTGGCGTCGGGACATTGAACAGGACATCGCCCAGCGTAGGAAGTGGCCTCAGATCGGTCCCGGGCCGCTGACCGACGTGACTGGGGACGGCCGCCCCGAGATCATCCTCAATCTCTACAACGATACCGGCGACGGGCAGTGGCACACGGTCGTGCTCGACGCGGCCAACGGCAAATGCCTTTACGACTTCGCCCAGCGTTATCTGCACGGGGCGGCCCAGGTCAACGGCAAGGGGGGCGCTGAACTGTTTTTGGCCGCTTCGGATGGCGTGTATGCACCGACGTTCGGCCGTATTGAGCTGGTCAGCGTCGGCGCACCCGGAACGCGGGTCGTGTGGTCGCAGGATCGCGCAGGGTGGTGTACGCACAACCTGCCGCAGCTCGGTGCCAATTGGTCCACGTCTGCCTCGGACGGCATGCGACACGTGGTGGCCGATTCGCAGGAGCGGTCCTTTCAGATCTACAAGCCTGTTGACACACAAGACACGTCCGTTCGGTCTCGCGCGATGCAGATCATCACGATGAGCTGCGGCAAGGACGGGACGTTCAGCGCCCTTCGCCGCGTCGAAGGGTTGATCGGCGAGGTCGAGGTACTTCCGGAGAAAAGACGAGTCCGAACGCAACTGCCGGCCCACACGCAAGCGAGACTGGTCGGGTTCGGCATCAGACCGGTCGTGGTCCGGAGCGAACCCCTCGGCGTCAGAGTGTCATCTCCCGTTGTTGCCCGCCTTCAAGCCCGCGCGCGAGCAGTCGTCATCGTCGAAGGTGCCGCGCGAAACGTTCTTGCGATCGAGCCGCCCTCAAAGGCGCAAGGTGAGCCAAAGCTCCGCTGGCAGCGTCCGGGGCGCGGTATGGCCGACGGTTCACGCGTGGTCGGTCCGCTTGCGGTTGATCTGGACGGCGACGGCGGCTGCGAGGTAGTCGTAGCCGACCGGGCACCTGGCGGGCATGCCGTTCTGATCGCGTACAAGCATGACGGCACGCCTTTGTGGGAAAGGGCTTTCCCGCGGACCCCAGGACAAACACCCGTCTGGAACGCCGGCGCCCTGACGTTCTGGTGGCCGGGACGCTTCTTCCGGCCGGACCGAACCGACCTTTTCGTCAACACCCGGCGCGGACCGATGCATTCGGACATCGGGCATTTGCTCAACGGTAAGGACGGCTCGATCATGTGGACGAAGAGCAAAGCCACCTTGGAGGGTCAGTTCAGTTGGGGCTACGCAGGCATACCGCTGGCGATAGCAGACGTGGACGGTGACCGACTCGACGAGCTGGCCTCGCTCTACCCGGTCTGCTTTTGGCTTGCGGACGGCCGAACCGGAGAGATCACCGCTGGTAAGGAACTTGCTTCTCGCAAGATGCTGCCCGCGTGGGCTGCCTATGGCGAGCCGATCGTCCATGACTTCACCGGTGACGGCGTGCCGGACGTCCTGCTTGATAGCGCGTACATCCTGGCGCTGCTCGATCTCAAGGGAAACGTAATCTGGCACGGTACGGGTCGGGATGCCTACCCCACCTCTGCGGATGCGGGCAACGTCGGTGAGACCACGTCCGTCAAACACGCGTTGATTGACTTCGATGCCGACGGTGTTTGCGAGATCGCATCGGCAGGTTATGGCGATGGCGTACGAGCGATCGACCCGCGCAACGGCAAGGTGCTCTGGGCATGTGCCTCGCCGAAACCGACCTGCCCGAAGGTCACGGCCGCCAACATCGACGGGAAAGCAGGTGACGAGTTGCTCTACGCTGCTGGGGACACACTGGTTGCCATCACTGGCAGTCGCCAAGCCGGCGGGATCCTGTGGACTTGGCGCGCCTCAGCCAAGCTATCGCTCCCTGCCATCGCCGACACGGATGCCGACGGTCTGGCCGAAATCGTCGTGCAAGCTGCTGATGGCACCGTCTGCTGTCTGGACGCAGCTACTGAACGTCAATGAGGGTAAGTTGACTGTTCCCGTCGGACGTTCGATCGACGCCCATGCGCGCTTACAGCTGCCAGCCCTTGCGGTAGTCGCGCCGCAAGTAACTGTTGGCCTCGTCGTCATTGGTGATTTTCATCTTCGGGCCGTCCCATTCGATCCTCTTGCGGGCCCGCATCGCTACACAACCCAGTACGACCGTCTCCGTCAACGGGCCGGCGTACCCGAAGTTGGACATGCACCTCTCCGGCTTGCTCTCCTTGCAGGCGTCGATCCACTCGCCGTAGTGGTCGCCGTGCACACGAGGCAGCCGCGGCGCGGGCGGCTTATACCCCTCGAACTTGTCCTTCGGCAGTAGCTCATAGCTCTCGCCGTAGTCGTCCGGCGAGAACAGCGTGCCCTCATCGCCGATGAGCAAGGAGCCGCTGCCTGGTATGTCTCGGCCGTGGGCGAGCTCCTTGAGCTTCTTGTTGACCCACTTGGGCTTGTCGCCTCCGCCGTCGTACCAGGTCCACCTGAGCGGAGGCATATCACCCCGGGCGGGGAACTCGTAGCGGATAACACTCCACATCGGAAACGTCTCGGGGTTGTACTCGGACATCTCCGCTTCAACACTGGTGGGGTATCCGAGCTTGCACGCCATGAACGCCATGTTTGCCGTGTGGCAGGCCATGTCGCCCAGTGACCCGGTTCCGAAGTCCCGCCATCCGCGCCAGGCGAATGGCATGTAATTGGGCTGATAAGGCCGATACGGGGCTGTGCCTAGCCACAGATCCCACTTGATGCCGGCAGGAGGCTCCGGGTGAGCGGCATCCTTGCCATGCAGCGCATACTTGACACCCGGCAGGTTGAGAATCGCGTTAGCGCCCTGCGGCCACCACGGACGATTCGTCCACACGTGCACCTCGCGCACGGGACCGACCGCGCCGGACTGGACCACTTCCACCGCTTCCCGCAGGCCGTCACTGGCCGTGCCCTGGTTGCCCATCTGCGTGACCACGCTGTGTTTCCTGGCCGCTTCGGTGAGCATCCTGGCCTCGTACACGTCGTGCGTCAGCGGCTTCTGGGTGTACACGTGCTTGCCCAACTTCATCCCCATCATGGTAGCCACCGCGTGCGTATGATCCGGCGTACTGATTGTCACAGCATCGATGTCTTTGCCCATCTTGTCGAACATCTGGCGAAAGTCGGTGAAGAACCTCGCCTTTGCGAACTTCTCGCGGTTCTTGCGCACGTCATCCCGGTCCACATGCACATCGCACAGGGCAACGATGCTGGCGCCACGTTCGGCGACGCTATTGACATCGCCGCTGCCCATGCCGCCGCAGCCGATTGCGGCCACATTGAGCCGCTCGTTCGGCGACTTGCTCCGGCCCCACGCGCTGCGGCTAGCCACCCAAAGGCCAGCGCCAGCCACGGCGCTTTGTCGTAAGAACTCTCGACGGTTCGCCTTGCGTTTCATCAGGCGTCTCCTTTGCTGCTCCGCGCGTTCCTCATGAGATTCCCTGCCCCCAGTCAGTCGTCGAACCTTCTACGCTACTCCAACGGGGCCGGAACGGCAACGCGCTCCCCTGCGCATAGGCAGGCCAACCCGTGCGACGACTAGCCTGCGGCTTTCGCCGGCGTGCCTCATCGCGCGATTGCTGCCTTGATCCCTTTGCCTCGGCTCCGATAGTCTATCGGCTATGATGGCTTCCGCGTGTCACACCCCGGCCGAGCGGGGCCTGCTGCTATCCAGGACCCCGAGGTCAGGCGACGGCAAGCACTTGACCCCGCTCATGGTCGCCACCGAGCCGCTGGGCGGTCGAACCTATTGTTACAATCAGGGGCCTCGAACAATGACGAGTGGTGCCGCGTGCTCCATGCTTGACTCGACCGAGATCAACGAACCTCTAGTACATTCGGAGCGATGTGTCACGTTCTCGGGATCGTGCGAGCTACGGGCCGCGGCCACCGGCCGGCCCAAAAGAAGCGGCCGACGAGCTGGGAGACGGCGGGCGAACGCCGAAACGGCGGCGTTGATTGGAGCGGCCTCACGTGTCGCCATGGATCGTGTGCCGCACCAGAGCGGCTGCAGGTGTGACTCGCCGCGAGCCGGACGAGGCGGCTGGATGTCAGCTGATGGAGACGGATCATGCGCGGCGCGATCAAGGTAGCCCTGGCCATGGGCATCAATGGCGATGAACCCCAGCCGTTCATCGACCTTGTGCGCCACCTGTGTTTCGAGGACATCGTCGTCAATCACTGGATTCACGAGAAGCTGGAACTCTACCGCCAGTGGGGCCGTATGTTCGACAACGCCGGATTACGCATCGCCAGCTGGGCCGTCCCGCACTTCACGAGCGGCATGTTCACCGATCCCGGCGAGTGCCGGAGAGTTCTCGATGTCATGGCCGTGGCGCTAGGCAATCTCGAACTCCTGGGTGTGCATACGGCTCACACCTTCACCATGATCAGCGCTGGACGCAATCAAGAGAATCGCGACGTACGTTGGGAGCGCTTGATCCAGATCGTGCGCTCTATGTGCCGTCTCGCCGCGGAGCGAGGGGTGCGTATCTGTCACCACTTCGGGTGGACAAGCGACCAGCTCGTATGGAACGTGGAAACGGTCCTGCGATTTCTCAATGAAGTTGACGAGCGAAACAACGGACTGTTGTTCTGCCCCGGGTGCTTTTACTCCGGGGGCGATGATGTCGCGGAGGCCGCGAGGCGCCTGGGCGGCCGTTCGTTCCTCGTTCACGCCCGCGACGCGCGCAACGTGTCTCCAGCGTGCGAGAACATGCACCTCGGCCAAGGCAAGATCCCTTATCGGCGCGTGTTGGAAGCGCTGGCGCAGGCCGGCTATGAGGGCGTCATCGTGCCCGAACACCTCGGCCCAGCTGCCGGTCAGCAACGGGAGGAGATCTCTCAGGCGATGGCAGCTGGATACCTTCGAGCACTATTGGAGAGCATAGGGGAGCCGGACGATGACGCCCGCAGATAGCTCGCGGAAGTTCCGTTGTGCGCTGATCGGGTGCGGCGGCGTGAGCAGATCCCACGCGGAATTCTATCCCGGCTATCAGAGAGCACAACTCGTGGCCTGTGCGGATCCCAATCCCAAGGCTTGCGATAAGATCACCGTGATGGTGCCCGACTGCAGGCGCTATTCAGATTATTCCGACCTTTTGGCTAGTGAAGAACTCGATGTCGTCATCGTCGCGACCCGGCCCAACCTCCATCACGCAGTCACCACCGCCGCCGCCAAGGCTGGCGTCAGGGCGATCCTGTGTGAAAAGCCAATGGCTATCGATCTTGCGCAGGCTCGCGACATGGTCGAGTTTTGCCGGGAACGAGCCGTTCGCTTGGTCATCGGTCACCAGCGGCGGTACGACCCCCAGTACGTCGCCGCTATGCGTGCAATCACAAGTGGACACATCGGTGAGCCAGTCGCCATCGAGGCCTATTGGCCGTGCCCGGCCGCGTGCTTCATGGGCACGCACAGCCAAGCGACGGACGGAGGGGGGGTAATCATGTGCCTAGGGGTACACCTGTTCGACATGCTGGACTTCTGCCTCGGCTGCATAAGCAAAGTCAGTTGCCGGCTAACCAAGAAACTGGCCGATACTGACATCGAGGACAGTGCTGTCTGCCAATTGACGCTGCAAACAGGGCCTGTGGCGTCGGCTCAACTGGGAGAGTTCGCGTTCGACATAACCGGAACGGCACCGTGCGTGGCCCCGCTGCGTTTTTTTGTCAGCGGGTCGGAGGGCGCCGTCACCTTCGGCGACTTCTCGCTAAGCGCGTGGGCGAAGTCGGCGGGCGCACTGGAATGGCGGGAGCTGCCCCCGCGAAATGAGCATCACGGCAAGACGGGCTTCCAGCGTTTGCACGAAGCAATCTTCTCGGCACTGGAGCAGGACGTGCCGACCCTTTGTGACGGCCACATTGCCATCCGTGCCCAAAAGGTGGCCATGGCCTGCTACGAGTCTGGCCGCACAGGCAGACCGGCGGACGTTTGCGACGTCCCTTTGCGTTCGCCGCTGGAAGCATTGAACCGACAACGACCGGCCGTGCCTTGGCGCGTCGGGGGGATGTAACCGGCTGATTGCGCGTCGCAGCGCAGGCGGAACCCATGGACGTCACGATTGCCTGTTCGACACTGTGCTTCAGTAACTCTTCGCTCGAGGCGGCGATTGCATCGGCCGGCCGGCTGGGGTTCAAGTCGATCGACTTGGCTATGTTGGAAAGATGGGTTCACCTCTGGCCGTCGCAACTGACTGTGGACTATGACGCATGCCTCCAGCGGGTGCGCAGTGCCGCCGAGTTAGCCGCCGTGCGCGTGATCGCGATCAACGCTTCGCTGACCCACGCTCCGAGTGAAATGCGGGGCCGCTCGGAGCGTCTGGCGGAGACACGCGCGCTGTGCGCCCTCGCCAGGGACCTTGCTGCCCGGGTTATTACCGTTCAACCCGGTCCGCGAGCGGCCGAAGAGGACTACCCCTCGGCCGTTGCCGCGGCCGCTCAGAGCCTCAGAGAGATGGTCAGTATTGCCGCCGAGTCCGGCGTCCACCTGGCGTTCGAACCGCACGAAGGTGGCCTGTGTGAGCAACCGGAGCGGGCACTTGAGCTGGTGGGACTGGTGCCCGAGTGTGGCATTACCTTCGACCCCAGTCACTTCGTAGCTGCTGAGATTGACATGCAACGCTGCTTACCGTTGTTTCGGCACGTACGGCACGCACACTTGCGCGACGCGCTGCCGGGCAAGCTTCACGTATCATGGAAGCAGGGCGCCGTGCCAATCAACTGGTGTCTCGACAACCTTGCACGAGTTGGTTACCGCGGAGTCATCAGCATCGAATCCATCGGCGTGGAAGACCGACCCGAGGAGGTGGTTGCTATTCGCGACCACCTGACGGAAGCAGGATGTGTACTGCATTGAGACGCAGCCGACATAGCTTGATCAAATGTGCACGTCGAACCGACGGCGCACCCGCACCGGCCGCCGTCCCGCTCGTCTCCACACCCTCGCTTCACGCAGCCGCTGCCAATGTTCTGCGATCTGGCGGCACGGCCACGCCGAACGACTTGAGCACACTCGCAAACTCATGGACCTCGCGACGTAAGTCTTGATACGTTAGCACCCCCTAATCGCGGCGGGCGCCAGTCGCACGGGTCTTGCTCCCCATGCGCCTGCGGCTTGCTACCCTGCGCAAAGCGCCGGGACGATGGCCAGTCTCGGTATCGCCCGAAGGGAGGATGGACTAACATGGGAAGTGGCATCGTCGCCGGGGCAGGTTGCCGACTGCTAGGGCCATATTCGTTTCGGCATTCGTCTGGGAGTTGGACTTCTTAAAGGACCGCGTGTTGGGCAAGCTGCTTCGTTTCGCCTCGTCGCTGAAGCTGGCCGTCGTGCTGATCGTTGTCCTGGTCGTGGCCATGGGCGCGGCGACGGTGTATGAATCGTCCCATGGTACGGCTCAGACACAGCGATACTTCTACGGGGCCCGGTGGTTCGGCGCGCTGCTGTGCCTTTTGGCGGCCAGCGTAACGCTCAGGCTGGCCAGATGCTTCCCGTTCAAGCGCGCGCAGGCCGGTTTCGTTATCACGCATTGTGCCCTGCTGGTGATCCTGCTCGGCGCGTTGGTGACGCGTTGGTTCGCGATCGATGGGCGGATCGCCCTTGCGGCGGGCGAATCGGCAGATCAGTTCACCACGGACAATGCTGTCCTGACGGTTTCACTCCGGGACAAGCCCCGCAAGGCCACCTGTCCCGCCGACTTCGATTACGCCCGCAAGACCGAGCTGACCGATCGCCCTTTCGTCCAGCTCGACGGGGTGCGAGTCGAGATCGACCGGTTCCTGCCGGACGCGCGAGCCGTTCAAGAGGTCCGAAATGACGGCGAGTCGGAATGCTTGGCAGCCCAGATTTCACTCGCTCAGCCCGGGCATGAGCATCCGGCCTGGCTGTTTGCTGACGAACCTGCGGTGCAGTTTGGCGCGGTCGCCGCAGAGCTGCGCGTTATCGACGACGCGGCGCAACTAACGAACCTGCTCTCGCCCGCCACACAACCGGCCAAGCCCTCAATGGGGCAGTTGACGTTCGAGCTGGGCGCTCAGCCAGCGATTCGAATCCCAGTCGAGCCCAACGTCGGCACGACTCGTCCGCTGGGCGACAGCGGCTACGAGGTCAGGATCGTTCGCTACCTTCCGCACGCGGTCGTTCGCGAGGGAGCATTGACCAGCGCATCCGACAAGCCGGTCAATCCCGCAGTCGAGCTGGAAATCATCGGCGCGCAGGGCAGCCAGCGACGTTTCGCCTTCGCCCGATTCCCGGAGTTCAGCTCGATGCCGATGCACGGCGGCCAGCACCCCGATCAAATCAAGATTCACTACACGGGAGCCACGATTCACTACCCGAGCAATCGCCTGGAGATTCTGGTGGACCCGCTCAATCGGCTCTACGCCCGCTTTGTGGATCGACACGGCAACAGTCGCAGCCGGGGAGTCACGCTCGGCAGGGCGATCGACACGCCATGGATGCACCCGAGCTTGAAGCTGACGGTGGTGGGATTCTTTGATCGTGCCCGCGTGGTCGAGCGCGTCGAGCCGGTCCTGCCGCCTCGGCAGAACCCCTGGCCGGCCATCCATGTCGTCGCTCGTCGCAGTGATGAATCGCAACAGGGGTTCCCGTCCTCGAAGCGCTCTGCCCGAGCGCTCCCGTCGAAGCCAAGCCCAGGCGACGGCGAAGTGTGGCTGCTTCGAGAGCGGCCGGAGACGCTGGTGGTGGGCGGCCAGCCGTTGCGGCTCGAATATGGCTGGCGACGACGTCTGCTGGGATTCACCATTGCGCTCCAGAAATTCGAGATCGGCACGTACCCCGGCACCCGGCGCCCGCGCAGCTTCGAGAGCCACGTCGTCGTCGAGGACCCACGCCAGGGGCTGACCATGCAGCGCGTCATCAGCATGAACAACCCGCTCCAGTACAAGGGATTCAGCCTGTTTCAGTCCAGCTACGAGTCCGTCGAGGGGACGGTGGTCACGTTCCTGCAGGTCTCGCGCGATCCGGGCAAATGGGTGGCCTACGCGGGATACGTCCTGTTGCTGACCGGGATGGTCGTGGTGCTTGGCACGCGTATCGCCCGCCATCGCAAGAGGCAGCAGCACGACGCCCGGCCGGCCGAGGGCATCGCCATTTGAAGGAGCGTTCATGACCGCGCTGACGGTGCTGCCAGCCATGTGCCTCTTGACCGCCACGACGCAGCGGAGCCCGCCGCGGCCGGACTTGCCCAGCGGTTTGGACCTGTCCGTCATCCGCGAGTTGCCCGTTCAATACGAGGGGCGATATCCCCCGCTCGATACGGTGGCGCTGCGGGTCGTCGAGACCGTTAC
Source organism: uncultured Planctomycetales bacterium (assembly GCA_964347585.1). Classification (GTDB taxonomy): domain Bacteria; phylum Planctomycetota; class Phycisphaerae; order UBA1845; family CAYGAN01; genus CAYGAN01. Next base: position 569 of record CAYGAN010000116.1, on the reverse strand, counting down.
CGGGACGAGACATTACCGCGGGTATGACCCGGTGGCCCTGCTCCTGGCATGGACGTTCCAGCGGCAGGCGTGGCTGGACCAGCCGCTGATTCGCATCGGCACCCGGCAGGTCCGAGAGGCGATCGGCCTGGACGCCTCGAAGCATCGCTTCTCATACATCCGCTTGCAGAGTCATCCCCGGTTGCGCGAGATGCTCTCGAAGCTCCAGCGTCGCCCTAAAGGCCAGAAGCCTAATCCGCTGGAGTCCAAGCTGACAGATATCGACCAGCAACTGGTGTTGCTGGAGCGAGCTTTCGCTGAGGACATCATCCTGGCCGTGCCGCATCCGACCGACGCCGGCGCGCGCTGGTCCGCGCTCGACCAAGGCTCAGCCGCACAGGAAGTCATGCCGTCCACAGATCGGGCTCGCCGCACGGCGCAGCCCGATGATGCTCAGAATGCTTGGGCTCGGCTGCGACGGGCGTTCTGCGAGGATGACCCGGCCGGGTTCCTTGAGGCCAGCCGAGCGTTGCTAGCGGCGCTCCGCGAACTACCGGCCGCCTACTATCCCCATCCATCGCTGATCGATG
>CAYGAN010000115.1:11951-14917 GCA_964347585.1 uncultured Planctomycetales bacterium | reverse complement strand
TCTGGGCGTGAATCGGCTCAGGGGTGTTAGCGCAGGCAAGATTCAGGTCCAGGCGGAGGAAGACCTGGGTGTCTCGTTCCGGATCGAGACTCATCTGAAGGACGTGGCTGTTGTCAGGCACGATGGGCGAGTTGTGAACTGCACCCGGGCGGCGGCGGCGATGAGCGGTCACTGGGACCCGGCTGGCGAGATTCTTACCATACAGGACGGGTTTTGGGAGATCCCAAGGGTGCTGCGAGTCGAAGGAGACGGCGATGAACAGGCCCCGGCGATGGTCCTAAGCCGATTCGGCGCTGAGCCGGTCCGACTTCGGCTGCGCGGAGAAGTTCTTGATCTGGCCTGGCTCGCCGAGCGGCTGACCGCGCCGCAGCGCGTCCGCGAGGAGCGTATCCGAGCGAAGGGCCCGTGCTCGTTTGAATTGTCGTACGTGCAAGGAGTCCACCAAGACGAGCTGCGGTTTGAGGCGGACGCGAGGGATTCAGGATTGTGGATCAAGGATCAGCTGAACCTGCCGCCGCGGGCGCCGGCTCGGGTAGCGATCTGGCTGCGTCGGGATCGCCAGCCTAAGCGGCTCCGTGAACCGGATCCGCCGAAGACGAAGCCTTCGGGCCCGCCTCCGCTTGGTGCAATGTTGCCTCGGGGTGATCCCCTCGGGCCGAGGGCTTGGGCGAACGGCGAGCTCTACGTCATGCGTCTCGAAGGACGGGCCGGCACGCTGACGCTTCACGCCTCGGCACAGGTGCCGGTGCTGACGAATCGACCAGCCGAGAGTGTTGGGCCGGCCTTGGGGGGGCTGGCAGGTGCCAGAATCAGCGCGACCCTGTCGTGCGAAGACGGGCAGCTAATACGATCTCAGTTCCCGGGGCTGGCTCGCCTGCTCTCGACGGGGAACTTGAAAGGTCCGGCAAGGCTCAGTTGGGATCAGGCCCCGCAGGGCGGGTTCGCAAACGTGCGTTGCAGCGTGGATCTGCCGGGTTCATCGGCGCTTGAGATTGGCCCGTACTTCGCGAAGCCTCGCGGCGTGCGGGCGTGGGCGACGGCTGGCATGGAGATCGGGCGAGGCGATCGTGGGACGATCCGTGCAATTTCGGCGGAGATTCGAGCTGGCGAGGGGCGCTTGTGGGTGGATCCTGCCCAGAGCGTCGCGCGGTTCGCTTTGCGGCGGTGCCCGCAAGGACCTGCCGGGCGGGCCAAGCAGGCCTACCAGTTCAGCGGGTATCTCAGTGCGAGGGTGCATGCGGAACGAGTCGAGCAGCTTCTGGCCCGATCGCCCTACTTGGCGAGCTGCTTGGACTCGCACGGCAGCGACCAGGCGAAGATCAAGGGACGATGCGACGGGGCGCTGACGGTCAACGTCGGGCTCTCGCCGGTGAATCGCGTCCTTCGCGTCGTGGCAGGAATCGACGCCACGAATCTGGCAATTGACCTGGGGGAGCAGCTGTGCAAGCCGATGCATCAGCTCGCGCAGATCGATGTGGACTATTCCCATGATGCCTGTGACGGGCAGACCGACTGGCGCGGACGCGTTGCGCTGCAGATGGCAGGGCTGGAGGGACACATCGAGCGAAAAGAGAGCTCCGGCGCCCAGATCGGTTCGCAGACGGATGACGCGGGCGGGGGGAGCGGACGGCTGTGCTCGACAGGGCTGGCGGTTTCGGTGAGGGACATCCAGCAGGCGCTGGCCTACACGCCGGCGCTGGCCGGTGTGATGGAGCGTTACGGCCTCTCGGGCGGCGGTGAGTTTCGCGTTGAGATGCGTGAATCCGGCGAGGCAACGACATACCGGCTCTGCTCAGACTTGTCAGCAATGGGATTCCGCGTGCCGGGGCGTCAGCCTTTTTCCAAGCCGCCGGCGGTTCCGTTCCGCCTCGAAGCGTGTTTCGAGGTGCCTCAAGCGTCTGAGCAAGAAGCGACAACGGAGATCAGTATCGACAAGTTGTGGGCGCAGTTGGCGGGATCGACCATCGAAGTCACGAGTGGGCGGGCGGAAACGGGTGCCCAGGAACCACACAGGGCCTCGTCCGACCAGTTGGCCAGTCAGGCGCAGACGTGGCTGAGGGGATCGTGCCTGCGCGAGCTGCGGCTTGACGCTACCGCGCACGTGGTCTTCGACAGCACACTGCGGTCGCTCAGTCCGGTGATCGACCGGACGGCAGAGCGATATGACCTCATCGGCAGGACCGAAGTGCAGGTCAGGCTATCCGTATCCGAGCAGGGGACGCGAGTGGCGGCGCGAGTTGACCCGACGCGGATGCACATCAACGCAGCTCCATACTTTGTCAAGCCGGTCGGTGTGCCGGTGATCGCGGAATTGGACGTGGCGACAGGTACGGCCAGCGATGAGGAGAGATCGCGTGGGATCGTTCCGCTGATCCTGGAGCGATGGTCGGTTGGCACCGAGGCGTGTCAGGCGAGCGGGACGGGCCGGATCGGGCTGCGGCATCCGGGTGGGCGGAAACTCCAGGCGCCCGATACTTCGCCTTGGGCCGCTGGCGAATCCGTCTTGGAGCAACTGCAGCGAGTGGAACTTACAGGGGATTGCCGTTTTCCTCGTCTTGAGGAGCTAGGCAAGCTCGTGCCAGCATTGGCTAACATGTCGCTGGGTGGGGCCGCTTCAGCCAAGCTGATCATGACGATCAAGGATGGGCTGTGGTGCGTCGGGCCGTCTTCGATCGCGCTGGAGCAGGTCTCATTCGTGATCGGGGACGCGCCGGTTCAACTCAACGGTGGGTTTGAGTTCTCTACCGACGCACTGTTCAGCAGCGGCCTCAAAGTCCAATTCCCCGGCTTTGATGGCGTTGTCGGGGGACACGTGGACGGTTTGCCGGATGCGCCAAAGGGGCAGCTCTGTCTGGCCGCTGACCAACTTGATGTGGACCGGGTCGGCGAGTTCAGCCGTCGAGTGGATCAGGAGATGGGCGGGCGGGGGCTGACCGGCCACGCACGAGACCGCAGAGAGGAGGGGA
>CAYGAN010000115.1:8650-11941 GCA_964347585.1 uncultured Planctomycetales bacterium | reverse complement strand
CGCTCACCTGATCCGGCAGCGAATACAGCGGGGTCGGTCGGCTGCGAGGCAGCCACGAGGCGGCCCGCGTGTTGCTGCGTCTCGACGAGGTGACGAGCCACTGGAAGGTGCAGGGGGGTCAGCTGGACGCGCCTGTGATGGCTGCAGCAAATGCCGGGTGGATTGAGGGACGCTTTGCGATGGCGATGGACCGGCCCGATCCCCTCTTCGATCTGAGCTACTCCGTGCACCGGGTTGAACCGGTGGACCGGCGCAGCGGCGTCGATCTCAGGCCGTACCTGCGACGCGATTTTCCGGGGCTTACCGCCACAGGGGTTACCACGATGATCGACAGCACGCGCCAGCGGCTGTTCCCCGAGCCGGGCACGCTGAACTATCCGGTTGGCAAGGGGGAGCTGATCGTCGAGGGCGGGACGGTGGTTGGTCGAGCAGCACCGCTGTGGATGACAAGGATCTTCCCGGGTCTGAACTTCGCCCGGTTCGACTTCTCGCGGATGCACGACTGGTTTGAAAAACGCGCGAACGGGCGAATCGATCACCAGATGATCTTCCAGGGCAGACTCTATCATCTCTATATGGACGGCTACAGTACCGCGGCCAGGCGGATCCACTATGAGGTCGGTATCGACCTGCTGGCGCGGCTGGATAGCAAGTACTGGGCCGACAGCAAACAGGGCCGGATCCCGCTGTTCATCAAGGAGGGGCGCGTTGGCCCGGATGGTTTGCTATTGGATGAGACGGTCAGATACCTTCCTGTTCATCAGGTGATCTATAAGCTGCTGTATGAGAGCAACCCGATCCGAACGGCGTACTACGCGCTGAGGAAGAAGCTCGGCGCGCAGCAGTAACGTCGGTTCGCGGGTGGCTGTGGAGGTCGGCGGTCGTGCCGTTCGATGACTTGCAGTCGTTCTTGGCGGAACTGGCGCGTCGCGGCCAGCTCAGGCGGATCGGCGCGCAGGTCGATCCGGAGCTGGAGATCAGCGAGATTGCGGACCGGGTCAGCAAATCTCCGTCTGCAGGGCGCGCGCCGCCACCATCGACGGATCCTGTTCACGGCGGCAAGGGAGGCTACGCGCTGCTGTTCGAGAATGTGCGGGGGTCGGTCTTTCCGGTGGCGATCAACACCTTCGGGAGCTACGAGCGCATCCGACTGGCGCTGGGTTGCGAGGACCTCCAAGAGCTGGCCGATCGCGTGCGGGCGCTGATCAGACCGGAGCTGCCAACTTCGCTGATGGATAAGCTGCGTAAGTTGCCGGAGCTTGCCAGGCTGGGCAGTTTCGGACCTCGAACGGTCAGACAGGGCATTTGCCAGGAAGTGGTTCGCACGGACGAGGCGAGCCTCTTCGATTTGCCGGCGCTGAAGTGTTGGCCGCAGGACGGCGGGCGATACATCACGTTCGGCGGGATGCTGACCAAGAACCCCCGGACGGGCCAGGCTAACCTCGGGATGTATCGAGCTCAGCTGGTTGAACCTAAAGTGGCGGCAATGCATTGGCACGTGCATCACGACGGGGCGAGACATTTCCGAATGTATGCGGCCCAAGGCGAAAAGATGCCTTTGGCCATTGTGTTCGGGGGCGAATCCGTTCTGCCCTACGCGGCAACGTGCCCACTGCCCGCCGACGTGAGCGAGTTGCTCCTGGCAGGATACTTGAACGGGCGCGGGATTGAGATGGCCGATTGCAGAACGATTGATCTTGCCGTGCCAGCCAACGCCGAACTCGTTGTGGAAGGCTACGTCGATCCGGCCGAAGAGCCTGTATTGGAAGGGCCGTTCGGCGACCACACCGGCTTCTATTCACTAGCTGATCATTATCCCCGGTTCCACGTGACGGCAATCACTCACCGCAGGCAGGCAGTGTTCCCTGCGACGATCGTCGGCAAGCCGCCCATGGAGGACTACTACCTGGGCAAGGCGACGGAACGCATCTTCCTGCCGTTATTGCAGATGATCGTGCCCGACGTGATCGACTATCACCTGCCGATGTTCGGAGCGTTTCACAACTGCGCGTTCATCAAGATCAAGAAGGAGTACCCGTACCAAGCACGGAAGGTCATGCACGGGATCTGGGGCGCGGGGCAGATGGTATTCTGCAAGTTCGTCATCGTGGTCGATGAGCACGTCAACGTGCACGACGAGCAGGACGTTCTGTTCCATGTCGGGGCCAACGTGGATCCCCGCCGGGATTGTGCGATTGTGGATGGCCCGCTCGACATTCTTGACCATGCGGCGCCGTTTGAGGGGGCGGGCAGTAAGATCGGCATCGACGCGACTCGGAAGATCCCGGGCGAGGGTGTGGTGCGCGATTGGCCGGACGAGACCGAAATGTGCGAGCACATCAAGAACATGGTGTCTCGTCGGTGGGATGAATACGGCATCGATTGAGCGGGGCGAGGAGTCTGGCTTTGTGAGCGGTGCTGACCGGTCGGTCGTTTGGGATCGTCGGCGACTGGCTGAGCCGCATGCGCAGACGGACAAGGCGCGGCGGGTACGGCGGATGTTCGATGCGATCGCGCCGACGTACGAACTCATCAACACCGTGGCCAGCGCCGGTCGGGACAGGTACTGGCGGCGGGAAGCTGTGTGCCTGGCGCGGTTGCAGGAGCATGATCCGGTGTTGGACGTCGGATGTGGGACGGGCGACCTCGCGCGGGCGTTCGCGGCCGCCAGGCCTTCGCCGCGGATCGTGGTCGGGGTCGATTTCTCACACGAAATGCTGATCCGCGCGCTGTCGGCGGGAGGATCGATACGGTGGTGTCAAGCCGACGCACTGCGACTTCCGTTCGCCGACGAGACCTTCGTGGTGGTGAGCTGCGCGTTCACGATCCGCAATTTTCAGGACCTGGAAGCAGGCTTGTCGGAGATGTACCGAGTGATGCGGCGGGGCGGGCGGCTGGTGATCCTGGAGTTCTGCCTGCCGCCGAATCGCTTGCTGCGGGCCGCGTACTGGATGTATTTCGACGGGCTGATGCCGTTGGCGGCAAGCTGGCTGAGCGGCGATCGGACCGGGGCCTATCGCTATTTGCCGCGATCCGTGCTAAGCTTCGCTGAATGTGCGGCGGTGGCACGTCAGCTCGCCGACGTCGGCTTTGTGCAGGTCCAGGTTCGCCGTCGGGTAACCGAGGCCGCGCCCGCGGCCGTCGCCGGCCACGACGGTCCCGTAGAGCGAGAACGGCCTGCCCAGGAGCCTGGCCGCCTGATCCAGTTCCCCGGCCAGTATCGCCGCCCGTATGGCGGTGCTGCTGACGCGCCGGCCGTCCACTTCCCCGGCCGCCACCGTGCGCACCTCC
>CAYGAN010000115.1:1201-8640 GCA_964347585.1 uncultured Planctomycetales bacterium | reverse complement strand
CACGGCAGCTCGCAGACGTCGGCCTTGTGCACGTCCAGGTTCGCCGTCGGACGTGCGGAATCGTCGCTGTGTACGTCGCGTCAAAACCGTAGGTGCTGAGTTGCGCAGGCCCACTCGTCAAACACTCGCAAAGCAGCGTCAATAGCGTCGCTTCGTTGGGGTGAGCAAGCCGTGCCGGAGCAGTCGCCGCCTGAAATCGTCGATGTCTGGTCGCGCACGAGTCCGAGGTACCGTCGGCGGGCCGTGATACTGCTGTTGACCAACGCGCTGCTGTTCGGTGGGCTGGGGTGTTTGGCGTTCTGGCTGCGGACGGGCGAGCATTTTCCGCTGGCGGTAGAGGACTACTGGGAGGTATGGAGCAAGTATTTCAGTCCGACCCGGCCAGACCAGGTTACGCTGAATGACCTGTTGCTCTATCCGATCGATGTGATGCAGGTCCCGCTTCAGATCGTGATCCTGGGGTTGTTGCTGGCATCATTCGTATCGATCCCGATTGTCGTGGCGATCCTGTACCGGTTTCCCTTTTCGCTGATTTTCACGGCGATGATTGCGTTCCTGGCGGTGCTGCCGTGGCTGGGGATCACGGTGACCATTTCGTGCGTGTTGGTTTCGCTCAGGCCCCTGAGGCTTGGCTTCCGATTCGCCTCGGCATTGCTGGGGCTGATTCCCGTGGTCATCTACATCATCCTGGCCACCCGTGAGCCGCCCGGGTCGTTGACCAACATGATGCCGCCTGCGGATCGCTTGCTGCTGTATGCACCGTGGGTGCTTGCCATCATCGCCTCGTGCGCGGTTATCGGGATCGTGCTTCTGATCGCGTGGGTCTCGAACTATCGGCCTGGCGCCATCGCGCCGCTACTTGTTGTGATGTTTGCGATCCCCGTGGTCCTGTTCCATGCCGAGGTGCGTTCCGACGAGCTCTACTATCGGGTGCTGGAGCACGAGTACGGGCCGAACTCGAAGACTCATTTCGCGGATTGTGACGCCACCGCGATGATTCGCGAGATCGCGAGGCGAGTGTGGGAGGCGGACCCCGAAGGCAGGGAGTTCGAGGCGGTGCTGGAGAACGTGAAGCTCCAGATGGAGTTCGGTCTGGATCCGTTCCGCGCGGACGAGATCGCGGACGTGATCAACGCTGAATCGGCGGAGACGGCGAGTGCCTTTGCGTCTCATCAATATGCGGCGGTGACCGAGTGCGACAAGTTCCTTCAAGGCTATCCGAACAGCCGCTATGTTCCGAACGTCTTGTACCTGAAGGGCCGAGCTCTCGATATGCGGGTGGACATCGAGGAGTTCAAGCGTACGTGCATGATCCGTCATTATGACGACTTCCCGTACGCGGGGTCTCGCGAGGCGTGGGCGAGGCTCGCCAAGGAGTTTGACGATTCCCCACTTGCCGCCGTGGCGATGTACCGCTTGGCGGTGCTGGAAGCGCGACACGTGCCGAAGCAATGCCCGCAGTGCCAGTATGAGTTGCCAGGGCTGCCGGAGACTTGCGCCTGCCCGGATTGCGGGCGGCCGCTGGGCAGGACGGACCAGGCGGCAGCGTTGCTCCACAAGATTGTCGAGCGTTTCGAGCACCCCGAATCGATCGAAGCGCCGGCGGCGAGGCGTGGGATGCTCGCGCGGCTCTTTGCCAAGAGGGCCCCAGAAAGTGCGCTCAACGTCGCGCCGGCAGCTTTCGCGCACAAAGCCCGGGAGTTGCTGGTGCTCTTGGAAAAGAATCGGGATCCGCGCTACGGCGACGCGCCGCTGATCGAACTGTTGCGGCTGGATCCGCGATACCCCCTCTACGCGGAGAAGCTTCGCGAACTCCGCAATCGGTTTCCGGGCAGCGAGTTGGACGACAACCTGGAGCTGCGATTGATCCTTGCCGATCCGTCGCGCACGCGTCGCCTGCGAGAGCTGGAGCTGTGGCTCAGTCGGGACCCGGCGGGCGACGCCGCCATCCGCGCCAGATACGAGTTGGGTGTGCTGTATCAGGCCGACTCCCTGATCGAAGAGGCGCGGCGCACGTTCGACGAGCTGATCCGGCGCGCCCCCAATTCGCCGTGGGCACAGAGCGCCCGCGACAAGCTGGCAGTGCTGCCGCCTTCCCGAGCTTGACGAGCCCCGGTGCTTGGAGAATGTGCTGATGAGCAAAGACATCGTGGTGGCGGTTACCGGCGCAAGCGGGTCTCCGTACGCGAAGCGTCTGATCGAGTGCCTAGCGGCCGCCGAGGTCAAGGTACATCTGATAGTTTCGCCGCACGGCCGGCAGGTACTGTTCGATGAACTGGATGGCCAGGCTGCACAAGACATCACGGCGGGGCGCGCGGTGCGCTCGATGGCGATCTACGAATGCGATGACGTAGGGTGCAAGTTGGCCAGCGGCTCGTTCCATACCGACGGTATGATTGTCTGTCCTTGCAGCAGCAATACGCTGGCGGGGATTGCAGCCGGCCTGGGCGACAACCTGATCACGCGCGCGGCGCAGGTTACGCTCAAGGAGAGCCGCCGGTTGGTGCTGGTGCCTCGTGAGATGCCCATCACGCACATCGACATCGAGAACATGCTGCGTGCCAGTCAGGCAGGGGCGATCATCTGTCCGGCTTCACCGGGATTCTACATGCGCCCGACGACGGTCGAAGAGCTGGTCGATTTCGTCGTGGCCAGGGCGCTCGACCTGCTGCGCGTTTCGCACACGCTGAACGTGCGCTGGGCTGGAAAGGATCGGCAGGTCCGGTCGGACGGGCTGGCCGCGGTTTGCTGATGCGCGGGCTAGTGGCCAAAGTGAGCACGTGGGGGGAGATGATCAAGTTCTCGCACTCGATCTTCGCACTGCCGTTCGCGCTGATTGCGACGTTCCTGGCCGGCCGACAGATCGAGGGCCTGGGGCGACCTCGCGGTGGGCAGCTTATCCTCGTGGTCATCTGCATGGTCAGCGCTCGCAGCGTGGCCATGACGTTCAACCGCATCGTCGATATGGAAATCGACGCCCGCAACCCTCGGACGGCGTCTCGGCCGCTGGTGACCGGCAGGATCAGTCTTCTTTCGGCCTGCTGGTTCCTCGGGATCGCGGTCGGTGCGTTCTTGGCGGGCTGTGCGGGGTTTCTTTGGCTGTACGACAACCCTTGGCCGGCTTACCTAGCCGCGCCGGTGTTGGCGTATCTGTGTGGCTATTCGTACGCCAAGAGGTTCACGAACTGGTCGCATCTCTATTTGGGCAGTGCGATTGCGTTCTCACCGGTGGCAGCGTGGATCGCCGTCCATCCGTCGAGCCTAGGCTCGGCAGCGGTCGTGCTCATGGCGGCCGTGACGTTATGGATCGGCGGCTTCGACATAATCTACGCGTGTCAGGACGTCGGGGCGGACCGGCGGGAAGGGCTGTTCAGTCTGCCGGCCCGATGGGGACCGGCACGAGCGCTGTGGGCGGCCCGTCTGGCCCACTTCGCCGCGGTGGTGCTGCTGGTTGTTCTGGCGCCGCTGGCCGGGCTGGGCTGGGTGTACCTGCTCGGCGTGCTCGCCGTCGGCCTGCTCCTGCTGATTGAGAACCTTCTGGTCCGGGCGGACGACTTCTCGCGAGTGAACCTGGCTTTCTTCAGTATCAACGGCATCGTGAGCGTCGCCCTGGCAGCAACGGCGATCACCGACATACTCCTGGGCCTGAAGCTGCCAGCGTCGCTGTAGCGTGTGTGTCCCGTGCATCGGCTTGGCGTCGTGGCAATCGTTCTCGTGGCGGGGGGACTCTATCTGATCGGGATCAGCTGGGGCCTGCCGTCGAAATGTTATGATGGATATTTGTTCGGTAGTGCTCCGGCTTGGTCGGGTACCAAGCTGGCGGAACTCGCACCAAGGGGGCTATTGGCGGATTCCCCCACCGCTGCCGATGTGGACGTGAACCCCATTCGGCGTGGGGATGAGGCCACCGACCTAACCGCTACCCAGGCCGCTCGGGCTGAAATCCTGGTTCGATACCGGCTCTACAGCTACCAGCCCGATGAGATGATCACCTTTCGCGCCTTGTGGAAGGCACGGCGCACGGGTGATCCGCACCTGTACCAGTACGGGGGGCTTTTCCTCTATCCGATCGGGGCTTTGCTGAAGGTTGCATCCGTGCCGGGTCTTGTCGAGTTGCGCGAGGACCTGGCATGGTACTTGGACAACCCGGCCCAGTTCGCTCGGTTCTACGTGATCGCGAGGCTATACGCGGCAGCGTTCGGACTCGCAGGCGTTGTCGGAATGTATCTGCTCGCGAGGGAACTGGCTGATCGACGGTTCGGGCTGTTGGCGGCGGGCCTCTTCGCGTTGATGCCCGTGACGGTCAACATGGCCCATGAGGCCAAGCCCCACTTGCCCGGCGCCGTGCTGATGATCTACGCGGTCCTGGCAGCTGTGCGCTGCGTGAGGACCGACGGATGGAAGTGGCGGGTGGCGAGTTGGGTGCTGTGCGGCACATCATTGGCAATGATCTTGTCGAGCTGGCCCATCTTCTTGCTGATACCGGCAATTGAGCTGCTTGGGACGGGGACTTGGCGGCTTCGTGTTCTGCGGACGGTATTGGGCGTAGTGGCGGGCGCGGCAGTGCTTATCTCGGCCAACCCGTATCTGCTGATCAACGCGCTGACCAACCGCGAGGTCTTGGTCTCAAACTTCGCCAACAGCTTGGCGATGTACGAGTTGGGGCGCCTATGGGAAGGCTTCGTACGTGTGGCGGCCCTGACGACGGAAGGAGCGTCGCTTCTCGTGCTGGTGACGGGGCTGGCGGGGCTGATTGCTCTGGCGCGGCGGCGGGAGCGGCTTGGTCTGCTACCTTGCTTGCCGGCCGCGGCGGTCTTCGTGCAGTTCGTGTGCCTGGGCGCCGGCAAGCCGGGCGAATACGGGCGGTTCGGGGTTTTTCCTGACGCCGTGCTCTGTCTGACGGCCTGCTTGGGGCTGGCACGGTTGTTTGGGATTTCGGCGGGGCCGGAGGCGCGTCGCGCGGGCAGGCCGAGACGTTTGTGTTCGGCGGCGCTGGCCGGCTTGCTGCTGCTGTGGATCGTTCCGCAAGCATGGCGATACGAGGCGGGGTTCTACCGGGACACGGTCGGGACCGGCTCCCGCGCGAGGGTGGCGGCGTGGCTGAACAACTGGCTGGCTGAACATCCGAGCGAAGCGGTCGGCGTGTTTGCCGATCCAGCCCCGTACAACATGCCTGCGATTGATCTTGCGCAGCGGCAGGTCATGCTGCTGGCGCCCTCGGCGCCGCCTCAGACCGCTCAGGCCGGGCCGGCGATGATTGTTGCCGCTCAGGATACGATAAAGCAACGATTGCCGGCAGCGTGGGACGGCTCCTATGTAGCGGCGAACCTGGGTGAGGCGTGCCGGTCCGGGCTGCTGCGGCCGGCGATTATCAGCTGGGCGGACAAGCCGATCATTGTGTACATCCGGCGCGACCTGCTAGAAGACCAACGACCGAACCCGCCCGGCGCGGTCTGAAGCCCGCTTGTTGCGATTGGCATGTGAGGAAGCCAAGCGGGTTGATAGCGCATGACATGATCGAGCAACGCGTTGGCAGCCCTGCCGGATGGCAACAGGTCGGCCGGCAAAGCGCGAAGAGATGACCATGGTGAAGATCGCTGCGTCGCTGGCTGGCGTGGCCGAGAAGGTCGATCGCGGGGTGCGTCTCGGCCTCGAAGACGGCATCGCGCTATATCGATCAAACGACATTCACACTATCGGGGAGTTGGCCAACCTGGTGCGCGAGCGGCTGCACGGGCGGAACGCCTACTACAACATAAACCGGCACATCAACTACACGAACTATTGCGTGTTGCGGTGCAAGTTCTGCTCGTTCTACCGACCGTACGGCGAGGACTTGCCCGGTGGCTACGAGCTGACCGTCGAGCAGATCGTTGGCCAGGCCAAACAGGCATACGACCGCGGCGCCACAGAGGTCCACATTGTCGGCGGACTGCATCCCAAGCTGCCCTTCGGATACTATGTTGAGATGTGTCGAGGCATTCGCAGCGCGTGCCCGCGGATGCACATCAAGGCATTCACGGCCGTCGAGATCATGCACTTCGGGCGAATCAGCAAGCCCCGGCGGTCGATTCAGCAGGTGCTCGAGGAGCTTCGGGCTTCCGGGTTAGGGAGCCTGCCGGGCGGCGGTGCCGAGATCTTCGATCAGCGCGTTCACGATGAGGCCTTCAAATACAAGGTCGGCCAGGAGGAATGGTTCGACGTGCATCGCGTCGCACATGAGATGGGAATCTTCACCAACGCGACGATGTTGTACGGCCATGTCGAGTCGCACGAGGAGCGAATCGGCCACCTGATCAAGCTCCGGGACCATCAGGACGTCTCGCTAGCTGAGCGCGAGGCCCATTTCAACTGTGTGGTGCCGTTGTCGTTCGTGCCGGCGGGTACCGAGTTGGCGCATCTGCCCGGCCCGACGGGGCTGGACGATTTGAAGACCTTGGCGATCTGCCGGCTCATGCTGGACAACTTCGCCCACGTCAAGGCGTTCTGGGTGATGCATTCGCCGAAGCTCGCGCAGGTAAGCTTGAACTGGGGGGTGGATGACATCGACGGCACAGTGGTCTATTACGATGTGACGAAGTCCGAAGGAACACACAGCCATCAGGAACTAACCGTCGATCGGCTGAAGGGTCTGATCGTTGAGACGGGGTGCGTGCCGGTAGAGCGCGACACCCTCTACCGGCCTGTGGTTCGCAAGAACGGCAACTGGCACGTCGAGCAGTAGCCGCGCCTGCCGTCGGGCCGCGGGGGGGCAGGTTCAGCAGCCGGCATGAGCACCCGGCCGGAGCGCGGCGAGGCTGAAAAAAAAGACGAACGCGGATCGTAGCAATCCGCGTTCGTCGCGACCTCTCCGGAAAAACTTAATGGCACGGTCGAACGGAGAGGTCGCTGGTATCCTCCTCCTCACCCCTGTGCTTGGTCCAGCTTACGGTGAGGTCAAACGAAGTGTGGGCCTTGGCTTGGAGGCCAAGTTCGCTCTCGCAGCTCGGCGCCAACAAGGCGAGGCCCCCCGTTCTGCCTGAGGCGTTGCCTCGGGCGAACAGGGCCTCGTGTTCCGGGCCAGACGATGGCGCTGTCGGCCAAGCCTCCATCCGCCCACGGCGAGGCCGTCGGGCCGATTGCCCCTCAGGGTGATACTGCCGCCTAGGGGCCAGCCCCTCGGGCCGCGACATCGAGCGGATGAGGCCTGTCATGACTGATTTCCCTCCTCGAGCATCTTCCTGAGATAGGCGTTTTCGCGTCGCGTCGCTTCCAGGTCGAACAGCAGGTACTTGATCGATAGGCGCAAGAAGTCAATGCTTTCCTGGAGGTTCGTGACGGTTTCTCTCAACTGTTTGTGGCGCTCCTTGGCCTGCTCCGCGAGCGCCCTGAGCCTATCGCGCTCGCCGGGCGGGAGTGTGCCGATCTCGGCAACCAGCTCAGCCAACTTCCGCTGGAAT
>CAYGAN010000115.1:228-1191 GCA_964347585.1 uncultured Planctomycetales bacterium | reverse complement strand
AGACACCCCGAGCGCTTCGTGCGAGGTCAACCCAACGCCGGCGACCTACCCGATGCAGTCTGGATCAATCCACCACCCTCGGCGACAACAGGAGGCTGTGGGTGCACCAACCTGCAACTCTCCTCATGACCCGGTCGTCCAGGCGGTCCAAGCCTGGCGGCCATGAGTCGAATTCAAGCAATGATTGTGCCAAGTCGGCTCAGCGCGACGCACGCACGGGCTGCCGTGATAAGCTTCTTCGCAAGAGACAGTTACACCCGGCCTGCGCAGGCAGCGGCGTCAGCTTCGGCCATGCCGGTTGTGACGGAGAGTTGCGCAGGGGAAACGTCAGGCGAATTGGCCGGCCGGGCACCAGCTCCATAACGCGCTTCCGGCGAGAGCGTTGTATGCGTGTTGCTCGAGTACAACGAGTTCCGACCTGCCGGCTGGGACGATGAAGCGCTCACAATGACATCGGCTCGACGGGATTCGCGGCCGATAACATCACCTGCGCCTCCGCCGTCGCGCACAGACCGGCAGAGCCCCTGCGTGCAGTTGGGCCAGATCTGCTTGCACGAGGCGTTCAAGCCGATCTGACGCAACGTGCCCGAAGAGGTCAGGGCTCAGCGCCGCTGACTGTGGAACGAAGGGGCCCAGCTCCGCAGGGGATGGAGGACCGATTCGCCCAGTGCGCCGCGCGTCACGTCGGTGTGTGGATCGCGCGGCACGACGATCGGCAGCGGAAGCTTGGCGTGGCGCGATATGGCCTCGGGGTTGGTTTCCTCAGCGAGTGTCGCGCGGTCGGGTGTGTAGAAGTTCAAAACGATCGTGGCAATATCAAGCCCCCGGGCACGAGCGGCTTCCACGGTGAGTAGCGTGTGGTTGATCGTGCCGAGCCCGGCCCGCGCTACAATGACGAGCGGCAGCGCAAAGTCTCTGGCCAGATCCGCGACCATCTTCGATGCGTCGATCGGCACGAGCAGG
>CAYGAN010000115.1:0-218 GCA_964347585.1 uncultured Planctomycetales bacterium | reverse complement strand
AGGCCGCCGACGCCCTCGATGACAACAATGTCGCTGTGGACGCAGATCAAGCCGTACGCATTCTGGATGGCCTCGTAGTCGATTGGCCGGCCCGACCGCTGAGCGGCGACGGCGGGGGCGAGCGGCTGGCTGTACCGTACGGGATTGATCGTCGCTAGCTCATCCTGTGACTCGGCGCAGTGCGCGAGGAACTCCGCGTCGGGACTGACTAGGCCCTG
>CAYGAN010000114.1:11654-14967 GCA_964347585.1 uncultured Planctomycetales bacterium | reverse complement strand
CCGCCTGTCATGTACTCACATCCATGGTCGCCGACGCCTTCGACAACGGCTCTGGCCCCGCTGTTGCGCACGCAGAACCGTTCGCCGGCGATCCCGTGGACGTACAGTTCTCCGCCGGTCGCGCCGTACAACGCGACGTTGCCGACGATGATGTTCTCTTCGGGCGCGAACGTGGATTCCCGCGGCGGGCACAGGATGAGCTTGGCACCGGAGAGCCCCTTGCCGAAGTAGTCGTTCGCGTCGCCCTCGACGCGCATCGTCAATCCTCTGGCCCCGAAACCACAGAAGCTCTGGCCGGCAGAACCCCTGCAGTTGACGACGATCGTGTCGTCCGGCAGGCCTTCCTCGCCGTGCCGCTTGGAAATCTCGCTGCTCAGCATCGTGCCGACCGTCCGGTTGACGTTGCGGATGGCAAGGTCGATCTCGACCGGCTCGCCTCGCTCCAGGGCGGGGGCGGCCAGACTGAGCAGCCTATTGTCCAGCGCCCGCTCCAGGCCGTGGTCCTGCGGCTGCATGCGGTACGTCCTGACGTGCGGCGGGACTTCCGGCTTGTGGAGGATATTGGAGAAGTCCAGGGCCCGTGCTTTCCAGTGATCGATCGCCCTGCGCACGTTGAGCTTGTCCACGCGACCGACCATCTCGTTGACCGTGCGGAAGCCGAGATGGGCCATGATCTGACGAAGCTCCTCAGCCACGAAGCGGAAGTAGTTGACGACGTACTCCGGCTTGCCGGAGAACTTCTTACGGAGTTCCGGATCCTGCGTCGCCACGCCCACCGGGCAGGTGTTCAGGTGGCATTTGCGCATCATCACGCAACCACAGACGACGAGCGGCGCAGTCGAGAAGCCGAATTCCTCCGCGCCGAGCAGACAAGCGACGGCTACGTCGCGACCGGTCTTGAGCTGACCGTCGCACTCGACGACGATCCGACTCCGCAGATCATTCAGCACCAGAGTCTGGTGTGTCTCGGCGATGCCCAGCTCCCAAGGTAAGCCAGCATGTACGATCGAGCCTCTGGGCGAAGCCCCCGTCCCACCGTCGTAGCCGCTGATGAGCACGACGTCCGCCTTGCCCTTGGATACCCCAGCCGCAACGACGCCGACGCCAACCTCCGCGACAAGCTTGACGTTGATCCGAGCGTCGCGGTTGGCGTTCTTCAGGTCGTGGACGAGCTGGGCGAGATCCTCGATCGAATAGATGTCGTGGTGCGGTGGCGGCGAGATCAACTGTACGTATGGCGTCGTGTGCCGGACCGCAGCGATCCATGGGTACACCTTATCGGCTGGAAGCTGACCCCCCTCGCCAGGTTTGGCGCCCTGGGCCATCTTGATCTGCAACTCGGACGCGTGGACGAGGTAGCTGCTGGTCACGCCAAAACGCCCTGAAGCGACCTGCTTGATCGCGCTGTTGCGCGAATCGCCGTTCGGGTCCGGCCTGTGGCGCTGGGGGTCCTCGCCGCCTTCGCCACTGTTGCTCTTGCCGCCCAGACGGTTCATGGCGATAGCCAGTGTCTCGTGCGCCTCCTTGCTGAGAGATCCGAACGACATCGCGCCGGTCTTGAACCGCTTGACGATCTTGATCCACGGCTCGACCTGTTCGAGTGGGATCGGCTCGGGGAGCGTCTTGAGCTCCAGTAGCCCACGAAGCGTGCACAGCTTCCTGCTTTGATTGTTGATCAACTCAGCGTATTCCTGGTACGTCCTCGCGTCGTTTATGCGCGTCGCCTGTTGAAGCTTAGCAATGCTGAGCGGATTGAACAGGTGGTGCTCACCGGTCCGCCGCCACTGGTATTGGCCGCCGACGGCGAGCTGACGCGCCTTCGGCCCAGAGTCGGGCCAATACGCGTCAGCGTGGCGCGCTTGAGCCTCCCGGGCGATCATGTCGATCCCGACCCCGCCGATGCGCGAGGCCGTCCACGCGAAGTACTTATTGACGAAGTCTTCATTCAGGCCGACCGCCTCGAAGATCTGCGCGCCGCGATAGCTCTGCAGCGTCGAAACGCCCATCTTGGACGCCACCTTCAGCATGCCCTTCTCGATTGCCTTCACGTAGTTCCGGATGGCGTCCTCTACGGCAAGGTCCCTGAGCAAACCGTCCTGAACCATCTCGGTGAGTGTCTCAAAGGCCAGGTACGGGTTGATTGCCCCGGCGCCATGCCCGAACAAGAGGCAGAAGTGATGGACTTCCCGTGGCTCGCCGCTCTCGACCACCAGGCCGCAGCGCGTGCGCTTGCCCTCGCGGATCAGGTGATGGTGCACCCCTGATGTCGCCAATAACGCCGGGATTGGTGCGTGATCCTTGTCCATCCCGCGATCCGAGAGGACAAGGATCGCATAGTTTCCGTCCACCGCCCGGGAGGCCGCGGCACAAAGCCTGTCCATGGCTCGTTCGAGTCCGGCGGCACCCTCCGAGACCTCGAATACCATCGGCAGCGTGACTGAACGAATGTCGCCGACGTCAATCTCACATATCCTCGCAAACTCCTCGTTCGTCAGAACTGGGTGCCGAACCTTGAGCTGGTGGCAGTGCTTCGGCGTCTCCTGGAACAGGTCCTGCTCAGCGCCAATTGTGGTGATCAGCGAGGTGATCAGTTCCTCTCGGATGGCATCGAGCGGGGGGTTCGTCACCTGGGCGAAGAGCTGCTTGAAGTAGTCGTACAAGAGGCGTGGCCGGTCGGAGAGTACAGCCAGCGGCGCGTCATTGCCCATCGACCCGATCGGTTCCTTGCCCTCTCGAGCCATCGGGCCCAGGATCATCCGCAGGTCCTCAAGCGTGTAGCCGAAGGCCCGTTGCCGCGTTCTGACCCCAGCTAGATCGAGGCCGGCCGTCCTCGTCGGCTTGGGCAGCCGCTCGAGCTCGACGAGGTTCTGATCAAGCCACATCCGATATGGCTTGCGGCGAGCCATCTGCTCCTTGATCTCTTCGTCATCGACGATCCGGCCTTGGTCGGTGTCCACCAGGAACATCCGTCCCGGTTGCAGCCGGCCCTTGTACAACACGCTCGCCGGGTCAATGTCCACAACCCCGGTTTCTGAGGCCATCACCACCAACCCGTCTTTCGTGACCGTGTACCGCGACGGCCGGAGCCCGTTGCGGTCAAGCACCGCACCGATGGAGCATCCGTCCGTGAACGGAATCGACGCTGGCCCGTCCCAGGGCTCCATCAGACACGAGTGGTACTCGTAAAACGCCCTCTTCTCGTCACTCATCGCCTCATGGTTCTGCCACGCTTCCGGAATGAGCATCATGATGGCGTGGGGCAGAGATCGGCCCGTGTGGTAGAGCAGCTCGATCGCGTTATCGAGCATCGCGG
>CAYGAN010000114.1:0-11598 GCA_964347585.1 uncultured Planctomycetales bacterium | reverse complement strand
CCGAACAGCGCCTCGCGCGCGTGCATCCAGTTGATGTTGCCCCGGAGCGTGTTGATCTCGCCGTTGTGACACAAGAAGCGAAACGGCTGGGCAAGGTCCCACGTGGGGAATGTATTGGTGCTGTATCGCTGATGTACAAGCGCCAGGCCGCTGATCAGGGTCGGATCAGCCAGATCCGGATAGAAGGTCTCGATCTGATCAGCCAGGAGCAAGCCTTTGTAGAGCACCGTCCTTGAGGAAAGGCTGCAAACGTAGAAGTACTTCTTCTGCAGCAGGTTCGACCCGCGGATGGCGCGCTCGACCACCTTGCGGATCACATACAACTTACGCTCGAAGCCTTCGCCGTCCCGGCTCCGCTTCCCACGGCCGATGAAGATCTGACGGATGAGGGGCTCGGCTTGCTTAGCGATCCTGCCGATCGATGTGTTATCGGTTGGCACGTCCCGCCAGCCGAGCAGCTTCTGGCCCTCCCCCCGGACCACGTCCTCAAAAACCTCCACGCACCGCTCTTGCTCAGCGGCATCCCTCGGCAGGAACACCATGCCGACCCCATACTCGCCGACGTCTGGCAGCCCGATGCCGATCTCACCACACCTTCTCTTCAGAAATGCGTGCGGGACCTGCATCAGCACCCCCGCGCCGTCGCCGGTCTTCGCATCGCAGCCGCACGCGCCACGGTGCGTCAGGTTCACCAGTATGGTCAGCGCCTTGCGGATTATTTCGTGCGACTTCTGACCCGTCAGACTGCAGACGAACCCCACGCCGCATGCGCCCCGTTCGGACTGCGGATCGTACAGGCCCTGCTTTCCTGCAATGCCGGCAGCGTTCATATCCGACTCAGTTCAATCTTCTCGCGAGCCAGAACTTTCCTCTTCGCCCACCGCTCGGCCGTGGGGGCCGGCCTCGCCTCCGCCGGCGCCTTTCTTCAAGAGCTCGATCAAGCTGGCCATCGCCGGCGTCAACGCCTTTCGGCGCAGGTGGATGATGCTGAGAGGGCGCACCAGGTCGAGCCCAACAAACCGCGCCGCCGCCAACGAGCGCACATGCAGCTCAGGTCGCACGGTCGGCTCGGGTAGAATCGACACGCCGGCCCTGGCCTCCACACCTCGCTTGATCGCCTCGATGTTGTCGAATTCCATCACCACACTTACCGTGACGTTGTGTTCCCGAAGACGCCGATCAATATGCCGCCGGATCGCCAGATCTGCGTCGAACGCCACGAAGTTCTCCCCATCCAACTGATCCACGCGCACGCAGCTCAACCGGGCAAACCGATGACTCGGGTAGCACACGAGCACCATGGGCTCCGCCCGCCACGGTATGACCTTCAGCTCGCGCCGCGACCGCGGGAAAGATATCAGTCCGAGGTCCGCCTCTTCGTTGAGCACCTTCTCATAAACCTTCGCCGGATGGACGTACTCGATTCGCACGTCGCCGCGCGGATGGCGATCTCGGAAACGACGAACGTACTGGTTCATGTCGTACAATCCGACCGAGTAGATCGAGGCTAGACGAACCCGGCTGCGCGCCTCCTGGTGGAATGACCGCGTCCGCGCTTCGAGCGCCGCATACCGATCGACCAACTCCCGGCAGCCCTCGTAGTACACGCGCCCCTCGCGCGTCAGGGTGAACGGTCGCTTCGATCGGTCGATCAGTCGTACCCCCAGCCGCTTTTCGAGCTGCAGCACAGCCTGGCTCGCCGCCGACTGCGAGACCCGGTTCACCGACGCGCCGCGCGAGAAGCTCCTTTCTCGCACGACATCGCAGAAGGTTCTCAGGCTCTTGAAGGTCACGCCTTGGCCTCAGTCGAGAACGTTCCCAACTGCCCACATCCTCATCGGAGATTATAATTAGAGACCATGGATAATTCAAGCTATTCTGATAAGAGCTGCTAATATATCTGCCCGGCGCACCGTAAGGATCTCCGTCCACGGATAGCTAGCAAATCCCTACAGGGAACGGACTTGCGAATAGACGCCGTGGCGGGGTGCCTCAGCTGCCGACCGTTGGACTGGGCAGAATGTTTGCCCGCTGAAGGAACGCGCGGGGCCAGAGGGCCCGCGCCGTCCTCGGCTGGGCGGGCTTGCCAGGGCGGTCCCGCCTTAAACACAGCATCACCACTGGCCCCGCCGCAAACACCTCGCGCCGTTCCGAAGCCGCCCCACGCCACGCGCGCGCTTGACCGAAAGCACGCCTCGTTGGTCAGCTGTCGTAGTACAACTGAAACTCATGCGGATGCGGGCGCAGCTTGAGGGCAATGATTTCTTCCTTGCGCTTGTAGGCAATCCAAGTCTCGATCAGATCGTCCGTGAAGACGTTGCCCTTGGTCAGGAACTCGTGATCCTGTTCCAGCGCGTCAAGCGCTTGGTAGAGTGATGCCGGCGTCTTCTCCGTGCCGGCCAGCTCGTCAGGGGTCATCTCGTAGATATCGCGATCGAGGGGCTTGCCCGGATCGAACTTGTTCTCGATGCCATCGATCACCGCCATCATCATGGCCGTGAACATCAGGTAACCGTTGCAGCTCGGATCGGGACAGCGGAACTCGAGCCGTTTCGACTTCGGATTGGAAGAATACATCGGAATACGAACAGCTGCAGACCGATTCCGCTGCGACATGCACAGGTTGATCGGGGCCTCGAAGCCCGGGACCAACCGACGGTATGAGTTCGTCGTCGGCGCGGCAAAGGCGAGCACTGCTCGCGCATGCTTGAGCAACCCGCCGATCCCGTACAGCGCCAACTGGCTGCAATCTGCATACCCGTCGCCGCCGAAGAGGGGCTCGCCGTCCTGCCACAACGACATGTGTGTATGCATCCCGCTGCCGTTGTCCTCGAATATAGGCTTAGGCATGAACGTGACTGTCTTGCCGTGACGCTTGGCGACATTCTTGGCGATGTACTTGTACCACATGAACTTGTCCGCCATTTCAAGTAGAGGGGCAGCCTTCATGTCGATCTCACTTTGTCCGGCTGTGCCGACCTCGTGATGATGGCACTCGATGAGAATACCGATTCTGCGCATCTCATAGACCATCTCGCCACGCAGGTCGTAGTACGTATCGGTAGGGCTGACCGGGAAGTACCCGCCCTTGTAGCTGGGTTTGTACCCCAGGTTGGGCTCTTCGATGCGTGCCGTGTTCCACGCGCCCTCGATGGAATCGATCTCGTACATGCCCCGATGCTGGTTCTGTTCGTAGCGCACCTCGTCGAAGATAAAGAACTCCGGCTCGGGACCGATCAGGCAGGTGTCTGCGATCCCGCTTGACTTGAGGAAAGCTTCTCCTTTCCGTGCGATATGCCGCGGATCGCGCGTGTAATCCGCGCGCGTGACCGGATCGACGATGTTCGCGATCACGCTGACGGTCGGCTTCTCGAAGAACGGGTCCATGCAGGCTGTGCCCGGCTCGGGAACCGCCAGCATGTCGGACACGTGAATGCCTTGCCACCCGCGGATCGACGAGCCGTCGAATCCAACGCCGTCCACAAACGTCTCCTCGTCCCACGTGTCGATCGCGAACGTGCAGTGCTGCCACGTGCCCAGCATGTCGGTGAACTTAAGATCCACAAGCTCGGCATTATGCTTCTTGGCGAACTCGAAGAATTCCTTGGGCGTCATCGTAGTTGCTGGTCCTTCACGAGAGTGCGCAGTCGTGCGGGCACCGCGCCCGGCCGCTCCTGAGCGTGCCCTCGGCGATCTGCAATAGCCATGCCAGGCCCACCAGCCCCCCGCGTAAGATCGTAACGCTTTCCCTGGGAGTGGCTTACGTCTTTCCCCCACTGCGCGCCGGGGCTTAGGCAAAGCTACCATTTCGTCGGATGATGGCGGCGAGCCCTACGTAACCGTAGGTTCCTGATGGCCCCGCCGCGTTGGCTTGTGCCTTGCAGCCACCTCAGAGCCCCCAGCCGACCGACACGCCCCCGCAGAACGCGTCCTGAATCGTTCCGTCGTCTTCCGTGGTCACTGGGACGAAGGATGACACAACGTCACAAGAGACGGCAATCGCTGGGACCGCGCCAAGCCGGTCGCAGAGACGACCCCTGGCCTCGGTTTGAGAGTGCCCGACTCGATCGAATTGGCCCCCCGTCTGGAGAGGTGGCCAGCCAGCGCAGACCTTCACCTTCTTGGCGACGAACTTGACGTTGACCGTACTGGACCGTGTTGTACCGGGTGGTGGCGTACGTCGCGCTCTTGACCACGGCCAGCCTGCCATTGACGATCGCCACCAGTCGGAACATCCGGAATCCAGAAGGTAGGTCAAGGACCCGCCCTACCAGCTTTAACCAGCCACGAAGACTACCGCAAGCTCGGATTGTCTGGACAATCCTACCCTTTGGAGCGAAACTGCGCCGGCTCGATTCCGTGCTTCTTGACCCGCAGGCCCATCAGCCTTTCGGTTATGCCCAAAGCCCGGGCTGCCTTGGCTCTGTTGCCGCGCGACGACTTGAGCGCGTCGAGGATCAACTCGCGTTCGAGCTCGTCCAGGGCAGCATGCAACGTTCCATCATGACGTGTTCCGCTGGCTTCGGCTGTCTGAAGGGTCGGAGGCAGGTGATGGCCGTGGATCACGTCGTCCTTGCTCAACAGCGCCGCGCGCTCGATACAGTTCTCCAATTCGCGAACGTTCCCCGGCCAATGGTAACTCATTAGCATGTCAATCGCTGGCGTGGAGATACGGCGAATGGTCTTGTGATTGGCCTTACTATATTTCTCGACGAAGTGATCCGCGAGCAGAAGGATGTCCGCCTTTCGCTCGCGCAGGGGCGGCACATGGATGGGGAAAACGTTGAGCCGGTAGTAGAGGTCTTGCCTAAAGCTTCCCTCCGCAATCAACGCTTCCAGGTCCCGGTTGGTGGCCGCGAGGACTCGCACATCCGTCCTGATCGTGCTGGTTCCGCCGACGCGCTCGAACTCTCTTTCCTGCAGGACCCGCAACAGCTTGATCTGAGTTGTAGGCGAGAAATCGCCGACCTCGTCAAGAAAGATCGTCCCGCCCGAGGCCAATTCGAAGCGCCCCTTCCGCTGCGCGATCGCCCCGGTGAACGCGCCCTTTTCGTGTCCAAACAACTCACTTTCGACCACGGTCTCAGGCAGCGCAGCGCAGTTGACCTTGATGAACGGTCTGGACGCGCGAAGACTGTTATAGTGGATGGCGTGGGCAACCAACTCCTTTCCGGTTCCACTCTCCCCGGAGATCAGTACGGTCGCATCGCTCTTCGAGACGTGAGCGATCAGGTCGTAAACGGCCTGCATAGCCTTGGAGTTGCCGATGATGTTCTCCGGGCGGAATCGGTCCTTCAGCTCTTCCTGAAGGCGCGTGTTCTCTTCCAGCAGCCGCTGACGCTCCTCCTGAGCCGACTGCCGCAAACGTACTGCCTGGGCGATCATGGAGGCGATCGTCGATAGAAGGCGCACGTCCTCTTCAAACGAGACACCTTCATCGAAGAGCCGATCTGCACTGAGGGCGCCGATGACTTGGTCGCCCAGCCTGATCGGCACGCAGATGAATGAGATGTCCTGCTTGCGCAGGCGTTTTCGGGCTCCGGTCCGGTTCAGGAACAGGGGTTCCTCGGAGATGTGCGGGACGACAGCGGGCTCGCCCGTTTGGACCACCTTGCCCGTGACCCCTTCGCCAGGCTTGTACCTGCCCCGGTCCCGCTGGGTCGCCGACAGCCCATAGGCTTCCTCGATGAAGATTTCCCCGGAGTCGCGGTTCAGAAGGAGCAACGTCCCTCGGATCATCCCCATATGTTTGGCTATGGCGCTCAGCACCGGCCCTACTACGTCCCGCAGGTCCGGGTTGCGATCGAGCGTCTGGGCGATCTCAAAAAGCAGGGACAGCTCGTGGACCTCGCGTCTGACTTTTGGCTGTCCAGCTCGAGGATTCATGGCTTGACCGCGCCGTAAGAGGACATACGAACCCGTAGCCCCAACCCGCACATGATACCAAATGGTACGATCTGGGTGCCAGCTTGTCAAAGGGCGTCCGTTGCGGGGAGCTGCCCCAAGGATCGTGGGGCTTTTCTGAAGCCCCAAGGCTTGGTGCATCCGTTTGCCCGACCCCCAGACAAGGCAGGCTGCGGGTCCATGCCACACAAGTTGGGACAGTTCGTTGCGACTTCGCCTGCTTTAGGCAGCGCGGTTCTGAGGCGCCAAGAACGGCCGCGCGGCCGACAGCTGGCTTACTGACGTCCTTTCGGGCCCGGTCGCTGCTGTTGCTTATCTGGCCTGGGGTTCGGCCCACGAAGGCAGCTTGACGTCTTGCCGCGGATAAGCTTGGTCAACCCGCCGGCGCGCAGGATGTCGCGTTCGCGCGTGCTCAGCTCCATGCGCAACAGCATTGTTCGACCCGCCGACTTGCAGGCGACTGTATCGGTTTCACCGGCAATGGCAGCCCGGACGCCGGTGAGCTTGAGAGCCTGGCCCTGCTCGAGGTGTTCATAGTCCGCCGCATCAGCGAAGACGAGGGGCACGATGGCGAAGTCCACCAGGTTCGAACGGTGAATGCGGGCGTAGCTCTTGGCGAGTGCCGCACGCACACCGAGGAACATCGGCGCGATCGCAGCGTGTTCGCGGCTTGAACCTTGGCCGTAATTCTCCCCGCCGACGATGAACCCTCGGCCCGCTGCTTTGGCGCGGGACACGAACTGTGGATCGACATAGCGAAAGGTATACTCGCTGATGCGCGGGATATTGGAGCGCAATGGGAGGATCTCATTGCCCGCAGGCAGGATGTCGTCGGTCGAGATGTTGTCGCCGGTTTTGATCAGGACCGGACCTTCGAGTTCGTCTGCCGGCGGATCGGGCTCGGGCGGCGGCTTGATGCTGGGCGCGATCCGCAACGGAACGTTGCTGCCATCCTCGGGCGGATAGATCAGGTCCGCGGTGTGGATGTGGTAGAACTCCGGCTCGGCGACCACGGGCGCCTGGCCCAGGTCACGGGGGTCGGTGATCACGCCCGTCAGGGCGGTCGCGGCGGCAGTCTCGGGGCTACACAGGTAGATCTGGTCATCTGCGGTGCCGCTGCGCCCGCGGAAATTGCGGTTGAAGGTCCGCACGCTGATGCCGCCGGACGGCGGAGACGCACCCATGCCGATGCAGGGCCCGCACCCGACCTCGAGGCACCGGACGCCGGAAAGCACCAGCTCGGCCACGGCGCCGGCCTCGACCATGTTCAGGAGAATCTGACGCGATCCTGGGTTCATGGTCATGTGCAGGTTGGCGGCGATGTGCTTGCCCTTGAGAATTGCCGCCACCATCATCAGGTCTGTGTACCCCGAGTTGACGCTGCTGCCGACGCAGACCTGGGTTACCGGCGTACCGGCAACGGCACGGACCGCTACGACGTTGTCCGGGCTATACGGCCGGGCGATCAACGGCTCGAGCTCAGACAGCTCGATCTCAACGGTCTCGTGGTACTGGGCGTCGGGATCGGCTTCGATCGGCCGGAAGTCGGCTTCTCGCCCTTGCGAGCGCAGAAACTGCTTTGCCCGCTGATCGGCGGGGAAGACCGTCCCGGTCGCGCCGGTCTCCTGCCCCATGTTGGCAATTGTCGCGCGCTGATAAACGCTCAGCGTCTTCACCCCCGGCCCGGTGTACTCCAGCACCTTGTTCACCCCGCCTTTGACGCTGATACGTCGCAGCACCTCCAGAATGATGTCCTTGGCGGACACCCAAGGCGGCATCTGGCCGACCAGGCGCACGTTGAGCACCTCGGGCATGGGGACGTAAAACGGCTCGCCGGCCATAGCCGCCGCCACTTCCGCCCCACCGGCGCCTATCCCCAGCACGCACAGGGCGCCAGCCGTGCATGTGTGACTGTCCGAGCCCAGCAAGATCATGCCGGGTACGTTGAATCGCTCCAAGTGGGCGAAGTGGCTGATGCCATTGCCCGGGCGCGAGAAGACGCCGCCGTAACGCGCACACGCGGACTGCAGGTAGAGGTGGTCGTCAGGGTTCTCCGGACCGGTTTGCAGGATATTGTGATCGACGTAGGTAACAGATAGGTCGTTGCGTACCCGCGGCACGCCCAACTGATCGAACTGCATCCAGACCATCGTGCCGGTGGCGTCTTGGATGAGCGTCTGATCGACCTTCAGCGCAATTTCCTCGCCGGGGACCGTCCGGCCCGCGACGAGATGGGACTCGATGATCTTGTGCGTCAGTGTGGCCACGCAACTGTCCCTTCTGTCAGAGCGCCGGGGCGCGCTTCACCGGACGTACAAATCCTATCGCTCGCGAGGGGAAAAGTCTTGTGGTGTGCAAGATACTGCCCGCTCAATCGCCGCCGGGGTCCAGGATAAGGATGCTCCGGCCGGAATAACCCTTGACGCCCGTGCCGGGCTGACCTAGCCTTATGATGCACGAGGGGTTGAAGCAGTGAGGCATGAGGTGTTTCTAGGGTCCTTGTTCAAGGAGCAACTCAATGAGCGTCAGAAACAACCGGTACCTGATCATGTTCGGCCTGCTGCTGCTGGCGGTGGGCTGCCAAGCGGGGCCGAAGGCGGGCGACATGGCGCCGGACTTCACTGCGAACACCGACGAGGGCACGACCTTCCGGTTAAGCCAGATGAAGGGCCAACATGGAGTCGTCTTGTACTTCTACCCCAAGGACGAGACGCCCGGGTGCGTGACCGAGGCGTGTGCTTTCCGCGATAAGCTCAAGGAGTTCGACGAGAAGGGGTACAAGATCGTCGGCATCAGCTGCGACAGCGTGAAGTCGCACGAGGCTTTCAAGGCTAATCGTAAGCTGCCGTTCACGCTGATCTCGGACCCCGCCGGCCACGTCGCTAGGAAGTACGGCGTCCCGCTTGAGTCAAAGACCATCGGTGCGGAGCCATCCCTGCTTGTGCAGCGGGAGACGTTCGTGATCGGCAAGGATGGTAAGATTGAATCGCGATTCAAGGTCAAAGACCCGGCCACAGCAGCGGAACTGGCGCTGGAGCATATGCACGAGATCGGCGGCGACTGATCGGCGAGCCGCTCGTTCCTTGAGCCGGCGCCGACGTGCGGGGCCGCGGTAGGTGACGCTGGCGAGCGGCTACGCGTAGGTCCAGAATCTCAGGCGCGAAAAACCGCGTTGTAGGATACGAGCCGGTGGCTGGATGCGCATTGCGTTTCCGGCCGCCGGCTCTTAATGTTGAACGAGATCCGGCAGCGGGAAGTTTGGCGTGGCGGCGAAGGCAGCGACGGCTGCAAGGAGAAGTCCCGTGGTCAACCGTCGAAGAAGCTCAGCGTGCGTGCTGGTGGTCCTGTCGGTGGGAGTCTCGGGCGCTACGAAAGTGGACAACAGGCCGAACAACCCGTATGGCGTGCAGATGGGCATGGGCGGTGGGGACTTCAGCGACTTCGCATCGTTGAATTTCCAGTGGGCGGCCGACCTCGTCGGCGAGTGGGGGCACGTACGCGTCGGAAGCGGCATCAATCCTCTTGATATTCGCCGGGCCGTCCGCGCGCTGGCGATTTGCCGTGCCAAGCGTCTGGTCCCCGTAATGACGGGGCTGTACGTTCCCGATGAATACCAAATCCCCGGCGGCGGCGATCACGCCCCGTACGTTCGTACGGACGGCTATCCACTGGCAGCTGAACGCTACCGACGCTGGGCGGAGGCCATGGCCGAGCGGGGCGCGGTGGTGCCGTACTACGAGGTCGGCAACGAAATCAACGGCAAATGGAAGCCGGAGGCGTACGGACGATTCATCATTGCCATCAGCAAGGCGCTCAAGAGTGCCCTACCTCAGACGCAAGTTGTCTCGGCGGGACTGGCGGGTAACGGCGCCGACTTTCTCGATCAGGTTCTGACGGCAGTGCCCGAGGCCGCCAAGCACATCGATTGCTACGGGCTGCATCCGTATGGAGCCAATCACCCGCCGGCTTACGAGCTAAACGGCTACTGCCTGAAGGGCCACTTGTGGACCGCAAAGGCGCTTGCCAAACACGGCATCAGCAATCCGAAGTTCGTGATGACCGAGAGTGGCTACGAGCTGGGGAATAAGAAAGACCCTAACTACCCGCGCATCACGGACGAGTTGCGCGCCAGGTACATGGTCGAAGCGTACGAGACCGTTTGGGCGCCGGACCCGCGCGTTGTGACGCTGACCATCTTCATGCTGCAGGCCACGCACTTCCCGTTTTGGCAGGGCTGGACCCTGATCAACGTGGATTGCACCAAGACCGAGACCTACAAAGCCCTCGCGGCGGTGCCGAAGCCCCAGGGCAGTGACTGGATGCCCGCCGGGGACGGTGCCATCAATGGGCTGATCCGCGATGCCGGCTCCGATCAGCCGCTCGAACGCGTCTTCGCCTATACCGTCCCTGGGATCTACGCGGGTCAGACCGACGAGGGCGGCAGATTCAAGATAAGCAACGTCCCAGCGGGAGAATACAAGGTCCACGTTTTCCGCGACGGCTTCACGGGACCTGCGGCTCGCCCTGTGTCCGTAACCGACGGCGTGCCAAGCGGGTATGAGGCCCGGATGAAACGTGTCGGGTTGGTGCGTAAGTCGCTCGAGGGCGGCGATCGCGTCGCGGAGGGGTGGTCGCCCACGGAAGCCCAGCCGGACGCACACTACCGTATCGATACGTCGGTGAAGCGATCGGGCGACGGATCGCAGATGTTGAAGGCGTGTAAGGGCGATCCCCCGGGCATCTGGATCTGCACGGGGTACGCAACGGCCGTTCCCGATCGGCCCTACGCAGCCGAGATCTGGGTTAAGGGCCGAGGCGTAAAGCGTGACAGCGGCGTAGGCGTATCATTCACCCTGGCGATCACGGACAGCTTCGCCAAGCCGATGTCGCGCGCTACGGTGACGCTGCTGCAGGAAGGGGATTTCGACTGGACCCCGCTGGCGGCTACGGTCGCACCGTTTCCGGAAGGGCGCCGGTTGACGCTGACGTGCAAGTTCGACGCGGAAGAAGGGACCGTTTGGCTCGATGACGCCTACTGCCACTACGCGGAGTACCCGGTGCCGTCGCGCCCGCCGCGGCCGCCTGGGGCTGGTGGAACCATCACGGGTGACGTCCAGGGCGAGAGCGAAGAGCGCATCCCCGGCGCGACGGTTTGCTTGTCTCCGGGCAACTACTGGACCGTATCGCGAAGTGATGGCACCTACACGTTGCGCGACGTGCCGCCCGTCAGGTACGACCTGTGGGCATTTGCTCGCGGCAGGGCTGGCGGCGTGCAGCGCGGGCTTGTGGTCAAAGCCGGCGCGTCGGTGCGGCAAACACTGAGACTCAAGCGGGAGCCGGTCTCGCGCCAGATACGCAACGCAGGCTTTGAGGACCAAGGTGCGGAGATGGCCACGCTGCCGGACTGGACGCGCTTCGGAGAAATCGATGGGATCGCGCAGAACGGCTGGCACCCGGAACTGCCCGAGCACCCGAACGGTGTTCAAGCCCGGACGGACCTAGGTTTCGCAGGGTCCATCGCGGGATCGAACGTCAAGAACGGCGGCATCTATCAGACAATCGAAGTTGACGCCGGCCAAACGTACGAAGTCGGTGCTTACGTTTACACCTATCAGACCAAGGACGGCCAGCGAGGTGATGTCGCCTGCCGGCTCGGCATCGATCCGACTGGAGGCACGGACCACAACGGGCCGT
>CAYGAN010000113.1:14866-15163 GCA_964347585.1 uncultured Planctomycetales bacterium | reverse complement strand
GTCGAGCCTCGTTGGGATAAGGCGTACTGATCCCGGATTTCCCAGGTGCAGTGGTTGTGATGGCGCGGTACGTGCTCGCTGCGGCCGTGACCCAAGAGCGTCCGGCCGATTTGGCAGGGATATCGAATGGGTGACAGGCGGGAACGGGCACTTGTGTGGAGGCGTCTCGTGCCGGCAGGCCTATCCCCGAGCTGCGATCAACCTTCATCCGCGGCCAGCTCGAAATGACAGCTCTCAATAACGCATTCTCTCCGGCCTCGCCCGACCGTTGAGGCAGCGCATGCTAATGAGAATACA
>CAYGAN010000113.1:0-14856 GCA_964347585.1 uncultured Planctomycetales bacterium | reverse complement strand
CGGTTCCCGACAACGCTCAGGATCAGTCTCAAAGCATTAAAGCAGCTCTCCATCCTAGAGGCACTATCGCTTGATCACCTCCGCCTGCCAGGTGCCTTTCGCCTTATCGTCATAGGTCAACTGCGTTCGAAGCACGGTATCGCCGGCCTGGAGCTGGACGTGTTCGAACAGGCATTCAGCGGCGCTAGCGTCCAGTGGCAGCACGTGCTTCTGAGCACCGATCATCAACATTGCGCTGCCGGTACCATGTTCGGCGTCGAAGCGCAAGCGGACGTCGTACGTTCCGGCGGCAGCGACGTGCAGCAGCCATCGGCCGTTGGAGTCGGGTGCCCAGGGCCGCCCGTCTGTATGACGCCAGTCCTGGCGCGTCAGCACGGTCGGGTTTTCGTGCGGCGTGCCGACGTGGATGCGCGGCGGGGCATAATTGTCTGGCCGTGTTGAACTAACGTCCTCGAACCACAGTTCGTACTGGCGCTTGAGGCGCTCGGCGATATCGCGGTGCTGCTTCGCCAAGTTGTTCCTTTCACCCGGATCAGCGCACAGGTCATAAAGCTTGAACTCAGGTGGACCGGGAAGCTGCTGGCGTCCAAAGCCCGAGGCGTTGACCAGCTTCCATCGTTGTCCGACAGCGCAGAAGTGGTGGTAAAGGACCGGCTTGTTGCCGCGGTGGGCCTGGATGAAGATCGTACGGTCGGGCCAGCAAACGCGCTGTCCTTTGAGCAGCGGCAAGATGCTTCGACCGTCAAGCTTGACTTTGCTCGGCGTGGCCACGCCACAGACGTCGAGCACCGTTGGCATGATATCGATGTGGGCGGCAAGGGTGCTGCAAGTCCGACCAGCCTGCAGTTGTGCGCGCCAATGAGCGAAGAACACGGTCCGCACCCCACCCTCATGAACGTCGCCTTTCATGCCTCGCAGCGGACCTACGTATCGTCGTGAGTTCGGGCCATTGTCGGTGAGAAAGATCACCAGCGTGTCATCGATGATATCGAGCCGTTCGAGCTTGCGGAACAGCCGGCCTACGTTGTCATCGATGTTGGTGATCATGGCGAAGACACGCGCGACGTTGTCGATATTGTCGCGGAGCGATTTTGCATTGTGCTTGCGGAGCATGATCGATTGAATCTCCGCTTTCTTGTACTGCTTGTAGAGTCCTTGCGGCACGTCATGTGCGGGGAAGTGCGGGGCGTTGGTCGGGATATAGGCGAAGAAGCTGCGCCCCCGCGCGTGGTTCTTCTCGATCCATTCCATGGCGGCGTCGAAATACACGTCGGTGCAGTAGCCTTTCGTCTGGACTTGCTTGCCGTTGTGGAACAGAACGGCATCCGTGTACCTACCCTTGCCCTCGGGTGGATCGGAGGGCTGCCCGATGCCGCCGCCGCGATGAACGAGCGCCTCCTCGAAGCCTTGATCGATAGCACGCAGCGGATAGCAATCGCCGAGATGCCATTTGCCGAAGATGCCAGTGGCATAACCGGCGTCACGAAGCACCTCAGCGACGGTGACCTCCTCGGGCTCCATCATGGCGCGGCCGACAAACGTGTCGATCGCGCGCGTGCGGTAGTTGTAGCGACCTGTCATCAGGCAGGCGCGGGTCGGCGTGCAGACGGGACTGACGTAAAAGCGCGTCATCCGGACCCCTCCGGCGGCCATTCTGTCCAGATGCGGCGTGCGGATGACCCGGTTGCCCGTGGCGCCGAAGTCACCGTAGCCCTGGTCGTCGGTCATGATAACGATGACATTGGGACGGTCCGGCGCTTTCGGTGTGCTCGCACCAAAGGTGCTCGCGAAGCCGAGCACGGCGACGACAACGGCATTGATTTTCGACAATCCATTCATCTCGCGATGCCCTCCGAGCTTGTATTCAATTGCCATATAGACCACATTCCTGCGGTGCTTCTCTTGAGCCCATGGGGTCCGGGAATGATGTGCTCAACTCGGCACGGTCGTTTGTTCATAATCTCTCTTCGTTTCAGATCCACGAGCCGAAATAGTCCGTTTATGGACGCCCTCGTATCAAGCGGTTTCGATAACGGGGGACGACCGGCCTTCTATTCGTACTCACCGAGGCGGCACGTTGCCGCGCTTCAGGGGGCGGCAGATGTATGCAAGGCAGGCCCATTCTAACCGGACGGTCTCTTTCGACCAGATTCATGCTCGGCCTCTGCCGGTTCATCCTGTCACGTTGACCCGATTCGTTCACCGCGCCGCCAACTCGTCTCCTGCATGCTTTGGGGCGGCCATCCCCTGCCGGCCTGAGAGACCCGCGCGGTCCCTTTCCCCGAATGCCAGCGATTCCGCCCGGCGGCGGCCGGGTTCAGCCTACAAGAAGTCCGGCCCATGGAGGGCCTTGCCATTCGAAGCCCACGAACGGGCCAAGTCCTGGACGGCCCCCGGCGGACACCGTACACTGCGCCGTGGTCGGAAAGGAACAGTTGCATCGCCACCTTCTCCACGTTAGCGATCTGGAAACCTCGGCTTCGTCGAATGCCCTTCCATCCCGCAGTATCGCGAACGCGTTCGTCAAAACCTTGCGACCGGTCGCGACGATTGCCTGCTTGTAGCGATCTTTCCCACCACGCCAGGTCCGCTCAAGGAACGCCCGCTACGCCGCGTAGTGCTGGATCACCCGATGCACTGCTTCCACGAGCACCCAACGCAGCACGCTCGGACCGTGCCTGGAAATGTGTCCGTGGCGATTGATCCCTCCCGAAGCCTCCTGCGTCGGGATCATCATCAGCAGTTCCTCCGACGCTTGATCAAACAGCAGGCGACAAGCTGAGCTAGCATTCGGATGTCCCAATCAGGTGGGAGGATGGCTTTACCGAACGCTTGCCAGGGGGCGGGCTGCGAACGCCTGCCAACTCCGTGAAGGCGCAGCGGCAGCAGGAATTGAAGCGGACCGTGCGAGGGGCTATCCTGGACAGCCATGGGATCGTTCCTTCGTTGCCGCGTCTCTTCTTGTCAGGAGGTCCGGTATGGCAGAGGACTATAGGGAGTTCGTCAAGGCTCAGATTGCTGAGCTCAGGCAGACGGTGGGCAACGCAAGAGCCATCAACGCGCTCAGCGGAGGCGTCGATAGCGCCGTGGTGACAACGCTAGGGCATCGCTCCCTCGGAGACCAGCTGCGCACGGTATTTGTCGATAGCGCGCTGATGCGACAAGGTGAGCCCGAGCGGGTCGTCCAGGTGTTCCGGGACATGGGGATCCGCGTCGAGCTCGTAAACGCGCGGGACGAGTTCCTTGGCGCTCTAGCCGGTCTGACGGACCCCGAGGAAAAACGACAGGCCATCACGGATACCTTTTACTCGAAGGTATTCGCCCGGCTAGTCAGGGAATCTGGCGCGAAGTTCCTTCTGCACGGAACGATCCTCACGGACATTGATGAAACCGTGGCGGGGATAAAACGGCAGCATAATATCCTGGCGCAGGTCGGCATCGATCCGGAGGCCCAATACGGCTACGCCGTGCTGGAGCCGCTAAAGACCTTGCGTAAGGACGGCGTTCGCGAGGTGGCCAGGGTTCTGGGACTGCCCGCGGAGATCACTCAGCGGATCCCCTTCCCCGGGCCGGCGCTAGCGGCGCGGATTGTTGGAGAGGTGACGCACGAACGGCTGGAGACCGTCCGGCGCGCGACCGCCATTGTGGAAGAAGAACTGCTCGACAGCGGCGCGTTCCAGTACATGGCTGTCCTACTCAGTGACATGGCAACCGGCATACGGGGCAACCGGAGAGAATTCGGGCAAATCATTGTTGTCCGCTGCGTAGAAAGCGTCGATGCCCGATCCGCAGCTGTCACTCCTCTGTCTTGGGACAAGCTCAACCGAATCTCCGAGCGAATCACACAGATTGAGGGTGTCAACCGCTGCCTGTATGATCTGACGCCGAAGCCCCCGGCAACAATTGAGTATGTCTGATCATCTTTCAGCGGTCCAATTCGTAGAGGTCGTTTCCAGTGCCCAGACGTGATGATATCCATAAGGTAATGATCATCGGATCAGGCCCGATCGTTATCGGTCAGGCGTGCGAGTTCGACTATTCGGGCACGCAGGCGTGTAAGGCGCTGCGTGAGTTGGGCTACGAGATCGTCTTGGTCAACTCGAACCCGGCCACCATCATGACCGATCCCGGCATGGCCGACGTAACGTACATCGAGCCGCTCACGCTGGAGGCGATGACCAAGATCATCGCCAAGGAGCGGCCGGATGCCCTGTTGCCCAACCTGGGGGGACAGTCCGGGCTCAACCTGTCTTCCGCGCTGCATCGTGCCGGCGTGCTGGAGAAGTACGGCACCAGGGTCATCGGTGTGCAAGTGGACGCTATCGAGCGAGGCGAGGACCGCACCGCCTTCAAGAACACCATGAACAAGCTTGGCATCGAAATGCCTCGCAGCACGGCGGTGCACAGCGTCAGGGATGCGGAGAAAGTAGCCGCTGAACTGGGTTATCCCGTCGTGATCCGCCCGGCGTACACGTTGGGCGGCACCGGAGGTGGGCTCGTCTACAACGTGGAAGAGCTTCGCACCGTCGCAAGCCGGGGCATCTCTGCCAGTCTCATCGGGCAGATCCTCGTCGAAGAGTCGGTGCTGGGATGGGAGGAGCTGGAGCTGGAGGTCGTCCGCGACGCCAAGAACCAGATGATCACGGTCTGCTTCATCGAGAACGTGGACGCCATGGGCGTGCACACAGGCGATTCCTGCTGCACGGCCCCCATGCTGACGATCGCGCCGGAGCTTCAGCAGCGGCTCCAGAAGCACTCCTACGACATCGTCGAGGCGATCCAGGTCATCGGCGGAACGAACATCCAGTTCGCCCACGACCCCACGACCGGCCGCGTCGTGGTCATCGAGATCAACCCGAGGACCTCACGTTCGTCCGCTCTGGCATCCAAGGCGACCGGGTTCCCCATTGCGCTCGTCTCTTCCAAACTGGCGGGCGGCCTGACGCTCGACGAGATCCCCTATTGGCGCGAGGGAACGTTGGACAAATACACACCCTGGGGCGACTACGTGGTTGTGAAATTCGCCCGCTGGGCCTTCGAGAAGTTCAAGGATGCCGAGGACAAACTCGGAACCCAGATGCGGGCCGTCGGCGAAGTGATGAGCATCGGCAAGACGTACAAAGAGGCATTCCAGAAATCCATCCGCTCTCTCGAGAACGGGCGTTACGGACTGGGCTTCGCCAAAGAGTTCAACGAATCGCGACTGGAAGATCTCCTCGACATGCTGCGGGAGCCCTCCAGTGATCGGCAATTCATCATGTATGAGGCCCTACGTAAGGGCGCCACGGCAAGCGAACTCTACGAGCTGACGTACATCAAGCCATGGTTCATCGAGCAAATGGGAGAACTCGTCGAGCTGGAGGAAAGGATCCTCCAGTTCAAAGGCAAGGGATTGCCAGATGATCTGCTGAGTCGGGCCAAGCGGGACGGCTTCTCCGACAAATACCTCGCGCAGATACTGGGACTCCCGGAGAATGGAATCCGCCGGCAGCGGATCGACCTGGGCGTCGTCGAGGCCTGGGACGCCGTGCCTGTCAGCGGGGTGGAGAACGCAGCCTACTACTACTCCACCTATAACGCGCCAGACAAGGTGGCCACCAGCGACCGTAAGAAGGTAATGGTGCTCGGCGGCGGTCCCAACCGCATCGGCCAGGGGATCGAGTTCGATTACTGCTGTGTCCACGCCGCCTTCGCGCTTCGCGACGAAGGCTACGAGACCATCATGGTCAACTGCAACCCCGAGACGGTCTCGACCGACTATGACACCTCTGACAAGCTCTACTTCGAGCCGCTCACCGTTGAGGACGTACTGAGCATCTATGAGAAGGAAAAACCCGAGGGTGTCATCTGCCAGTTCGGCGGCCAGACGCCCCTTAACATTGCCCAGGAGCTGACCGAGGCGGGCGTCAAGATCCTCGGTACCAGCCCCGAAACGATCGATCTGGCCGAGGATCGCGACCGCTTCTGCCAGATCATGGACGCACTGGGCATCCCCATGGCCGAATCCGGCATGGCCAGCACGCTGCAGGAGGCCCTGGGAATTGCCGAGCGGATTGGCTACCCGTTGATGGTTCGGCCCTCGTACGTTCTGGGGGGTCGTGGGATGGAGGTGGTTTACGACGAAGACATGCTCAGGGAATACGTGACCGCAGCAGTGAACGTGACGCCCGAACGGCCCATCCTCATCGACAAGTTCCTCGAAAACGCCATCGAGGCCGAGGCTGACGCCATCGCGGACGGAATTGACGCTTTCGTGCCCGCGGCGATGGAGCACATCGAATTGGCAGGGATCCACTCTGGCGATTCGGCCTGCGTGATTCCGCCGATCAGTATTCCCGCAAAGCACCTCGAGACCATCTGTGAGTACACCCGGAAGATCGCCTCCGAACTGAACGTCGTCGGTTTGATGAACATGCAGTACGCCATCGCCGGGGACGTGGTATATGTCCTCGAGGCCAACCCGCGTGCGTCGCGCACCGTTCCTCTGGTCTCCAAGGTTTGCAATGTCTCGATGGCCCGCATTGCGACTCAGGTCATGCTCGGCAAGAAACTCGCGGACCTGGATATCAAGCCAAGGTCGATTCCGCACTATGGGGTTAAGGAGGCCGTGTTCCCGTTCCCCATGTTCCCGGAGGTCGACCCCGTCCTCGGGCCGGAAATGCGTTCGACCGGCGAGGTGCTGGGGATAACGGATTCTTTCGGTCTGGCATTCTACAAGGCTCAGGAGGGAGCCAAGAGCCGCCTGCCAACGGAGGGCACGGTGCTGATTTCCGTTTCGCGGCGCGACCGACCGGCTGTTCTCAAGCCTGCCCGCCGATTCCACGAACTCGGATTCCGCATCAAGGCCACTGAAGGCACCCACGCGTTCCTGACTGCTCACAATATCGAAGCTGAGCCGATCAAGAAGCTACACGAAGGCCGACCCAATATCGCGGACGCCATCATGAATGGGGAGATCCAACTGGTGATCAACACGCCGGTGGGTAAGCTTAGCCAGCATGATGACAGCTACATCCGCAAGTCGGCCATCAAGTACAAGGTGCCGCATATCACGACGATCAGCGCAGCCGTGGCCGCTGCCGAGGGGATCGCAGCTTACCGCGGCGGCCACGGCGACGTGAAGTCGCTGCAGGAGTACCATGCCGATATTAGGTAGAAGCCGACGGAATCCTGCAGGAGGGCCAACGATGGACCGTCGAAGAATCATCCCGTGCCTGGACGACAAGGACGGTCCCCTCGTTAAGCGCGTTCATTTCGTCGATTGGCCACCAGATCCGAAGGCGGCGAGATGGAGCAAGGCGTCGCGGTGAACCGGCGCACAGCCGATTCCCGCACTCGGCGGCCTAGCATTTGTGCGGCGATGGTAGCAAGCGAGCGGGGCCGACCAAGACCCGACAGCGAGACGGGGAACGAAGCACCGGATACGGCGAGGTCCATGCGAAGCAAGCCTTGGGGCGGTACAGCCAAGACCGGTATAGCTGATCGTCCGCAGGAGAAGCCGGACACTGAGAACAGAACGGCAAAGGCGGGGCGACTGGTGTAGGCAACTCGGCCAAAGAGGGTTGAGAGCCAGAGTACGCCGTCAGACATCACTCACTGAACTCACTGAGGCAAAGATGGGGAGCGTGTTCAATCCGCGAAACTAGCAAGCCGATGCTCACCCAAAGCTTCAAGCGCCATCGCGGTTGTTAGCGCCGGCGAGAGCCAACCCGCCTCGATGCCACTGTCGTACCGCCCGCGGAAGAACACGCCTGCCTCCCACGCTCCAGTGTTGGGATCCTGCTCTGACAAGAGATACGCTACGGCGTCCGCAGGCACCTCGCCGACGTATCCAGCACGGAGCAATGCTGAGACGGCGAGGGCCGTGTTGAGATGCGGGTCACCCGGGTTCCAGAAGACATGCCCTGCGTCGCTGACGTCGTAAGAGCTGAGCAAGTCCTGCGCCAGCAGCTCCGCTGCGAGCTTCAGATCGGATACGCCGCCCTCGCGATACGTCCGTGCAACACAGTAATGCAACGCAAGATTGTCGGGATAGTACAGACTCAGCCGGTCCGGGTCGGACGGGTGGGCCTCGGCCATGATGGCGTCGTTGATGATCGCGACCGCTTCGGGAACACCGGCGGCACCCAGCCTCCCGTATCGACCTCGGGCGTAGAACATGTTCGCGTTCACGACAATGTCAACGTCGTTGGGCCGCAGCGACTCCAGGTCGCCGCGATAGGCCAGCCAGGTCAGATACGCCCCGCTCTTCCCTGGCAACCATGGTGCGTCATTGGCTCGCGGCACCTGACCAAGGTCGCGCCAATCCGTAAAGAATCGCTCGAAGCGAACCGCGACCTCATCTCCTCCGTCGATTCTGGCGTGGTCGAGCAAGGCAGCATAAACCGCCGCCGTGTCATCAGCGTCCGCCTGAATGGCAAGCTCCCTCGGATAGAACGAAACGTTGACCGGAGCGCGAGAGCCCATGAACCGCGGGCCCTGGGCAACAAGCAGCCCTATCCTCGACAATAGAAGATCGCCCGGCACCCACCCCCCGCTGCGCTGGGGCCAGAAGCCAAACGTACCGGCATCCGGAGATTCGGGGCCCGCTTGGAAGCGAAGCATCAGCTCAGCCGCCGCCCTGCGCATCCTGCGCGCGCTTTCGACGTCAGCGATGCGCAGCCCGAGGATTTCCCGATGCTCCCCGACTATGAGTGACAGGGCATGGTGAATGAAGGTCGATATGAATGGGCTTACGTCCCGGACAAATGGCCCTTCGCGCCGGAAGGCCAAGCACTGGGGCCAATCGCCCGCATAGTCGGTTTGCTGCCACACGACCTGATCCGCGGCTAGTTGAGTCTCTTCCAGGTACCGCAAGGCGAGTTGGATCGGTGAAAGCGGCTCACTCGGTGGCGCGACCGGCGGCGTGCCACAGTCGTCTTGAAACAGCCCGAGCAGACCGCAACCACCTGCTGCCAACGCGCCGATGACGTTCGCACAGATTGAGAGTAAGTTGGCTGCTTTTCGTTGCGCAACCCAGCCCCTACGGTGGCGTGTCACCGGCGAACATCCTTCTTCAAGCGCATTTCGCCACACACGGGCACGCCCAAACAGTAGCCCTGGTAAGTGGGCCTGCCGAGAGCTGTGACACTTACCTTACCGTGCCCTCGTACCCCGTCCCAAGCGTCAAGTGCGGCCAGCGAGCTGACATTCTCCCTCGGGGCCAGCTTCCGCGATGCAAAGGTGGCCTACCGTAACCGCATGAGCGGCGTTCTAGTGAGACAGCCAACGACCGGCCGTCGCCCCTGAGCCTCCCCTGACGAACCGGCCATTTCCGCGGCGACGGGGCCTTTTTTTGCAGATTATCCTTGCCGCGGACGCGGACCGTCGCCAGATTATTGCGGGAATCGAGGTTGTTTTTTCTGGGAGCCCGAAAATGACACGATTACTGACTGTTCTCGCAGCGGCAGGTCTTCTGGTGGCCACCCCCGGCGAGGCCTATGCTAGTGCCCCGATAATATGGCCGTGTTGTGCCATGCCCGTTGTTGCCGCCGCTCTCCTGGGTCTCGGCGCCTACGCCCTCCTGCGCCGGCGGCGATAGCGGCCGAGCTGCATCAAGCCTCGGCGCAGGAGCTGGCTGATCGCGTTCAGCAGCGCGCGGAACTCTGGTGCAGGCATCGCCAAGCAAGGAACAAAGCCCCGCATCGCGAAGGAGGATGTGACAACCACGACGTCGGGCGACGCTCGGCCGGCAACAGAATGACCTCTGCAATTCTCTCGCGCAGGTCCACGTACTGGCAAGTGTCATGAACGCCTTGTGGATCTCGTCGCGTCGTTGATAGCGGACGCGGAATCGACGGAGTCGATAGCGTGTCTGGGGCGGCGCGTTCATCACGTGCCTCCCCGGGTCGAGGGACTTGCCTTTCTAGCGCGAGGAAGCTACGCAGCGTACTGCGCCCCGCTAGATCGGCGAAAGGTACACGCGAAAGAGCGAAAGGATGCTCTCCAGCTGAAACTCCCAGATGTGGGACGTGTCGATTACGTTTGCGTTGTTGCAGGCGTGGCAATCGACCTGCCGCAAGCGACGACGGCGGATCTCCGGGCGGGCCAGTAGGTCGCGCAGTCGAACATCCCGAACATTGGCAACCGGGCGGAAGCGGTCCAGGCAGTCCATCAGATCTCCGTTGGGCCGCAGTTCTATGCACACCTTCCGAGCATGACAGCGGTAAGGCCGCTTGCCACCGATGAATCCTCTCAGGTGGGTGTAGCTGTTGCAGATGGGGTACCCACGGGCCTTCAGCGAGATCAGGTGCCGCATAAGCTTGGACAGCGCATCATCGCCCACCGCCAGTGACTGCTTGGCCTTATCGCTTCCCGGTCGGCCCAGAAGGCCTACTTCGATCGGGTTAAAGTAGATCGGTACCGACGCACCCTTGGCCCACTTGGCCACATCGACCATCGCATCGTGGTTCAGCCGGCTGATGACCGAGTTGACGAAGACCCGCGGGCCTGCCGACCGATCCTTAAGCCGATCGATGGCTTTGCCCACGGCCTCAAACAACCCAGGCATCCCGCGCATCTCGTCGTGTTCGGTGGACGGGTGATCCAGGGAAAAGATCACCCCGTCAAGCCAAGGGACCAATTCCTCGAATCGTTGGTTGAACCACAGTCCGTTGGTAATCAGGATAGTGAGCAGCCCTGCTTCGCAGGACGCCTGAAGAATCGCCGACAAGTCCGGCCGCACCAGCGGTTCGCCACCCCAGACGGAGTTGATGACGATCCCTACGCTTGCGGCGTCACGATAGACCTGCTCGATCTGGCCGGCGGACAGTTCCTCATCGACCAGCCCCCGCCACAGACAGGTTTCACATCGACAGGGACATCGAGAGGTTACCAGGTGTGAGAGCCGCGACGGACGACCCGAGAGCCGGGCGCCACCCAGGCCTGCCAGCAGGCGGACAGCTTCCCGAATCCCACGCGAGCGGCGCCACATCGTCGTTCTCCGCGCCACCGCTACCAAAAGTATCTCAGCATGCCCTCGGCGCTTCGGCGGACAGTCACGTCGTAGCTGAGTAGCTCACTGATGCCGGCAGGTTACCGCTCTGATATGACTTGGCCACCGACACCGCGAGCGGAGCTGACGGTGCCGACCGTGCCATTCGCGCTCGCCGTCTGCCTCTCCATCCTAGCCAATCAGTACGGCGATCACCAAAGGCAAGAGGAACGTGCAAGCGAGGATGGAGACCGTACTCGACGGAGTCCAGGCGGTCCGCTGCTCGGCAACCGTCCACATATAATAGTATTGGTCGCAGCTGGCTCAGCACCTCGGACCGCCTTCGGTGTCTAGATGCGCGATTGGAATGGACCCGTACAGAACCCCATGACGGCAGCGTGCAAAGACAATCAAACATGGGCCGCGGACTGTGAGCTGCGCGCCCAGGGGCGGCGGAGTGGCGTATGCGGCGTCGAACGGCAGGGCGAGGTGAGTCCGGCCTGCAAGGCAACCCTGCGCCAGCGAGACGGCAGGTTTGAGCGACTCATCGAGGCAATCCACCTGTCCCGTCCGGAGAATTATCTGTCCATCTACCAGTCGGGATGCAACTTTTCGTGCCGGAAGTGCCACTCGTGGCACTTCAGCCAGAAAGCAGCCGGCCGGTGGCGCACGGTCGAGGAACTGGTCAGCGTATGCCGAGAGTACGAAGCAGCAGTCACGCTCATGGAGCCTCAAGCCAAAGCAACGGCGTGGCACGCCGCGGAGACTTGCCGATGCTGCGGGTACTGCCTTACCGGTGCAGGTCGGTCCTCAGCTTGTCCTGGTGTTCTGGCACCAGAGCAGATCGTGGTTAGCCCGCAAGGCTACGGCCCGGCGCGCAACATCGTGGCCTTTACAGGCGGAGATCTGACGTGTCGTCCGGACTTCTATGTTGACTTTGCCCGTCGGATTAAGGCCGAGACGAAGCTATGGGTCCTTATCGAGACGAACGGCTGGGGCCTGACGCTGCGGAACTTGGACCGGCTCGGCGAAGCCGGTGTGGATGCCTTTTGGCTCGACGTCAAGGCGTTCGATGACAAGGTCCACGCGTGGCTGACTGGCTGCACGAACCGCTGGATCCTCAAGCTTCCCGAAGAGATGCTCCGGCGCGGGTTCGTCCTGGAAGTCCTGTCGCTGTACATCCCAAGCTTGGTGGAGACGGATCAGTTGAAGTGCATTGCCGACCTGCTCGCCTCCGCCAACAAGCAGGTGCCCTTCACAATACTTGCCTTCTTTCCCCAATACCGGATGAGCCGCTTCCGTGCGCCAAAGCTGGAGGAGATGCTTGAGGCCTACACGGCGGCTCGCGCCGCTGGCCTCCAGAACGTGCGCCTGGGCAATATCGGCGTGTTCGCCAAGACTGAGGCGCAGGTGCAGCGGGTGCTGGAGGTCACCGGCGAGTCGGCTTGAAGGCCGAATGCGCAATGAATACCACGGAAGTCAAGGAACCCGTCGAACGGCTTGGCCGGACTCTCGCGGAGACCCTGGCCGTCCCACTGGCCACGGCGCAGCAAAGCGAAAGGCACGCCGCCTGCCTGGTGGCGGCGGGGTCCCGGGGGGTCCATCGAAAGGCAGGATGGGCATGACCGCACCTGGCCGAGCCTACCAGCGCTACCTCCAGCCGGGATTCACTCCCTTCGATCCACTGGAGCTCGCGCGACGAACGGAGCAGATCGTCTGCCGTGGTCATCGGCGCAAGTACACCAAGTTCTACTGCACCCGCGTGTACGGCGGGATTGCCACCGGCTACAGCTGCGGATGCTGCTTGCGATGTGTCTTCTGCTGGGTGGACTGGAGTCGGGACTTCCCGGAGCGGCATGGTAGCCTCCGATCCCCAGGGCAGACATTTGGCCAGCTCACTCGGGTAGCGCGAAAGGCAGGAGTGGATCAACTTCGCGTCTCCGGGTGTGAGCCGACGCTGGGCAAGGCCCATCTCCTGGGCCTGCTCGAAAGGGTGGAGAGCTCATCATTTCGACTGTTCATTCTCGAGACGAACGGCATCCTCATCGGAGCCGACCCGGATTACGCACGCCGGATCGCCCGCTTCAAGAAGGTCCATACACGCGTGTCGCTGAAGGCAGGCACACCACAGGCCTTCACCAGCAGAACGGGCGCAACTCCCGAAAGCTTCGAGCTGCCTTTCCAAGGAATCGTGAACCTGATGGCGGCCGGTGCCCGCTTCCACGTTGCCGCCATGACAGCGGACCCGAGGATCGTATCGACTGAGGAAAGGCAGAGCCTTCTGGGGCGCCTGGCAAGAATCGATCCAGCCCTCGTCAGCCACCTTGAGGAAGAAGTCGTTGACCCCTACCACACCACCCTGGAAAGATTGCGATACGCTGGCGTCGAACTGCCGTGGAAGTAACGCGAGGGACTATCGTTCCGCAGCGTCCAGCCACGAGTAGCCGGCTACGTTCGTGCCGATGCGGCATGCGCCTCCGAACCCCCGGCCTCGTCCCCTCCGGAAAACACCGGGATGACTGCCTCCGCAGCCGTTACCGAACAGAAAAGCCAACTAACCTAGACAGTGGTATCACCGGTGGGGGCAGGTCACTGCCTGATTCCAGCTCTGTCACACCTGGAGAGTTCTTCCCATACGTCGATCATGCGATGGTAGTTCTCTATCATCTCGGGGGTCATCTCACAAATGGGGCCAGCAGTTGTCTGAAGTACCATTCTGGTCTTGCCCCCCTCAAACGCCCGGCGCGTGGCTCTCTCAACGATGCCTGCGCCCTCGTTCTCGATCACTCGTGCCTCAACGTTGCCCCCCAGCGTGATGCGACCACCGGCGAGGGCTTTGGCCTCGGCAAACGTGATGTCTCCGTCGGGTGGCGGCTCCACGGGTTCGAAGAAGTCGCCCCCACGCTGTATCACCATCTCGAGAGTCGAGCGGACATTGCCATGGCAGTGGATGTGGCTGAGAGCCCCGCCTGCATGAATCCGCCCTATTAGCTTTTCTTCGAACTGCTGAACCAGTTCATCATACAGCATGGGTGATCCCATTGGGGGTGTCAGCCACTCGCAGCCACCCATCCAGACGTACTCGACCGTATTCTCGGAGAGAAGAACATCGAGAATACTGAGAATTCGCTCCATGCATACCGTCGTTAGGTCTTTCATCAGCCCGAAATCGGTCGCACACAATTCCAGGAAGTACTCATAGGGCATCATGCCGGCAGCACACACGAAGGGAGATGAGATGCTTGTG
Source organism: uncultured Planctomycetales bacterium (assembly GCA_964347585.1). Classification (GTDB taxonomy): domain Bacteria; phylum Planctomycetota; class Phycisphaerae; order UBA1845; family CAYGAN01; genus CAYGAN01. The sequence continues at coordinate 637 of CAYGAN010000113.1, read as the reverse complement.
CATACTATTCCGCGCGTTGCGAAGGATTCGGGCAAAGAGGATAGCTCTGGAGGCGCAAGGTTAGGCGGTGGCTCCCAGGGAACAGAACGAATCCGCTTGATGTCTTCTAGAGACTCCACGGGATACTTCAGGGTCCAGGTCGTATTGCTGATACTGTTACGCACCGTGACAGCGGCAAGTGGTCCCTTTGGCGTGTCAATCTCGGTCGTCGTGACGGTCTGCCCGTTGCGTTCTTCACGGCTGGTCTCTCTCATACGCTGCGGCGGCGTGACCAAGTAGCGGTTCACGAACGAGGGACACACCTGGCAATAGTGCAGGTGCTCAGCTACACGATGCAGTATCTCCCGTTTGCCAGCGTCCTTGACATGCTCCGGCGATGGATGGTGAAAGCCCTCCAGCACCAAGGGTACCCGATCGACGCTTTCTCCCCGAAGAGCGGCAAGCAGTCGGTCTCTTGGGTTCATGTCGTTCACTGGCTCATCGTCACGCACAACGGTACGGCTGAAGTCATACGCCCGAAGAAGCGCTGAACGTGTTCCCTTGGACGGTAGAGCATTGCTGACACATTCGCGTATCCTGAGGCGTCGTCCAATCGTGCAAGGACAAGAAGCGCCTGAGCGGCGAACGGAACCTGCTC
>CAYGAN010000112.1:9634-15173 GCA_964347585.1 uncultured Planctomycetales bacterium | reverse complement strand
ACGCGCACGGACAGGCAAGAGACTATACTGCTAGCCGGTGGGCCGAACACGCAACTGCGGTGTGCCGAGTTCGTTTGTCATTAAGTCCGGCCGCGCAAGCTTTCTGCGTAATTATGCGTCCACCAAGCACCAGCGCCAAGCGACGCTGCTTCCGTGAGATCGGGTTCTGCGCAGGCCAGAATGCCGGCAGTACGTAGCCCTCAGAGGCGTCACCGGCGGCAAGACGAATCAGGGCCCTCACACCATGACAGGGAGACACGGGATGTGTCGATGAGAACACTTAGCAAGTAGCAGCTGCGCAAGTCGCGGAAACACCAGCCGACTCAGACCTACGCGTGTTGAGCGGCACAGGACGAATGTCGCTTCGCTCCACTGGCCGATGCCGAACGAAGCCGAGCAGGCATGGCTCATGATGCGCCGGCTTGTCACCAGTATGGAAAGACCTGTCCCCATCGCGCGATATGGTCGTCCCAGCACTGCGAGCCATACGACGGCCAGTGAATGTAATCTCGCTTTACGGGAAAGGTCCAGGGACCTGGACCAACGAAACGAGGAAACCCGTCAGGCGGAAACCACGCCGCCTTGACGTAAGTGACGTGCCCGTCCACGAAACTCGTATTGGTCCACGGTTCCTGGGGATCGTGCCAGTAAGCCGGCGGGCGGGGATACCAAGGATTATCTTCGTCCCGGCCGCCCCAGTATGTGCCGAGCGTCATGTCCCCGATCTCGACGACCATCGACGGATGTGAGACGAACTCGTGGTCGCACCAGCCCAAGCCGTGACCGGGATGGTTCCAGTTGGCCCTGCAGTTGTAGTAGTAGCTGATGCCTAGCTGATCAAAGCAGCTGTCGATCGTGCCATATCCGATGTCCGCCGGACAAGAGAAGATCTCCAGGGCGCCCTTGACGTAGGGGTTGAGCCGCCGATCCTCGCGCTCGTAGTCGGGCCAGGTGCCCGCCTTGCCCCCCAGTCGCTCCTCGTGCACGTAAGGATATACGAGGTTATCCTCGACGTAGTACCTCATTGCTAGGTTGAGCTGCTTGAGGTTGGACGCACAGGCGGCTCGCTGGGCCTGCGCACGCGCCGCGCCTAGTGACGGCAGGAGGATCGATAGCAGCAACGCGATGATCGCGATTACCACCAGAAGCTCGATCAGCGTGAAGCCAGCCCGGCGGAGGTCCATTCTCTGTCCTCCTGCGCAACCGCGTGATTTCCCGGCGGGCCCTCTCGTGCTTCCTCGCCGGCGTAACGCCGAAGCCGCCTGTCCGGCAGCGGCGTCCGTTGCGCCCAGCCGGGCCTTAACCGAAGCGCCCTCACTGCTATTCTCTTCAGCCTGAACGAAACGTCAAGCCCCGCCAGCTCGGCGCAGGCATCTGCGGGCGCTGCGACCAGCGGCGGCCGCCTTGGGGCGCTGGTTGCAGGGATCGGCTCGCAACGATATATGGTTCACAGAGGCACAGGGCCGGGGGCACCCGCGGCGTTGCCGATCAATACGACGTCCCCCTCCCGGGCTGGATAAGCACCAGATGCCCGATGACGAGCCGTACATGCAGACGCGCGGTGTCGTGATCACTCCTGACGACGTCGTCAAGTGGGATTGGCCCGAAAGGGCCAAGGCGGCGGACCTGACTACCATAGCCCTCCATCCTTTTCCCAAAGGCGTGTCCGAGTTCATCGCGACGGACAAGGGCCAAGCATTCATCGAGCGGTGTCGTGAGCTGGAGCTGGAGGTCGAGTATGAGCTGCACGGCATGACCGACCTGCTGCCGCGCGAGCTTTTCCAACAGGATGCGACCCTCTTTCGCATGGACCATGAGGGCCGGCGGGTCGCCGACTGGAACTTGTGCGTGCACTCGAAGCCCTCGCTTCAGATCGTCTCGGAGAACGCAGTGCTCTACGCCAAGATTATTCGCCCAACCACCGGACGCTACTTCTTCTGGATCGACGATGGCAGGCCGATGTGCCGCTGCCCAAAGTGTCGTGTCCTCTCGGACAGCGACCAGGCGTTGATCGTTGAGAACACGGTCCTGCAAGCGCTGCGCCAGGTGGACGCCTCGGCAAGCCTCGCGCACTTGGCATATGTGAACACGCTCCGGCCGCCTTGTGAGGTCAGGCCCGAGTCAGGGATCTTCCTTGAATACGCGCCCATTCTGCGTCGCTACGATGCTCCCCTCAGCCGCGGCCCGGCGCGCCTCGATCGTGCCGGCGCGCCGACACACGGTGAGCACCTCGCCGCGCTTGACGCCAACCTGGAGCTGTTTGACCGCTGCACGGCCCAGGTGCTGGAGTACTGGCTTGATGTCTCGCGCTTCTCGCGAATGCAGGACCAGCAGCTGGCCAAGCTGCCATGGCACTCCGAAGTATTCATGGACGACCTGAACACCTACGCCAGCCGAGGGATCCGCCACGTCACCAGCTTCGCCGTTTACATGCAAGGCGGCTACGTCCAGCGCTTTGGTGAGCCGCCTTTGAACGAATACGGCCAGGGCCTAGCCAGGGCCCGCGGCTAAGGCCGTCGCGGCTGCCTCGCGCGCCAGAGCCACCCAGCTAGGTCGCGCAGCGGTGCCGGCGGATGAGCGACAACGAGGTCGGTTGACAGCAGCTCAAGTCCACCCGTCGCAGCACCGGCGCCGACGCGCCCCCGCCGCCGTTGCTGGTCCACGGCTAGAACCGCCACACGAGGCCGGCGCCGTTCTGTTGACGCAGACTGTCAGCCGGCTGTTCCCGGGGACCCGAGCAGACTGGCGCGCGCAGGCCCCGCGGCGCCCTAAGGCATTAGGCGTATCGCCACCGATAGCGCCAGCAACGCAAGAGCTTATGCACAAGCACTTTAGTCTTCCGCTCAGCTGGCCCGAGCTACGCGAGGAAGCCTTGAATTAGCGGCCACCATCAGGTATTTGTAGGTGAGTCGGCGTGCGTGGACACTATCTGCGGCATATACTTTCATGTGGTAGAGAACTCGCGGGCAAGATAGGCCGAGGAGGAAGGCCATGACGCGCCGAGCACGAGAGGGCTTGCGCCTTGGCGTGTGCCGGCACTTGGACGATCATTCGGGTCGAATCACGCGGGCTGGCATGGTGACCGCCCTATGTGTCCTCGCCCTTTGCTCCGCCGCTCGTGGTCAGCGGCCCCCTGATTTCGGCAAGAACTGGGTGCGGACGCACGACTTCGCCATCTTCGGCGCGAGCGCAGATCCGGACATCCTGGACATCAACGAGTATCAGGCCGTCAACTTTTCGGCCTTCATGCCGTACGGCTCGGCAAACCAGATCTACACCGCATCCGCGGCCGGCATGGACTGGATGGGCACGTTCCACACCAACTGGAACGACGTGGTCGTTCCCCCTTTTCCATATGACGGTGCGATGCAGTGGATCGCGCAGTTCGAGAACGGTGCTCCGGGCGGCATCGGCTGGAACCTGGGCGATGAGGTCATCGGCGTGTGGATGGAGAAAATGGCCAGCCTTGTCGCGGCCTACAAACAGGAGTACCCGGACCCGGACAAGCTGACCTGGGTCGCCTCAACAGGCCTGACCCTCTCCCCAGCCTATATGTACGGCAGCACGCCGCCACCCGGGTACGACGCGGACCAGTATCTCGAGGACCTGATCACGATCATCGACCCGGACATCGTCGGTGCGGTGGGATTGCACTTCTACACGAACAACGTCACCGACAAGAACGTCTGGTTCATCAACATCATGAAGACGCGTGCTCACACGCAGGCCCACAACATGCCGTTCTTCCAGTGGATCCAGGCCTACTCGCTGGCGGAAGGGAACGTCCGCAAGCCCAGCGAATCCGACCTGCGTGCCGAGATCTACGCGACGCTGACTTGCGGAGCCAAGGGCATCGTCTATGGAGCCTACAGCGGCTGGCACGACGAGAGCCTGCTCGACAACAACGGGGACCCGACGCCGCTGTACTACCATGCCGCGGACGTCAACCTGGAGATCGCCACGCTCGGCCAGCACCTTCGCTTCCTGGAGAGCACCGACGTACGCTTCATCCCTGGCGAGGACGGATCGGGTCAGAAGAACCCGACGCCCTCAGAACTGACGGACTGGGCACCTGGCGCCGGGAACGATCCGCACATCCAGGACGTGTACGTGTACGACGCGGCGGGCAGCAACGCACACCCGGACAAGAACGGCCTGATCGGTTTCTTCACCGACGACGAGGGCTTCCAGTACTTCATGCTCACGAATCTGTATCACGCCGAAGACACGAGCGCGGCCGATACCAGCCTGGAGTTCGTGATTGAGTTCGACGATACAGTCGAAGCCCTCATCCGGATCGACCAGGAGACCGGCCAGGAGCTGGACGTTGCCCTGCCGAACGACACGTTGAATGTGACGCTGCCGGGGGGGACGGGTTATCTGTACTACTACAAGCTGCTTGTCCGTCCGCAGCAAGGCACACTCATCTTCCAGGACGGCCGCAAGTATCCCGACGACGCGATCTACGCGGGCACGCAGGAGGCCCACATCGTCCAGAAGTACTCGCTGAACAACACCGGCGGCAACGACGTTCTGGAGGCAGCCCGCCCCACGGGCACCGACGCGAGCGACGATCGCAGCATCGTCATCAAGTTCACGAACATGGATACGAGCCTGGAGGCCGGCAAGTCCCTCCAGCAGGCCATCCTGACGCTGGACTACTTTGACTGCCGCAACGACCCTGGTGGCGTGACGAAAACGCTGTACGTCCACAAGCTGTTGCACGATTGGGGTGAGGGCACCAAGACCGGCCTCGACGGCGAGCTCGCCGGCGCTGGTGAGGTCACCTGGACGAAGCCGTTCGGGGCAACTGGTGGGGAAAATCCTAACTGGAACGGGACGTTGGACGCTCAGTATGCCGACCCGGTCGCTCTGGACAGCGCTTCCCTGGCTTCCGGAGCCTACGGTGCCGTCAGCTTCGACGTAACCGCAGCCGTGGCAGAGCACCTGGCCAGTCCGAGCAGCAACTTCGGTTTCGTCATCCGTGAGGAGCAGGGCAGCGAGAGCACGCAGGACGGAACGAGGCAGTTCCACTCGCGGGCGGGGAAGATACACCAGCGTCCATCGCTCAAGCTCACCTTTGAGGCGGTTGTTCATCCAGAGCCCGGCACCCTGATTTTTCAGGATGGCAGGAAGTACCCCGACCAGACGACTTACACGGGCACAGAAGACGCGCACATCGTTCAGAAATACTCGTTGAACAACACGGGCGGCAACGACGTGCTCGAGGCCGCACGCGGCACGGGCAGTGACGTGAGCGACGATCGGAGCGTGGTGATCAGGTTCACTCAGCTGGATACGAGTCTGGAAGCCGGCAAGTACTTGCAGCAGGCCATGCTGACGCTCAACTACTTTAACTCCCGGAACGACCCGGGCGGCGTGAGCAAGACGCTGTACGCCCACAAACTGCTGCACGACTGGGGCGAGGGCAGCAAGGTCGGCATCAATGGCGAGCCCGCAGGCGCTGGTGAGGTCACTTGGACGAAGCCCTTCGGGGCGACCGGCGCGGGCAACCCCAATTGGAACGGTACGCTGGACG
>CAYGAN010000112.1:7708-9558 GCA_964347585.1 uncultured Planctomycetales bacterium | reverse complement strand
AGCGGTCGCAGACCACTTGGCCAGCCCGAGCACCAACTTCGGCTTCGTGATCCGCGAGGAGAATGGCAGCGAGAGCACCGAGGACGGCGCGCGGCAGTTCCATTCGAGAGAACACGCCGAGATTACCGCCCGTCCTTCACTGACGCTGACGTTCGTCGATCAGCCGCCGCCGGTCAGCATCGAGTCGGTAGCCACTATGGCCGACCACGGCCCAGCCGGTGAACTGGGGCTCACTGTGAACCTGACAGCCTCAAGCTTGCCGGGCGACAGCGCACTGGTCACCACCGAGAGCCGCGAGGATGGCATCACCAAGCTGGTGATCGACTGCGACGGCGACGTTAGCTTGCCAGCTACGCCGGAGGACGCGGTCGAGTCGATCATCGGCGTCAACAACGGCGACGTGACCGCCAACGTGGTCAGCGTAACGGCCGTCGCGGACGTGATGACGATCAACCTGACTGCCCTGCCGGATGAGGACACTTACACGGTCACGCTGGCTGGCTCGGTGATTGCGGGCGACAGAGACTTTCTGATCCGGTCACTTCAGGGCGAGGTGGACAACGGCGGTTCCTCATCACAGGCCGTCAATGCGCTGGACCTGAGTGCCGTTCGGCTGAACTTCACGGCCGACGTGACGGTCGGGGACAACGCCAAGTACGACATCATCTCGGACGGAGCGATCAACGCGCTGGACCTGTCCCAGTGTCGGATCATGTTCACCCATACGGCTCCGTAGCACCTGCGTGATGATTCGCTGCAGCCCTGCTGTGGGCAACTGGTTGCTCGTTTGTCTGCCGGATCCGGCTCGTGTCGTTCCGTCCCAATGACCGCGGCGGTGCGGCGGGCCAGGAGAATAGGCAAGGAGGGAGGGCAATGGGGCCGCGCAGCTGGTCCCCCCAACTGTGGTGCCACACGACTAGGGTGTGACTCATCAGTTCCACGGGCCTGTCGAGCAATTCGTCTCTCTAGGTCGGCATTCTAGTTCGCCAGATTCCCAACTCCCGCGAACACGCGACTTACAGCAGGACGCTTCCGCCACTGGCGCACGTACTGGCCCACGATGCCCTAAGAAGGCCGTGCCCCACCCCAGGGTGCTTGCGCTCGTTGAGGCATGGCCCGGACTGGCCGAGCCATTCAAAGCGGGCATCATGGCTGTGATCGAGGCATCGGCCAACGCACGATAGAGCAGCACGGCGCTGCCGGCGCCGTTTGGCCCCGGTGGCGCGGGCAAATACTTAGCGGTGATCTCCGGCAGCCAGGGCGTGCCCGCTCCGCCCCAGTTGCTGCCGCGCAAAGGCCGAGCGGGCGGTTTGGGTGGGCCGCATCTCCCGGTGAACGGGGCGCTCGTCTTGTGTGCGATCGTGGATCCGTACCACGTCCACGCTGCCTAGGGCGATGTAGCTGCTTGAGTTGTCAACGTGCTCAAGCTCGCAAAGATGAGTCCGTACCCGAAACGCTGAGCAAGCCGACATCCCCGACGGGATTCACCCGGGGAACGATAATGACCACTGACGTCCTTTTTGCCACGACGTTGATGCGAAGTCAGGGCTGATGCGGTCGGCGGGGCTCGTCGCCGATATCGCAAGACCTCTAAGCAGAGACCCGCCGGGTTGCTGGACTGCCCGGCGCACGGAGGTTGGGACCTCGAAACGATCCTGACCCACGGGGGCTACACTTGAGGCCCCTGGTACATCCTGCCGCTCTATGGGAGAGTTGACGCCGAGGTGTGCTACCTGGCGGCGCCGGTGATGGAGGTCGTCGAGACCACCGGATGTGGCGACGTTTTCCACGGGGCATACGCCGCCGCGCTGGCCCACATGGGCGAGACGGTGGCGGGACCGCTCGTCGCC
>CAYGAN010000112.1:7082-7698 GCA_964347585.1 uncultured Planctomycetales bacterium | reverse complement strand
CTGGTCGTGGGCCAGGCCGGTCAGCACGTAGCAGCCGCCGCGCTGGCCCACGATAGCAACGTCGCCGAATGCCTCCGGTTTGCGACGGCCGCCGCTGCTGTTTACGCGTCCCGGCCTGGTGGATGGCAGCACCTGCCCAAAGCCGGCGACGTTCTGAAAATGCTTGAGCAGGTGACAATCTGAGGCAAAGCGAGACGCCTGATTTCGTCTAGACTCATAAAGTAGCCAGCCACTCCCGCATCTCCCGAGGATTCTCCTTGAACATGAGCGAACCGGGCACGATGCAGTCGGCACCGGCCCGGGCCAGCAGCGGTACGGTATGGCGTCGTATGCCGCCGTCCGCCTGGATTTCGACGTTCAATCCGCGTTGTCGGATCGTGTGGCGAACATGGCGGATGCGCTCGGGTGCCTGCGGATTCATCGATACGCCTTTCAAGCCGATTTCGACGCAAAGCATGCAGACCAGCGCGATGCGATTCCAGTACGGCTCCAGTGCATCCAACGGCTCGTGAAGGGGCAGCACGATCCCTGCCGTCTTCCCCCGCGCTTCGATGGCGGTGAGGATCTGGTCCGCACGATTGGCGGAATCGAGAGGCACGATAAACAGGTCGGCGCC
>CAYGAN010000112.1:0-7072 GCA_964347585.1 uncultured Planctomycetales bacterium | reverse complement strand
GGCGAAGGGATCGATCCAGTCCAGCGGATGGGTCGTCATCAGGTGGATCTCGAGAGGCAATGTCGTGTGTCGGCGTATGGCGGCCACGAGGTCGGGGAAGAACAGCAGGACCTTGGCGTAATGGCCGTCGGCCACGTCCAGATGAAAACGCTCCGAGAAAGGTTCGACGCGTTTTATCTCGGATTCCAGATTGACCAGGTCGGCCGACCAGAGGGATGTCGAGCATTTAAGCACGTCGCTCTCCTTGCGGATCGAAGTTCATCAGAAACTCGGTAACGAATCGCTGCACTTCCCGTTCATGGCGCGCCTTGTCGACCGATTTCGGCGTCAGCTCACGAAACACCGCCCCGGATATCGTCCTTGCGAGCGTCTCGCCGTACGCGAAGGGATGGATCGGGTCCTGCCGGTTGGCGAGAACGAGCGTGGGGCAGGTGATGCGGGTCAGTTCCTCCAAACGATCGTAAGGCTGGTCGCGAGGGATGCGTTCGAGCTTGGCGACGGTTTCCCGTGCCCGCGGGTGCTGAAACTGCCCCAACAGCGAATTCGCGACGTCGGGCGATTCTGCCAGAATGTCGCGGCAAAGGGCGGATTCCTGGAAGATTCTCTGGCCGTCCTGGAGACCGTGTTCGCGCAGGAGACGCGCGATCAACGAGAAGACGGTGACATTGTCTTCCCGCTGCCCCTCCAGCCATGCCGGTCGCGACAGAACAAGGCCTATCACGCGATCGGTATAGCGCAGCGCGAAATTCAAGGCGACCGCCGCGCCCATTGAGATCCCACCGATCACGGCCCGCCGGATGCTCAACTGATCCAGCAACAGGGCCAGGTCGTCGGCGAAGCAACGCAGGCTGATGCGTTCCTCGTCGCCCAGCGGACGTGTCTCGCCGTGCGCCCGACAGTCGAACGTGACGAGCCGAACGCCCTCAGGCGGATGAAAGATCCCGGAGGTTTGATGCACGTCGCCGCCCAGGCCGTGTTGAAATACGAAGGGTAGACCTTCGCCGATGTCCAGGTAGTGAAACCGTAATCCGTCATGGTCGAGGAACGCCATCAGATTCCACCCCTCTCATGCGGGAAACGCGAGGCCGAGAGGCGGTCCAATATGTTCCCGAGAAAAGCGACGGATCCCGCGACCTGTGATTCGGGAAGACCGTGGAGAATCACGGGGCCGTCAAACCCCGCCTGATTCAGACGGTCCACGTAGTCATCGAAATCCAGGATGCCCTCCCCGGCGCCGAGGTCGCCGGCCCGGCCGTCGCGGCCCAGCTCCTTGGCGTGAGCCACGACGATGTCGGGGCCCAGTAGCCCGATGGCGTCGTCCAGGATCTGACGCATGCGCGGAAGAAGCGGCAGAGGAATCAGGTTGGCGGCATCCATGATCACTTTCACGCGCGGTGATCCGATCTCATCGAGCAGGCGTCGTGCCTTGGCGGCTGAATCCACTACGTTGTTCAACTCCGGCTCGATTAGCAGCGTGACGTCGGCGTTCTCGGCGATCGCGATCGCCTGGGTCATCGAGTCCAACAGATCCCGCCAGGCTTCGGGGGTACCGTTATCTGGGTGCCGGCGCCACATGTTCTCGGTATCGCGGGATCCGGTACATAACGTGATGACAGACGTCCCCATACGATGGCACGCCCCAGCCAGCGTGGCCAGTCTCTTCAAGCCTTCCCGACGAACGCGCGGGTCGGGATGGATCATATTGAACGTGCCCGATACTGCCGCGATCTCGATGTGACGAATGGCCCCACCTTCCCGGATTTCGTCGCAAAGCGAGTCCGGGATCGCATCAGGCATGGAGCGCAGACCGGCACAGGCCATGTTGAACTGCACGCACTTCAGGCCGTGCGCTTGAACGGCGTCCAGGACGTCCACCAGCGTGGGTCGGGCAAACGTCTTGGCGAAGATCCCAAGGCGCATCACACGGCTCCCGCAACGTCGGCGAGTCGAACGAGCTCGCCTCTTTCCGCGGACCGCGCGATGGCGACCATGGCCCGCATCGAAGCCACGCCGTCGTCGATGTCGGCCCCCTGCAAGGGTGCGCCGTGGAGGATCGCATCCGCGAATCCCTCAATCTGCAGCTTGTAGGTATACGCATCCGCGCCCAGGGGTCGCCGATAGACACCATCCTTGTTGGAGATGCACTCCACGTGGCTGGACTTGTGAAACCAGGTCAGCGGGAGTACCCCGTGCACGCTTCCGTGCTCGCCGTAGATCGTGAATCCCTCGGAGAAATCGCCCCGGACGGCGATGGTCAGATCCAAATGCCCGACGCTGCCGTTGGCGAAGTCAGCCGTCACGAACCAGCAGTACGCGCCGAACTTCTCCACCAGCCGGGCACGCACGCTGACGATCTCCCCGTTCAAGAAACGGGCGGTGTCCACAAGATGGCTTCCGTGGCCGAGCATGAAGTAGCGGCGCTTGTCCGCCTTTGGATTGCCTTCGGGGCGGCATATTTGCTCACTGGTTGAAAGAACTGGCTGCAGGTTGTCCGTCATCGTGTAGCGAAACGTCGAATCGCAATACCAGGCTTTCAGCGCCATGACCTCGCCCATCTCCTCGCGGATGAATCGACGGGCGAAACTCAGCCCCGGGTCAAAGCGACGATTGTGACCGACCTGCAGAATCACCTTCCGATCCCGGGTCGCCTGTCGCAGGCGTTTACATTCCTCGATGTTCGTACCCAGAGGTTTTTCCACCAGCACGTGTTTGCCGGCGGCGACGGCCTTGAGGCACAAATCCACGTGGAACTGATCCGCCACCGCGATGATGACGGCCTCGACCTGTGGGTCCGCCAGCATGCGATCGAAGTCATGGTACGTGACTTTCGGCTCGTGGATGGCCGACATCCTGTCGGCGAGATCCGCCGCGACGTCGCAAATCCCATACAGCTCGGCGTTGTGTGCCTTGCGACATGCGTCAAAGTGCGCACATTGAGAGATGGGGCCGCACCCCAATACGCCGATACGAAGTTGTCGATCGCTCTTCTTCATGCGATTCCTGTTCCTCGTCCTCACGAATACCGCTGCCGCAATGCCGTCTGCAGGGCCTCGAGGCCTTGTCTCGCGGCGAGATCCTTCAGTGCCGACAGATGCTCTTCATGGGAGACGTCCCGCAGTGCGCCGGACCGATGCACGTCCAGCGCTTCTCTCATGGCTTGGGCTCCCAACGCGGGGTCGGGTTGACCGCTTGCGTTCTTGATCGAGTTGATGGCGGACCCCGCCAGGAACAGGACGCCCTGCGTGATGCCCTGACGTTCGGCGTCCGCCAAATTCAAACCGATGTTTCCCTGATCAAGCCCGCCCGCGCGGACGATCATGGTCGGCCGGATGCCGGGCAGCGGGCGCGACAGGGCCTGCTCCGATGCGACCCATTCCGCGCCGTAGGGTTTGAGAAATGGCGGGCCCGGCTTGACCGGCGCCGTCTGTCGAAAGTCGATGCCTTCGAGCCTGGCCAGCAAGTCGATCACCTCCCGCCGGATGCAGTGGGTCCGCGTGCCGATACCGGCATTGTGTCCGTAGATGGCCGGCGGGCGATCCAGATGCCGCGTCGCCTCGCGCACCATGCGAACCGCACCGCCCGCGAACGTCTCGCTGAACATCACACCCCAGGCTCCGGCCTCGAGCACCGCCAGCGTCGTCTCGACCACTTGCGAGGGCAGGCCGCCGATGTGCGGCGCAAAAACCAGGCCCTTGTCGCCGCGTCGCGATCGTGCTCGCTCGATCGCGGCCGCCGCTCGCCGTGTCCGCTCGACGACGGGCGAATAGTCCAGATCCGGATACAGCTTCTCATCCTCTTTCACGAACAAAAACAGGTCGCACTCGGCCGCTTGGCCGACCAGTTCACCGACATGCGCCGGCGTAATCCCCGCCGTCGGTTTCAGGATCGTACCGAACGCCGGCTCCTCGGACGCGAAACCGGCGAGGCGGCGCAATCCCTCCGGACCATAGGCTGGACCCGGGAATGTCCGGAGTACCGGCTCGGGAATCTGCAACGACACGAGCTGCGCGTCCTTGCGTTCGTACACGTCGAACAGGATCGCTCCCGCTGCAGTGTGCAGAATGTCCGTCGAGGTCAACCCGCCGTCCGGATGCAGCATCATTTTCAGCGGCAAGGCCACGTGCAGGAGGCCAATTTGGCCGGAAGCGTCGAAGGCGTCCAGACCGACGGTGCGAGCCGTGCATTGTGCCAACAACGAGCCCGGCGGCGGGTCGTGCGTGCCGCTCGTCGCGTGATACGCGATCTCCTCACCTGCATCGTCAAGCCTCGTCGTGCGATGCGCGAGGAAGTAAGTCGCGACGATCTGGTCCTGGATGAGCGGTGCCGGATGCTCGGCTAGACGCTCGGTAATCACCTCGCGCAACCGTTCCTCCCGGGCATCGAGGTCGCAGCACAACCAGTCGAGAGTTTTGGAGTCCAGAGGTTTCATGGCAGGGTTGAACGGTACAGCCGTCCCTTTTAGCGCGGATTTCCCATTTGCCTAACCGTAAGCTGCCATGATAGATCGATAAGCGCCTTGACGGCAACCCGAGATCGCCTGTTCCACGGTCCGTCCCACCCCTCTGGCCGCTGGACCGTGCCAATCGGGTCCCGAACCGGCTGTTGAAGGGGGTTTTCTGCCCGTTTCGGCGCAGCCGCGCCCGCTGCCATTCGCTTTCCCAGACCTGGCTGATGGTGTGATCGTCGAGCACCTGCTCCATGATGCCCGTCATGCTCTCCAGCTGGCGGAAGACGATCTCCCTGCGTCGGCGACGCTGGATGTCCCGAACCTTGTTGGTGGCAATCGTTAGCAGCCAGCTACGCAGCCGGCCCTTGCTGCGGTCGTAATCCCCCCTTCGGTAGGCGGCCACGAAGGCGAGAAGGGCGTCCTGAGCAGCGTCCTCGGCGTCTGAGTCGGTCAACCCCAGGCGTCGGGCAAAGGAGACGAGCACAGGTTGGTAGCGGACACAGAAAACCGACCAGACCTGCTCATTGCCCTCCTGATGAAGAGCGTTGAGAAGCTCCGTTTGCGTCGTCGTCGCGTCCGCCCGGATCTCAGCCATGACATGCCAGCGGGAAAACCGGTTAGGCAGAACTGCCGTCTCGATGCCATTGTGCCGGTCCTGAGCCAGTGGCCTCAACGGCTTGACATCGGACGGAACGGCAGGAGAGCAGGACCCAGCGACGAACAAGGCGTCCGCTCGAACGAAGAAGGGCTTCTCGAAGGATGGGGTGGTTGCGATCATCGCTGTCAGAAGTCCGGAAGCTGCTCAAAGGCGCCATCCGCGACGGCCTGACTGAGATGTCCGCATAGGTCCTCAACGGCCCCGATTTCGCCTTGCTCGCCGATCCGATCTTGTGCCTTGAGGATCTCCTGCGCCGCTTCTGTCAGCTGTCGGCACTCGTCTTGGGTAACAGCGCAATAGCCCAGATCGATGGCCTGAAGGAGCAGCTCCTGAAGCTTGTTGATAGCGTTCCTTCGGACGAGGTGCCCCAGACGCCGCTCGTTGATGGCCATCTCCAGGATGGCAACGGTCCAGTCACAGGGCATCTTGCCGATGGCATCCAAGCCTCGGACCCGTAGGGCAGGCGGCGCCCCATTCAGGATGAAGTGCTGTCCGATGCTGGCAGCGGAAGCTCGGGAAGGTCGTCTCATCAAGGCATCGAGAACACCAAGTCTGATGGGCGATGCGCTCATGGCTTTGCTCCTTTAGGCCCTCGAGGCCTGTTGCCTTTGGGGGTTCCATTTGCTTCGACAAGGGGTTTACGGAGCAGCGGCCTCGGATCTGTCTCAGGTAGGCAGAAAAGCAGGGGCAAGCTGTGGAACGGCTTGCCTGATCGGGCTGCCTATAGCCGTCAGGAGGCCGCGGGAGCGGGGAATTAGCGGTCCGACCGCCGCGGGACAGAAGATGAACGTCGATACCGCGCCAGCACGGCGCCCTGCAATCTAGGTCGGCATTCTAGTTCGCCAGATTCCCAACTCCCGCGAACACGCGACTTACAGCAGGACGCTTCCGCCACTGGCGCACGTACTGGCCCACGACGGCCGACAGACTCCACGCCTGACCCGCGATCAACTCCATTCATTCAGGTGTGGCCTGAGTTGCCAGAAGCCGTCAAGGTCGGCATTCTCGCGATCGTGCGAGCCGCAACACCTCGGGATGAGTGGCAGGCACAGGACGTGACAGAGCGCGACCAGCAGGAGCAAGCAGCCCATGGTGCGCCGATGCGGCAGGAACGGCGCTTCGGCGAGGATGGCGGCATGCTGTCCTGCCAGTCGGCTGCCGGCCGGATCAGGCGGCAGTTCCCCGTCCGCCCGCGAGCGAGTAACATTCCCGCTCCCGTCGGGCTGGGTTAGCCAGCCGGGCGCGGCGTTGACGAACGAGTCTCTTGCTGGGCGAGGAGAGTCATGGACGAGCCAGTGGGCTTGAACTTCGGGCTGGGATCGCTGCCGATGCTTTCGGCGGCCAAGACGCGCTCGATCTGTGCGGAGAACCCTGACGGCGCGAAGGGCGGCGGAGCCAAGGCCGTCCCGGACGCGGGCAATCCGGGATCAGACCTGGGCACGGGTTGGAAGATCCGGCCCTGCATCGACCTGCCAGCGCGCTCGACGACGACGCTGGCCGAGATCGAGGGGCCGGGTGTTATTCAGCACATCTGGATCACCGTCGATCCGAAGGCCTATCGCAACTGCATCCTGCGATTCTGCTGGGACGGCGAGAAGACCCCTTCGATCGAGGTGCCGCTGGGCGATTTCTTCGCGAACGCGCACGGCATGCGGTACAAGGTCAACTCACTGCCGGTGGCTGTTAATCCGCAAGGGGGATTCAACTGCTACTGGCCGATGCCGTTCCGCAAGCAGGCGACGATCGCCATCGAGAATCAGTGGCACGACGAGATCGGGGGCTTCTTCTACCAGATCACCTACGCCCTGACCGACGTGCCCGCAGAGGCCGGCTACTTCCACGCCCAGTGGCGTCGTGCGGTCACCCGGCGCGACAACCCGGATTACACGATCCTTGACGGGGCCAAGGGCCGCGGGCACTATGTCGGCACGATGCTGTCGTGGACGCAGCTGGCCAACGGCTGGTGG
>CAYGAN010000111.1:825-15270 GCA_964347585.1 uncultured Planctomycetales bacterium | reverse complement strand
CCGGGATCGCGCGAGAGCATGCCCAGCGTAACGTCAGCCGAGCCGATGGAGAGGCTGACAACCAGACCAATGAGCAGGACGGCCTGGCCTGAATGCCGTGTCGGTTGATCTGTACTCCGCTCCGTCGCTGAGTGGGTCACGAGGTCTGCCTCCCTGCGGACCACGAGATCGAAACAGAACTCATCGTCGCAATACTGAGCTTCATTGTGTGCCACAACGCAGCCTGTCGCAACCGAGAATCACGGCGCGGTTGGACGGGCGGCCGCGGGCGACCGGGTCGCATCCGAGCAGGCGGACACGCTTCGCAGGGACCGCCGTGACAGGCAGCATGAGCAGCGTCCGCTCCGTTCGCGGCAGCTCGACGCAAGGCTCCGACGGACGGAGCAACAACAGCACGGCGTCCGCTTGCACCGCCCAAACCGCCGAGGAATACAACACTGCCTGCCTCTTTGGCTCGCCGTGATTGTTGCGGGGCAGACTCAATTCATCGACCCGACGGGCCGATAAAGTCATTCAGCGGGCCACTAACAGAGGAGCAACGGCTTGCGGATAGCTCTCGTCAACCCCTGCGCCGATCTGGAGTTGCAGACGCACCGCCACGGCGTAGGACATCTCTGCCTGTGCTACGTCGCCGCCTGCCTGCTGCGCGACGGGCATGATGTCCGCGTTATCGACGCCAAAACGGAGCGCTTGCCTGTCTCGGTAGTCGTGGATCGAATCGGCGATTCCGCCCCGTCCATAGTCGGCGTGACGGCGATGACCCACGAGATCACCCACGCCGCACAGATCTGCGCCGCGGTCAAGCAGGTGTGCCCGCGATGCGTCACAATTGTCGGCGGGCCCCATGCAACCGCTCTCCCGGAGCGCACGCTCCGCGAGTTCAGGGGCATCGACGTGGCGGTTCGCGGGGAGGGAGAGCGGACCGCCTGCGAGTTGGCGGCGGCGGTGAACGCCGGTGCCGCGCGCTCGGATTGGTCGGCGATCGCGGGCATGGCGTTCCGCAACGGCGACGAGGTCTGCCTGACGCCGACCAGACCCGAGACCACCGACCTTGACGCGCTGCCGTTCCCTGCCTGGGAATTGTTCCCGCGCAAGGCCCACTGGCCTCTCTATGCCGGGCGAGGCTGCCCCTTCCGCTGCGCATTCTGCCAGCGCGTGCTCGGCGGCCGGATTCGCATGCGGAGCGTGGACAACGTGCTCGCCGAGATCGACGAGCTGGAAGCGCGGACGGGCATCCGGGCCTCCTGGTTTCAGGACGAAACGTTCGGCGCCAGTCGAAGCTGGACGCACGAGTTCCTCGACCGGCTGATCGCTCGAAGCGAGCGCAAAGGTTATGTTTGGCGGTGGAAGGCCAACTTCCGAGCCAATCTGACCGACCCGGCGTTGTACCGGAAGATGCGGCGGGCAGGCTGCAAGATGCTCGACTTCGGGATCGAGTCGGGCAGTGCCGTGATCCTGAAGCGCATCCACAAGGACATCACGCTCGAGCAAGCCCGGCGAGCGATCCGCGCCGCCCGCGCCGCCGGCATCCGCACGAACGCCTTCTTCATCATCGGCCATCCTGGCGAAAACTGGGCCACCGCTCTGCAAACGGCGCGCTTCGCCGCCCGAGTGGGCGCCGACGATATCGCGGTCGGCGTGATGGTGCCCTACCCCGGGACCGAAATCTGGGAGATGGCCCACCGCGGCCAATGGGGGTACAGGCTGGTTAGCGAGGATTGGCGGTTCTACGACAAGTACCTCGGCCATGCGCTGGAGTTGCGCAAGCTGTCGCACCGCGAACTGGAGCTGCTCCAGAGCCTCACCTACCTTGCCTTCTACGCAACGACGGGCCGGTTTGTCGAGTTGAGCAGGTTCGTCCTGCGGTTTCGCGGCGAGGCGATGCACATGATGAAACGGCTGTCAGGCTTGCGGGTCCCCTCGGCTCGGCGAACCGCCAGGGCGGGCACGCTGGGCCAAGTCCAGGATTGCGTGAGAACATCCCCCGCCTAACGTCAAGCAAGGCGGCGGAAAGGCTGACAAGCAGCGGCAGGACCGCCTGGCCTGAGTGTCCGTTTGGCTGACGTGCGTTTCGCCCCGTTGCCTGCCTGGCGCAGTGCTGGACGGTCCGAATCGGAGGCGACCGGCGTAACATTCTGCCCGGGCCGATGTTCCAGCCCATTCGCTAGGTCCGAGTAGGCGCGCACCTAGCTGTCAGATTCGGCAACCATTGTGCTTGCCAACAGGCTACTTTTCGCTTATCCTTATATGGAGCAGGTAGGCGTTCATGGCCACGGAAGGTGGAATGTAAGAAGTTGGCTTGCACGGCTCAGCGCGCGGCGCTAAGGGTGCACACTATCATGGCCGTAGGAGGGGAAGGCGGTGCGGGAGTGTTACAGGGGTAGGCCTGTAAACGCGAGCCCTCAATTCTCGAGGTCGCAAGATCGCGCCGAAGGGCGTGGTATTGCGAGTGCGCTTTGGCTCCCGCTCCCGGACATTTCGGTGTGCGAGGGATTGCCCACCGGGCGGATTGGTCGTTTTGACCGATCGCCGACAGCTCCTATAGGTCTTATCGAACTGACGAGGTCCTCTGAGCGACGGCCGCTCGGGCGGGCGGTGGGTGTCTTCGCCGGAGCCGTCGTGCGAGGAGGGTAAGTCTAACGAGGCAACCAGTCCGGCGGGCCGGCTCCAGCGGTTGTCGCGCGTTAGATGGAGGGTAGGAGGATGGCAGAGACGGTAACGACGGGAGTGCGAAAGACCCCGATTAGTGCGCCGCACATACTGAACGAAGCCTACGACTACGATCGCCCGGTCTCCTTCACCCGAGGAATGCGCGTCGAAATGGGTCCGGCGACCATGCTGTTCATATCGGGAACAGCCAGTGTGAACGAAGAGGGCAAGTCGATTCACCTGGGTGACTTCGACCAGCAGAGCTGGCGAACGTTCAGGAACATCAAGGCTCTGCTCGAGGCGGAAGGAGCCAGCTGGCACGACGTGGTCCGCACAACGTGCTATATAAAGGACATGCGCAACTACGACAAGTTCAACAAGGTGCGAAACGCATTCTATCAGCAGGAGCAACTGGACCCGTTCCCCGCAAGCACGGCGATCGAGGCAGGCATCTGTCGGCCTGAGCTGCTCGTCGAGATCGAGGCAATTGCCGTCCTTTCCCGTGCGGACTACGCATAGGCGCTGATTCGGTGGGGCGGGCATGTTTCTCAGGGGAGGATACTTGTCATCGCAGCGGCGGGGGCGGTAAAGTCTCTGACAGTTCGATCCCAGTCGGATCCCATCAGGTTCGGATAGCCGCGGGGCGTCGAAGTAGTCGCAGCGACCATGATCGCGGGTTGACGACACGAACCATGAAACGGATCGTAGCGGTTTGTGGTGCGTTCGGTCTCGCGATGCATGGTTGCGGCAGCCCGGACATTCACTCAGCCGATGCATCTCCTGCGAGCGGCCGCAAGCCGGCCTCGTTGAGGGCCGTGCTTCCTTCAGCCGTGCTGTTCACCCAAGTACCGGCCTCTTCGCGCTATGTCGAACCGACCGAGCCGGCAGCGTTCCGGCTGAAGATGGAAGTTGTTGATGGCAGTCGGATCGTGCTGCTCAAGCCGGCCTCGCCCACGGGCGAGATTCGCAACCTGACCCCGGACTTCCACGGTGCGTGCCAACCCGACCTGTCGTTCGACGCCACTCGGATTCTGTTCGCAGGTAAGAGGAGGCACGCGGATCGGTGGAACATCTGGGAGATGAAGCTCGACGGCTCGCAGAAGCGGCAGATCACGAGCGGGCTCGGCGATTGCTTCGGCCCGGTTTACCTGCCCACGTTCTACGTGATCGTAGCTGATCGTCCATGGTCTCAGATCGCGTTCTGCAGCACGGCTGCGGGCCACCGGAACGAGGACGGGCGCGGGCCCGCCAGCGCGCTGTACAGTTGCACGACGGACGGCAGGGGTGTGAGGCGCATCACCTATAACCTCAGCTCGGATCGCGACCCGTTCGTGCTCAAGGACGGGCGGATCGTCTTCAGCAGCTGGCAGCGGCACGGGACAAGGCACTGGCTGAACGGCATCGCCGCACTGTTCACCGTCAACACGGACGGCGTGGACTTCTTCGTGTTCTTCGGCAACCACGGCGGGGCGCCGATCAAGAGCATGCCGTGTGAGACCGGTGATGGTCTGGTCGTCTTCGTCGAGTCGGACGGGACGACGCCGGACGGGGCGGGCCGACTCGCTGCGGTCGCCATGCGGAGGAACCTGCACTCCTGGAGACTGATCGCCGAGGACACGGGCGGGTTGTATCACTCGCCGGCGCCACTGTCGGACGGGACAATGCTTGTCTCGTACCGCAAGACCTCGGCAGGGACTCACGGCATCTACAGGCTCGATCCGA
Source organism: uncultured Planctomycetales bacterium (assembly GCA_964347585.1). Classification (GTDB taxonomy): domain Bacteria; phylum Planctomycetota; class Phycisphaerae; order UBA1845; family CAYGAN01; genus CAYGAN01. The sequence continues at coordinate 10,899 of CAYGAN010000111.1, read as the reverse complement.
AGACCGGGCGGCGTGAGAAGCTGATCTACGACGATCCGAGCTGGCACGAGGTGTATGCCCTTCCCGTGGCCGCCAGGCCGATGCCCGACGGCAGGTCCAGCGTCGTCAACGAGAAGAAGACCACCGGCAAGCTCTACTGCTTGAACTGTTACCTGTCCGATCGCCCAGAGGGTGCCAGCATCAGGCCCGGTCAGATCAAGGCCGTGCGCCTCATTGAGGGCATCGGCTTGGGCAAGGATGTTGAGCCGCTGCCGGCCAGGCCCGGCCACCCGGGAGCGACCACCGTATCGCTGACGCCGTTCGTGCAGAAGCGCATCCTCGGGGTTGCGCCCGTTGAGCCTGACGGATCGTTTCACCTCGAGGTGCCTGCCAATACGCCGATGCACATCCAGACCCTCGATGAGAACCAGGTGGCGCTGCAAAGCCTGACGAGCTGGATCTGGGTTATGCCCGGCGAGCGTCGCGGATGCATCGGGTGCCATCAAGACCGAGAGCTGTGCCCGGAAAACCGGCTCGTCGATGCGGTGAGGAAGCCGGCGGCCAACCTGAACCTGCCTGTGTCCAGGCGTCGCACCGTGGATTTCAGGCGGGACGTCATGCCAATCATCCGCGCGAAATGCGCGCTCCCACAGTGCCATGGTTCCTCGCGGAACTCGCCGTCCTTCGATCGGGCTGACGAGATGGTTCCGGTCGGTGATCATCCCGGATACTTCAACCGTGCCTACGAGGCCTTGTTGGCGCGAGCGCCGGATCAGCCCGGGCGTTGCGACGGCAAGTACGTTAAGCCGGGTCGTGCACGCGCGAGCCCGCTTATCTGGCACCTATTCGGACGACGGCTCGACGGCGTCGCGGCGGGTGAGCCAGTCGAGCGTATGCCGATGGACGAGGCGTTGACCGATCTGGAGCGCCAGACGTTCGTCGAATGGGTTGATCTGGGCGCTCAGTGGGACAACATCCCCGCCCCGGACGCATTCGTGCAGGGCGCCTCACCGGCGCCCCGATCGGGCGGGCTGCAAGAGAGGCCAGAAGGTGAGATCAGCAGGGATTCCTTGTAGTCAGAGGCCTAGGCGCGAGCGTGTTCGTCGCCTTCGGGCCTGTCACGCGGCTACCGTGACCGCGAGCATGGCCCTGATGCTTGCCCATGCCGCGTTCGGCCAGACGGGCGAGGGCTCGCCGTCCCTCAAGGGCGCGCCGGACACCGATCTGCCTGCGTTCGTCAACGTGACTAAGCAGGCCGGCATCCGTTTCCTCCACAGTATCGGCGATGACCACCTCGACAACATCGTCGAGGGGACGGGCGCGGGCTGCGGATTTCTGGATTATGACAACGATGGCGACCTGGACATCTATGCCGTCAACGGTTGCTACCTCAGAGAAGTGAACGACGTGCGGGGCAGGCGCCTGCGGGGCAAGCTAAAGAACCACCTGTACCGCAACAACGGCGACGGCACGTTCACGGATGTGACCGACGAGGCAGGCGTCGGCGATACGGGCTACGGGATGGGCTGCATCGCAGCCGACTACGACAACGACGGCTTTGTCGATCTTTTTGTGACCAACTACGGCCGGAACACGCTTTACCACAACAACGGGGACGGCACATTCGCGGACGTGACCATCCAGGCGGGTGTCGGGGACGAGCGGTGGGGCATCGGGGCGGTGTTCCTTGACTACGACCGGGACGGCAATCTGGATCTGTACGTGGGCAACTACCTGCAGTTCGACCCGAAGTATCGTTACTTCTATGCGCCGGAGGCCTTCCCGGGGCCGCTTTCCTATCCCGGCCAGGCGGACATCCTGTATCGCAACAACGGCGACGGCACGTTCACCGACGTGAGCAAGGCTGCCAGGATCGACAATCCCGAAGGGAGAGCGATGGGCATCAGCGCCGGCGACTGCGACAACGACGGGGACATCGACATCTTCGTCGCCAACGACGCTATGGAGAACTACCTGTATCGCAACGACGGCGGCGGTCGCTTTACCAACGTCGCCCGCGAAGCCGGCGTCGCCTTCGGAGAGAACGGCGAAGCCACGTCTGCGATGGGCCCTGACTTCGGTGACATCAATCGGGATGGATTGTTCGATTTGGTGGTGCCGGACATGCAGTATGCCTGTGTTTATCGGAGCATTGACGGGGCGAACTTCGAGGACATTACGGACGCCGTGGGCGTAGCCCGGGTCTGCGGGCAGTACACCGACTGGGCATGCGATCTGTTCGATTACGATAACGACGGCTGGCTCGACCTATTCATCGTTAACGGCCACGCACACCGGCTCGACACGCAGGAGGACGTACTGTTCCGAAACATCGAGGGCAGGAAGCTCGAGGACGTCTCTGCCCGCTCCGGCCCGTACTTCCGAGAGAAACACGTCGGGCGGGGGGCGGCCTTCGGAGACTATGACAATGATGGGGACATCGACGCGTTCATCATCAACCTGAATTCCCGGGCCGTCCTCGTACGCAATGACGGCGGGAATCGCAAGAACTGGCTCATGGTCAAGACGGTGGGCACGAAGAGCAATCGCAGCGGGGTGGGCGCGCGTGTGACGGTCGTGGCTGGGCGCGCTACCCAATTCGACGAGGTCAAAGCCGCTTCGGGCTACCTGTCACAGAATGATCTGCGCGTGCACTTCGGCCTCGGCAAGAACGCGTCGGCGAACCTGGTCGAGGTGCGTTGGCCCAGCGGGATCGTCCAACGGATCAAGAACGTCAAAGCCAACCAAGTGCTGACGGTGGTGGAGCCGAACAACTAGGGCAAATGATGAAGCGATCTTCAGAAAGGTGGATAGCTCTGGTCGCGATGGCGGGCCTGGCGGTCGCCGCCGTGATCGTGTTCGCGGCCGAGATGATGGAGCCGCAGATCTACGTCGGCGTGCGGGCGTGTCTGCGGTGTCATCGTGGCGACGCCGCTGGCCATCAGTTCAGCTTGTGGCGACTGAGCAAGCATGCCCAGGCGTACGCGGTGCTGGCTTTGCCGGAGAGCAAAGAGATCGCCCGGCTGTCCGGCATACGCGAGGAACCACAGACTAGCCCGATGTGTCTGGGCTGTCATGCGACGGGCGCTGAGGCGGAGGAATGGCAGCGCGACGAGTCGTTCCGCATTGAAGACGGCGTCCAGTGCGAGAAGTGCCACGGTCCCCGAAGTGACCACGTGGACACGATGATGGCTGGGGGCAAGTCGGACGTGGCAGCTGAGATGAAGATGATGACGCCCAAGCCCGACGAAGCGGCCTGCATGATGTGCCACATCGAGAAGGGCTCGCACGTGGCCGTTCTGAAGGTCAGGAAGTTCGACTACGACAAGAGCTGGAAGCAGATTGCTCATCCGAGCCCCCGCCAGAAGCAGGGCCGCACGAATAAGGCGAGCACCAGGGCCTCAGCAACGCGGGGGGCCGCGAAATGACACCCATCCGCTCGATAGCCTTCCCGCTCGGCCTGGCCGTTGTGGTGCTAATGATGGCAGCGGTCTGGTCCCGGGCCCAACCAACCGCGGAGAAGACCCAGCCGAGATACGTCGGCGTGATGGAGTGCGCCTCCTGCCACAAGGGCCCGATGATGGGCTATCAGTTCAGCCGCTGGCGGCTGTCCGAGCATGCGCGCGCGTACGCGGTGCTGGCTTTGCCGAAAGCGCGCCAAGCAGCCAGGAAGGTCGGGATCGAGACGAGCCCGCAGAGTGCCGATGCCTGTCTGCGTTGCCATGTTACGGCGCACGGGGAACCGAAAGAGCGACTGGCTGAGAGTTTCGAGCTGGAGGAAGGCGTGCAGTGTGAGAGCTGTCACGGCGCCGGCAGCGAGTACGTGCCGGAGGCTGTCATGCGCGACCATGTGGCCTCGCGGGCAGCCGGCCTCAAGGAAGTCACCAAAGAAACCTGCACCGCCTGTCACAACCAGCAGTGCCCCTTCGACGAGAAGAAGTTCGATCATAAGAAGATGAAAGCCAAGATCGCCCATCCCACCAAGTTCAAGAAGCCCAAGACGGAGCCGCAATCAGCCGCCGAGCCACGCTATAAGACTCCCGTCAACCTGGCCCTCTCGCCCGACGGCCGTCGGCTGTACGTGGTGTGCGAAGCGTCTGATTCACTAATCGTGGTGCACGTGGCGACGGGTGCCAAGATTGCGGAAACCCCGGTCGGCCGCCAGCCGCACGACGTGACCACCAGCCCCGACGGCAAGACCCTCTATGTGACCAACCGAATGTCCGACTCGCTGTCCGTTGTTGACGCCGCGAGCCTGAAGGTCACGCACACCATCCCGGTCGGGGACGAGCCGCACGGCGTGCTGACCGACAAGACCGGGCGATGGATCTACGTGCTCAATACAGCCACGGAAGACATCTCGGTGATCGACGCGACAAGCCTGAGGGAAGTCAAGCGGCTCGCCGGCGGTCGCGGGCCCTGGTCGCTGGCGATCTCGCCGGATGGCAAGCGGATTCTGGCGACCAACACGCTCTCCCAATTCGTCCCGTTTCGCACGCCGCCGATGTCGGAGATCACCGTGATCGACGCGGAACGTGCCGTTGTGACCAACCGGTACATCGCCGCGGCCACCAATCTGCTTCAGGGCGTGGCATTTCACCCTGGGGGCAGGTTTGCCCTGGTCACGCTGTTGCGGACCAAGAATCTCGTGCCGATGACGCGGCTCATGCAGGGCTGGACGATCACCAACGGGCTGGGGGTGGTCTGGGCCGATGGCCGCGTGGACCAGGCCTTGCTTGACGAGCCGAACGCGTACTTCCCCGATCCGGCGGACGTGGCCGTCAGCCCCGACGGAAGGCGCGCGTACTTTACTAGCAGCGGCTCAGACTGCGTAGCCGTGGTCGATGTGGACAAGTTGATCGGGATCCTTTCCGGCACGTCGGATCACGAGCGCGAGCACGTAATCCCGAACCATCTGGGCAAGAGCACCGAGTTTGTCATCAAGCGCGTGGCCACGCGTGACAGTCCGCGCGGCTTGGTCGTCTCGCACGACAACCGGTTCGTGTACGTGGCCAACGCGCTGGACGATTCCATTACGGTGATCGATGCCGAGCGGCTTGAACCCGCCGCCAGGATCGAACTCGGCGGGCCGCAGCGGATCACCCAGGCCCGCTGGGGCGAGAAGCTCTTCCACAGCGCGAACATCACGTTCCAGAGGCAGTTCTCCTGCCACACCTGCCACCCCGACGGCCACGTGGACGGCATCACGTACGACATCGAGCCGGACGGCATCGGCATTAGCCCCGTGGACAATCGCACGCTGCGGGGCATTCTCGATACGGCGCCATTCAAGTGGGAGGGAACCAACCCGAGCCTGCAGCGGCAGTGCGGCCCGCGCTTGGCTGTCTTCTTCACGCGAATCCAGCCGTTCACGTCCGAGGAATTGGCCGCGTTGGATCGATATATCTGCACGATTCCGCGCCCGCCGAATCGGTACCGCCTCGGCGATGAGCTGACGCCGGCCCAGCGTCGGGGAAAGGCCGTCTTTGAGCGAACGATGGCCAACACTGGCGAGGTGATCTCTGTCGGAAACCGCTGTATCACCTGCCATCCGCCGCCGTACTACACCGATCGCCGGAGGCACGATGTTGGTACGAGGATGGCGTTCGACCGCGAAAGCAGATTCGACGCGCCTCACCTGAACAACATCTACGACTCCGCGCCGTATCTGCATAACGGCGTGGCGCCCACGCTTGAGGAAATCTGGACTCGCTACAACCCGTATGACCGACACGGCGTGACGAACGACATGACGAAGGATCAGCTCAATGATCTGATAGAATACCTCAAGACGCTCTGACGGACATGGAGAGGCGAAAGATCATGTGGCATTACGCGGCGCAGATCATCACGATGGCCGTCGCCCTGTTGACCGCAGGGGCTGGGTGTAACCAACCAGTGATGGCTGCGAACCCCACGACGGGGCTGGCCGCCAACGAAGCGGCTGCCAAGGCGGCGACCCGCGAGGCCGACGATCTCGGCGAGCCGTTTGTGTACGAGGACTGGACTAGCTACACGATGAAGAACGGCCTACCCAACGATCACGTCTTCTACGTCAAGGCTGACGGCGACCGCGTGTGGGTGGGGACCGAGCACGGGTTGGCCGTGTTTGAGAACGGAACCTGGCGAAGCTGGAGGAGGAAAGACGGGCTGGCCTGGGACGTGATTGCCGGGATCGACGTGAGCAGGAAGACCGGCGACGTCTGGCTGGCGACCTTTGGGGGCGGACTTATCCGCTTTACCGGCGGACGGTTCGACCAGTATCACCAGCTCAACAGCGGCCTGGTCAACGATGTCGTGTATGGTGTCGCTTGTCAGGACGACGGCGATGAGGACATCGTCTGGGCCGCCACTACCGCGGGCTTCAGTTCGTACAACGTCCGCACGGGCGAGTGGGCGATCTATACCGAGAAGAACTGCCCCCTAGAGGAGATCTGGTGTTACAACGTCACGTACAACGACGGGTTCGTCTATGGCGCCGTTTGGGGCGGAGGCATCCTGGAATGGGATTGCGCCCGCAAGAGATGGAAGGCCTACCACGACCCGGACGGCGAAATGGAGTATGACCTGTACCGCGACGACGGCTTGATCCACATCATCACGACCGGGGTATCCTACGTGGACCGCGCGCTTTGGTGTTCGACCTATTTCGGCGGCTCCCGGTACGACGGCAGGCATTGGCGGGGTTACCTGGATCACGACAGCGGCTTGGCCAGCAATTTCAACAACTTCGTCCAAGGGCGCAGCGCCAATGAGGCCTGGTATTGCACGGACAAAGGCCTGAGCGTACTCGTCGATTACCCTTCGGACACCTGGGTCACCTACGTGCCCAACATCTATGTCCCTGATAGAAAGGGCCCTGGTGGGATCGCGCGGATTATGCGCGGCTCGAAGGTCCTTGAGGTGCGCGAAATGCCCAAGAGCATTCCGCACAACTACGTGTTGTGCGTTGACTTCCAGGGCGATGACGTTTGGGTCGGTACGTCGAAAGGCTTGGCGCACGGGTCGGGCAGGGGCCGCTGGCCCGGCCTGCGAGTGAAACCCAGACTCGCACGTCGATGACCTATCGCCCCGGCAGGAGGAGGAACGGAACCATGTATGCGTGTCAGCCATCCAGCGCGATCCACCAATGGGCGGTGAGCGTGGCCCTGGCAACCGCGCTGGTCGGCGTCGCAGCTGTGCAAGCCCAGCAGACCCCCACCACTCAGCCGGCGGCTAGCCTCTCCTATGCCAACACCCCCGACCGCTATACGCCGTTCGGCAGGTTCGTCGAGCCGTATAAACGGCACTTCCTGGAGAAGCTTCCCTTTACAGGCCCGGGACGCGAAAAGCCCGAGCCAACGGGACTGGAATCCGTCAAGCTCGGGTTCATCGGCCCGATCATGAAGACGGTCTCGGTGGCCACGGGCGGCGCCAGCCACGAGGAGCCCCTCGGACTGATGATGCTTCGAGGCTGCCAACTGGCGATTGAGCAGGCGAACACCCGCGGCGGATACCGGAGCAGGAACTACCCGAACGGCATCCCTTACGAGCTGGTGATCGCGAACGACAACGGGCTGTGGGGCGCGAGCGGAAATGAGATCATCAAGTTCGCCTACGCCGATAAGGTTTGGGCGATCCTCGGCACGATCGACGGGGCCAACAGCCATATTGCCATCCGCGTGGCCCTCAAGGCTGAAGTACCTGTCATGAACACCGGCGATACCGATCCGACGTTCGTCGAAACCGCCATTCCCTGGGTATTCCGATGCATCGGCGACGATCGCCAGCAGGCGTATCTGCTGCTCGACTATATGTTCAAGAAGCTTGGGATCCGGCGCGTCGCCGCGCTGCGGGCCAACAACCGTTACGGGCGGATTCACATCGACGAGATCCGCGACGGCTGCCGGCGCTTGGGACACCCTTTCGTGGCCGAGCTGAACTACGTGATCGGCGACACTGACTTCACGCAGCAGCTCCGACGCATCGAGGGCCTCAAGCCCGAAGCTGTTGTCACCTGGGGCGACGGAATCGAATCGGCCTTGATCGTCAAGCAGATGCGCGAGCTGGGGATGACCCAGCCGCTGTTCGGCAGCGACCGCATGGTCTCCGACGAGTTCCTCGAGATGGCCGGGCGAGCGGCAGAGGGAGTCGTCGCGGGGTACCCTTGGGATCCCACTCGTCAGGACCCCAAACTCGAAAGCTTCCGCAAGACCTTCCATGAACGTTTCGGCCAGCCGCCGGAAACCTACGCCTCCCACGCCTACGACGGGATGAACATCCTCATCGAAGCTATCGAGCACGCCGGCCTGAACCGCGCACGCATCCGCGATTACGTCGCCGACTTGGGCAAGTACGCGGGCGTGACCGGCCAGGTCATCTTCGACGCAGCCTGGCAGGACGTCGGCGAGGTGACGCTGGCGCGCGTCGAGAAGGGCAAATGGACGTACCACACGCGCGAGCAGCTCGGCTTACCCCCCAAGGGGCTCTAGGTGGTCTGACCCGTCCGGGTCTGGCCTCCAGGAACTCAGGGCCCCGGTCCGGCCCGGCGATTCTGCCCCGTCCAAGAAAGGTCAGCTTAGCCGCTCCAAAAGGTTTGCGCGCTAGCGGCCGTATCTTCCTGATCGCTGTCGCTGTAAGTTCGAGATTGGCGGCGGGGGACGATGCTACCGCGCGTCACATTCTGGACACGCCGACGACGTTCCACGGCCCTGGCCGGGATGCGCCCGAGCCGAGCGATATCACCGAGGTCCGCATCGGTTGGTACGGTCCTACGGGCAAGCAGAACCATCCTGCCGGGCGCATGATGTGGCGGGGCGCTAGCCTTGCCATCGACGAGGCGAACGGCGGCGGTGGTTATCGCGATCGTCCGTTCCGTCTCGTGGCCCGATGGGACGAAAGCCCTTGGACGGGTGGGGCCGCTCAGGTTAAGGTCTGGGCAATCATCGGCTCGCTCGATGGGCCCAGTACGCACATCGCTGAGCAGCTTGCGGCCAAGGCGCGGCTCGCGATCGTCTCGCCCGTCTGCACCGACCCGAGCCTGACCGAAGCCAACGTGCCTTGGATGTTTCGCTGTGCCCCAAGCGACAAGCACCAAGCCGCTGCACTCGTGAGCTACGCTCTCGATAAGCGCAAGTGGCACCGACTGGCCGTCGTCTCCTGCGACGATCATGACTCTCGAACGGCATCGGCTGAGTTCCTTCGGCAAGCTAGGCACAAGAAGCTCGCGCCGGTCATTCACCTCCAGTTCCATGCCCGCCGGACCCGCTTCGAGGACCACGTCAAGCGATTGGCAGATGCGCGACCGCAAGCGACGTTTGTTTTCGGCCCGGTGGCCGAAGCGACGTCGCTGGTTCGCATGCTCGGGCAATCCGGCGGCGAGATCGTCGGAGCCGGCAACCTGGCCGTCCGCTCATTCCTTACCGATCCAAGCGCCGAGGCAGTAACGCTCGTCCGCCTGTACGATCCGTCGCTCGGCGGCGCTGCCGCGGAGGACTTCCAGCGACGGTTCGAGGTGCGTTTCAGCGAGCGCCCGGACTATCTGGCCGCTTACAGCTATGACGCAACCCGCTTGCTGATCGCAGCGATCCGCAAGGCCGGGCTGAACCGCGCGCGCATCCGCGACGCGATCGCGTCGATGGGCACGTGGCAGGGCGTGACCGGGCCGATAGAGTGGGACAACGGCGGGGGCAACACGCGCACCGTCGGATTGGCCAAGATCGTCGCAAGCCGACTCGTGCCCGTCCAGCTCGGCCCGAGAGCTCTGAAGCAGTAGCGTGCCCAGCTGCGCCAAGAACACCGGCAGCCAAGCTGCCAGTGGCACTACCCGTGGATGATCCACTAGTAAGACAGCTTAACTTCAGGCAGCCTTCGGTGCTTTCCAGGGCGCCCGATAACGGGTTGCTGCGTCAACCGTGACGCGCCGACGTCGGCTCGGAAGCTGCTTCAGCGGGGGCTGCTCCTGAAATCCTTGAGTTGCAGCGTTCCAGCCTTGCGATTGTTGAACCGCAACACGACCCCTCCGCTGTCATCGACATGAATGTGGTTTACTTTGAGCCCGGTGCCGGCGTACCTGTCGTCGCGCAAAACGATTCCTTTTCGCGCGTCGATGCCGTA
>CAYGAN010000111.1:0-815 GCA_964347585.1 uncultured Planctomycetales bacterium | reverse complement strand
AAGTGAAACGCCGCGATGTTCGCCAGAGCCTGTGCGTGCGCGCTCGCGAAGACCTTCCAGGCGCGAATTTCCAGAATATGGTTCACCAAAGCTGTCTGCGCATCCGGTCTTTCCGCGCGCAAGAGGGCAATCTTCGGCGCCGCCCAATCGGTCGATGCGGCCCGCCCAAAGCAGAACAAGTACACTTCGTTCTGCTTGATGCTGGATTCGATACCGGAGTCCGGAAGTATCGGCGAAAACGAACCTACGACCTTGCCGCTTTGGTCGTAGATGACAGGGACGCGGGTAGTATGACGCACCGATATCTGTTTTCGTTCACAGCTGCCAACGATTGCAGACAGCACTTCGCACTGCACGTCCATGTGATACGCAGTTGGGGGTCCTTGCGTTCCGTTCTTCAGTTTCATGTGTTCAACGCCCTTCGATATTGACGCGACCTTCACCTTGAGAACCGTGTCAATCTGCTCCGCAACTTCCCATAAGGGCAGGAAGGTCACCTCGGCAGCGATAGCCGCGCGAGCATGTGGGAAGCATGAAAGTAGTAGGCCAGTGAACACGGCAGCACGGACATATCCGCATGGGTACCTGCCTGGGACCTGCCGGCCCAATGGTGTTGCCGCGTAAGCGGCCGCGCGAGCACGAACAACACCGATCGCAACGTCTGACATCAGTCGTCCTCCCGATCATTACTGGTCAGCAAGCCCAGTACCAGGCCCTTGTGCCAATCCATCAGCCGTTCAAACAAGCGACGAGTCTCAGCGGCTCCTGATGCGGTCCTATTCCTATTGGACATCTGTGCCACGGCCCGGTTCCTG
>CAYGAN010000110.1:10783-15318 GCA_964347585.1 uncultured Planctomycetales bacterium | reverse complement strand
CGGGATGATTGCGGCCCGGCGAGAGGAGCCGAGCCGCCTCTTGCGGCGCGGATGCGTTTAGCCGGGCGCCGGCGCGAGGCGCCCGAGTCCGGATCTTGGAGACGATACGCAATGAAGATCGCACTGTGTCCGGTGACAGCGGGGGCGGGACTGCCTTGGCCCGAGCACGTGGCGCTGGCAGCGCGCACGGGTTACGACGCAGTCGAGGTCGATCTGGGCGCGGTCAAGCAGATGGTCGATGGCGACGGCATCACAGCAGTGGCGGATTTCTTTGCCTCGCACAACGTCGCGCCCGGCTGCTGCGGTCTGCCGGTCGAGTTCCGCAAGGACGACGCGACGTTCGAGGCCGGCCTGAAGGGCCTGGGCGAATACGCGCGTCTCGCGGCCGAGTTGGGCTGCCCGCGCATGGCGACGTGGGTCCCGCCCGTGTACGACAGGCCCGGGCGCGAGATGCGTGCGATCCTGAAGGACCGGTTCACGCAGGTCGGCTCGGTTCTGGCTGAACACGGGGTGCGGATCGGCTTGGAGTTCATCAGCCCGCTGCACATCCGTCAGGGCGCCGGCGAGCGCGTCTGCATCTGGCAGATGAAGCCGATGCTGGAGCTGGCGGCCGAGTGTGGTCCGAACGTCGGCCTGCTGCTCGACTGCTGGCACTGGCACCACGAGCCCGACGCGACCGTGCAGGACATCCTCGACGCGGGACGCGAGCGGATCGTCCACGTGCATCTGAACGACTCGGCCGATCTGCCACCTGAAGAGATCCGCGACAACCAGCGGCTCCTGCCTGGCGAAGGGGTGATCGACCTGACGGGCTTTCTTGGGGCGCTCAAGCAGATCGGGTACGAGGGGGTCCTTTCCGTTGAGGTGTTCGGGCGGCTGGCGGGCGTGGACCATACTGAAGCCGCCAAACTCGCGCTCGACGCAACCCGAGCCGTGCTCAAGAAGGTTGCCTAGGCGTCATGCGAGCTCCGGGGTGATCGGAAGCGATCCGACTGGCGGCGACGTCCGCGCACCCAGATGAGCAGAATCTCCAATCCGGGCGCAGCGCTTTGCCGAGCGTCACCGGCAAGCTCGCGTCTGTCCGTGCCATTCTGGGGGTGCCGGCTTGCACGCGCTCGGCGAGCTGGCGACAATCCCCGCCGCTCGAGTGCCGCGTCCACAACGATCTGACCGAAAGGAGCAGGACTGTGCCAGCGATCGGGGTCGGAATCTTGAGCTTTGCCCACGGGCACGTGAACGCCTACTGCCAACAGATCAGCCAGTTCGACGACGCCAAGCTGATCGCAGCCTGGGATGACAACGAGCGTCGCGGTCGGGCGGCAGCTGAGAAGTACGGGATGAAGTTCCGCACGGACTATGCCGACGTGCTCGCGGACGACCGCGTCGATGCCGTGATCGTCACAAGCGAGACGAGCCGTCACGCCGAGCTTGCGGTCGCCGCCGCCAAGGCCGGCAAACACATTCTCTGCCAGAAGCCGATGGCCCTGACGCTGGCCGATTGCGACGCCATGGCCGAGGCGGCTGAGAGAGCCGGCGTGACATTTGCGATGGCGTTTCAGATGCGGTGCGATCCGGCCAATCAGAAGATGAAGGAGCTCATCGACAGCGGGGCCGTTGGGCGCGTCGGCGTGGTCCGGCGGCGGCACTGCATCCCCGTACTGTTCAACGAAGCGTTTTTCAAGGGCGATACGCGCTGGCACATCGAGGCCGACAAGAACATGGGAATGTTCATGGACGATGCTGTGCACGCGACCGACTGGTACCACTGGATGCTCGGTCAGCCGACGAGCGTAATCGCGGAGATCGACAACGTGCTGACCGACATCGCCCCGGACGACAACGGCGTGGCCGTGTATCGGTTCAGCCGAGGCGAGATGGGCATTCTGTTCAACGGCTCGACGACTTGGGCCGGCGAGAACACCACGGAGATCTACGGCGACAAGGGGGTGATCATCCAGAACTACGGGGACGGTCCGTCCTGCCAGTACGCCCCGCGGGACGGTGTGGCGATCAAGCTGTTCCAATCGGACAAGGCCGATCTCGGCTGGCAGCCGATCACGATCGCTATCCCGGCCTCGCATGGCGAGCGGATCGCCGCCGTACCCCGCCCGTTCATCGACTGCCTCAAGGCTGGCACGCCGCCGAACGCGACCGCTGAGGACGGACGCGTCAGCGTGGAGATGATCCTCGGCGCCTATCGCTCAGCCAAAGAGGGCCGCCGGGTCGAGTTCCCGCTGAGCTGAGGGGATGGTACCGGGTGGCGCTCATCGGTCGGCTGCCCTGGGCTCACAGCTCGCCGGTCAGCTTCTTTAAGAACGCCTGGAAGAGGTTGGCAGGAATGTCGCTCAGCGACGGCGGGGGCATCGGATCGACGCGGAGGCGCTGAACGACTCTGGCGGCTGCGTCACGCTGCGCGCGCAGGTCCTCGAGAAACTGCTCGGCCCGAGCCAGATCGGACGCGTGCAGCGCGCGTACGTATTCGATGACCAGTTCCTCGGGATCACCCACCGCGGCCATCGGGTCGTCCGATAGTGCCGCTTCGGCGGCAGGGGGCACTTCTGGGGGCGGACGCTGGTCTTCGAGGATCCGTTCTCGTGCAGCGCGGGCCTCGGCGTCGAGTCGCGCCAGTCGTTGTTCCTCGTCTTCATTCAGGGGAGCCACATCCAGTTCTTCGATCTGGTCGGGGGGCGTGGGGATGTAAACGCTCTGCTTACAATACGGACATTTGCCGCGGCGTCCGCCTTTGTCGCTGGGGGCGCGAACGAGTTTGCCGCAATGGCTGCAGTGGAATTCGATGCCCACAGGAGCGGCTCCTCTGCATGTTCGCACCGACCCGCACTAGGGGCGCGAATCACCCGATCGCGCGGCGCGGTGAGATCTTAGCAACAATCGTATCGGGATCTCCGAGAATGGCAACCGTTCGCGAAGCCGGTTCAGCAGGAACCTTCGATAGCTTTCGCCCAGCAGGGCCGGATCGTTCACGGACAGCACGATCGTCGGCGGCTGAGTGGCGACCTGCGTGGCGTAATAGATTCTTGGCGGCTTCGTGCCGCGCTTGGCGGACGGGCCTCGCACGGCCAGCGATTCCCGCAAGGCTTGGTTTAACCGGCCCGTGCCGATGCGCGTCTTGGCCTGCTTGAACAGCTCGATGGCGGTGTCAATGCTGGCCTGGACGTTTCGGCTGTCTTTGGCCGTCACGAACGCGATGGGCGCATATTCGAGCTCCGGCAGAGCGCCGGTCAGATACTGACCGTAGTCGTCGGACGTGGCTCGGCCCTTGGCCAGGTCCCATTTGTTGATGACCAGGATGCACGGCTTGTGCTCGTCGGCGATGAATCGCGCGAGTTTCTTATCCACCTGGCCGACCGGCTCGGTTGCGTCGATCAAGAGCAGCACCACGTCGGCGCGACGGATGGTCCGCGTAGCCCGCGCGTAACTGTAGAACTCGACGCTATCAGCGATCTTTCGTTTCTTGCGCACGCCGGCTGTATCGACGGCCACGAACGTCCGCCCGTCCTTCTGGAATTGCACGTCGATGGCGTCCCGTGTGGTGCCCGGCGTTTCGCTGACGATGACGCGGTCCTGACCGGCGAGCGAAGTGATGAACGTGCTCTTGCCGACGTTGCGCTTTCCCACGATTGCAAGTTTCATCACGGGTTCGGGAGGCTGCTCTGCGGCCTCCGACCGCACGCGATCGGCAATTCGGTCGATCAGCTCCGCCCGCCCTCGGCCGTGGACGGCAGACACGCAGAGGGGCTGATCGAACCCGAGCTTGTAGAACTCGCTCGCCTGCGCGACCAGGCCTTCGTGGTCGGTCTTGTTGGCCACGAGCAGAACCTGGCGATCGGACTTGCGAAGCAACTCGGCCACTCTCAGGTCCAGCGGGACGATGCCCTCGCAGACGTCCACCACGAAGAGGATCAGGTCGGCCTCTTGGACGGCCTGAAGGATCTGGTGTCTGATGTGTTCATCGAGGCGGTCCGGATCCTCGACGCCGTACCCGCCGGTATCTACCAGCTCGAAGCAGACGTCGTCGGTCTGGCAGACGGCGCTGACGCGGTCGCGCGTCACGCCGGCGACCGGATCGACGATGCTGATCCGCTGCCTGGCCAAGCAGTTCAGCAGGGAACTCTTGCCGACGTTCGGTCGGCCTACGATCGCAACGACAGGTAGGGCCATCCGACTGATCCCGTCAGAGCTGGTCCCGGGACAAGTATGGTCACCAGGGATTGTACAGCGGCTCGCACATACTCGTCGAACCGTCGCGCATGGTTTTGAAGACGTGCACAGGATGGGGTGGGGCCGCACAGATCGTGCGATCGGGGACAGGGAGTCTGCTCACCAAGGCGAGGGGACTTGGCCCGCGATTAGTCCTTCAAGCCTGAAGAGCCGATCCGGGGACTCGGGCTCGCCGGTCCGCGCCGAAAGATACGCCGCTTCGACAACGGCCATCGCCGAGAGATGTTCCGGGGCCGTTGAGCTCAAGGGCTCGCCCGCCACCACGCCTGCCACGAACGCCTCAATCTGAGCCGAAT
>CAYGAN010000110.1:10234-10744 GCA_964347585.1 uncultured Planctomycetales bacterium | reverse complement strand
AACCCGTCACCGCCGCCGCTGCCTCGGCGTACCGGCACACGACCACGCAGGTGTCTTCCGTATCGTACGCGTGGGCCACGTCAGGTCTGGCCGACCGGGATGTGGCGGCCAAGACCTCTTGAGGCACGCCCATCAGCGCCACGACTGCGTCGATGGCTTCGTAGGCTACGTGCAGGATGGCCCCGCCGCCGGCGCGCTCGTTGTCTCCGCGCCACCCAAGCTGCTCAGGCCAACAAGTCGCTACGTCGGCGCGACCGAGAAAGAACCGGCCGAGCTGCTCGTCGGAGCGAAGGCCGGGGTGCGCGGGCTCCCCGTCCTCCGTCTCGTAGGCCCCCTCGCCGTAGATCGACATGGACGAGGCCACCACCATCCGCTCCACCGCGCTCCCGGGGGCGACGATCGCCTCCAGCAGGACCGCGGCACCGAGGGAGTTCACGGAGACGTAGCGCTGGATCTCGTACATCGACTGCGCCACGCCGACGGCGGCGGCCTGATGGAACACCGCCTCGA
>CAYGAN010000110.1:8950-10224 GCA_964347585.1 uncultured Planctomycetales bacterium | reverse complement strand
GGTTGCTACGTCGGCGCGACCGAGAAAGAACCGGCCGAGCTGCTCGATCTTGCCTTGAACGGCCCGGAAGGCTGGCTCAAATCGCCACCCGCCTGCGACGACCAGAGGGCAACCGGCCTGCTCGAACCACTGGGTTAAACGAATCGCCTGCTCGAAACGACGCGCTAGCGGAGTCTGCTTCCAGACCGGCAGGCGGCGCGACGCCGCCAGCCTGAGTATCTCGCCGCAGGCATGAGGTGGCGCGGTCACGAACAGTGCCTCGAGCGGCTGCTCGATCATCATTGACCGGCTATCGTCATATCCTCGAATCCCGAGGGTGTGGGCCTTGCTGTCGGTCAGTTTGGTGTCGCGGTCGGCGATGGCGACGAGTTCGACGCCCGGACAGGCCAGCAGGGCATCGAGGACCTCGGCCCCGCTCCCGCCCACGCCGATCAACCCAACCTTGATGTGCCTGCCTGGCTCGGTCATGGATCCCGTCCAAATTCGTCCCGTTAGTTTAATGCGGCTGGGCCGATCCGGCGAGCTTTCGTCCCAGCCTGACGCGGTGGTGCGTCGTGGCAGACCGGGTTGGTTCGGTGCGCGCGTGGGCAGCGCTGCGCGCCCGCGCGGGCTGAATAATAGACGGCCTCGGGCCGGTCCCGTTGCGGGCGGGCCGCCCGGAATGTCTCGGCGCCATTGACTCGGGCCGCCTCGCCGCGCATCATGGCCTCTCGTCCGTACTCGCAGGAGAGCGCGCATGGCCGAGATCAAGACATTGTTATTTGCCGGCGGCGAGATCCACGACTGGCGAGGCTGTGGTCAGGAGGTCTCCAAGATCCTGGCCGAGGTGGATGATCTCGACGTGACCACAGTGCAGGAGGACCTATCCGTCCTCGAGGCCCCGAAACTCGACCTGTACGAGTTGATCGTCTTTTACTACACCGTCGGTCAGATTACCGACGCCCAGAAGAACGGCTTGCTCAACTGGCTCGCCTCGGGAAAGGGGTACGTGGGCATTCACTCGGCCGCTGATTCGTTTCGTGAGTGCCCGGAGTACCGTGCGATGGTCGGCGGGCACTTCGTGACGCATCCACACTACCGCGAGTACCAGGTCAGCGTGACCGATCCGGGCCATTCGATAACCCAGGGCCTCGACGAGTTCAGCGTGACCGACGAGCAGTACATTCTCGATTACGACCGGCGCGTGCATGTGTTGTGTTCGGCCCTGTGGAAAGGCTCGGCTATGCCCGTCGCTTGGACGAAGACCTGGGGCCAGGGGCGCGTGTTCTACCTGG
>CAYGAN010000110.1:402-8940 GCA_964347585.1 uncultured Planctomycetales bacterium | reverse complement strand
GGCTCGATCGAGTCCCAGCTCCTCGATGTTGGGGCGGCGGCCTGTCGCCACGAGATGTTCCGGTTACTGCTGCAGCGCGGCTGCCTGTGGGCTGCTGCACCGTGAGCCTCGGGGAGCCGTTCGGCGCCCTGCGACGGCGAGCTCTGGCCGCGACTGTTGCTGCACATTCGTTTTCCTGTCCGTTCTCGAGCTCGGTCCAACGGCTGAACGCAATCAGTCACGGCCGAGCCGATAGGCAAGTACCTCACTTGTGCTGATCTGTTCAAGCTGACGGAAGGCCATGCGAACGGTACACATCGATCTCGGCGAGCGATCCTATCCAATCCACATCGACAGCGGCCTGCTCGACGACGTGGGTCGATTGCTGCACGAGCGTTGCCCGGCTCCAACGACGGCTGTGATCAGCGACCAGACGGTAGCCGATCTTTACGCCGAGCGGGTCATGCATTCGGTTCAACAGGCTGGCTACCGCGCGAGCCTGCTGGTCGTCCCGCCCGGGGAGGCCAGCAAGTCGTTGCAGACCGCTGCGAGTTTGTACGACCGGCTGGCCGAGGCTATGATCGAGCGGAGATCCCCCGTCGTCGCGCTGGGCGGAGGGATGGTGGGTGATCTGGCTGGCTTCGTGGCGGCCACCTGGCTGAGAGGTGTTCCCTTCGCGCAGGTGCCCACGACACTCGTCGCCGACGTCGATGCCAGCGTGGGTGGAAAGACAGCCGTCAACCATTCAGCCGGCAAGAACCTCATCGGCGCGTTCTATCAACCCCGTTTGGTCCTGATCGATCCGACCTGCCTGGCGACGCTGGCCGAGGTGGATCGACGCGCCGGGCTGGCCGAGAGCGTCAAGCACGCTGTCATCCGTGATCCTGATTTCTTCGAGTGGCACGAGCGAAACGTTGATCGGATCGCCTCCGGCCAGGCAGAGGTGCTGGGCGAACTGATCGAGCGCAACTGCCGGATCAAGGCCAGCTTTGTTTGCGCGGACGAGCGCGAGGAAAGCGGGCTGCGTGCGAGCCTGAATTTTGGCCATACCGTCGGGCACGCGATCGAGGCGGAACTCGGCTACGAGCTGCGGCACGGCGAGTGCGTGGCCGTCGGGATGGTCGCCGCCGCTTGGGTGGCGGTCAATCGTCGCATGCTCCAGCAAGCCCATGCCGATCGGATCAAGGGCCTCATCGCCAAGCTCGGCCTACCGACGAAGCTGCGCCGCGAGTTGAGCGACGGGCGGCTCCTCGAGCTGATGCGTCATGACAAGAAGGTTCGTCACGGGCGCGTGCGGCTCGTCCTGCCGACGACGATAGGTCACGTTGAACTCGTTGACGACGTGACCACGGAGGAGTTGCTGGCCTCGCTGGCCAAGGTCAGGCCCACCGCAGCATAGCGTTTCGCCGTTGCCAGCTGCGCGATAGAATCCCGACGTAGCCAGGGGACGCGACCGGATGCAAGACGGGCCGAGCATCTCCGATGTAGGGCGGCAGTGCCTGCGCCTTCAACTTAGCGAGGGGATCGGGCCGATCACCTTCAGCAAGTTGCTTGAGTATTTCGGCACGGTCGAGGCGGCCCTGGCGGCCTCCCCGGCGCAGTTGCAGCGAGTTGAGGGCATCGGCCCAAAGACAGCCGAGGCGATTGTCCGCTCCCGCGACGACGGGAGGTTGCAGCGCGAACTGGAACTGGCTCAAGGCGCCGGCGTGCGCATCATTTGCCGGCCAGACGACGACTACCCCGTCGGTCTGCGCCACATTCCCGACCCGCCCATCTGCCTTTATGTCAAGGGCGCCCTCGAGAGCTCTGACGCCGTTGCGGCGGCGATTGTCGGGACCCGCCGCTGCAGTCACTATGGCCAGGAGCAGGCTAGGCGCTTCGGCTACCTGCTTGCCCAGGCCGGCATGACCGTGGTATCGGGCATGGCCCGGGGCATCGACTCGTGGGCACACGTCGGCGCCTTGGAGGCGGGTGGCCGTACGATCGCTGTTCTAGGCAACGGCTTGTGCCACGTCTATCCTCCTGAGCATGCGGAGCTCTGTCAGCGAATCGCCGCCAGCGGTGCCGTACTCAGCGAATTGCCGATGCAGACCGCTCCCGACGCGTTGAACTTCCCGCCTCGAAATCGAATCATTGCGGGCTTGGCCCTCGGGGTGATCGTGGTCGAAGGTTCCAAGAGGAGCGGCGCGCTGATTACCGCCCGGCTGGCCAACGAGTACAACCGTGAAGTGTTCGCTCTCCCGGGACGGATCGATGCGATCGGCGCGGAGGGGCCGAACGGCTTGATCCGGGACCAAGCCGCGAAGCTGGTTACGTGCTTGGAGGATGTGCTCGATGAGCTTGGCGAGGCCGGGCGGACGCTTCGAGCTCAGACGAGTTCCGCGCCGGACGAGTCGCCTTGTCCGCTTCCCGCAGGCCGGTCCATCCGCCTGGACGAAAACGAACAACGGGTCCTGAACGCGCTGGGGCAACGAGAGCAATCGATCGATCAGATCTGTGAATCGACGGGATTGGCCGCCTCTTGCGTCGCTTCCTCGGTGACGACGCTTCAGCTCAAGGGCATGGTCAAGCAGCTTACCGGAGGTCTTTTCGTCCGCGCTCGTCACACGCCTTGATTCGCTGCGCGGCTGAGCGCCCCCAAGCTGCCGCCGGAACGAACCGGGGGAGCTGCTACGGCGCAAGCCCGGGCAACAGCGGAGGCATCTGGAAGCCCTCTGCAACCGTTCTACGCTAGCGCTGTGCTCTGCGACGGCTCACACACGAAGCAAGGAATTGGGTCTTTCCCGTCACCTTGATTGCTGTGTTCATATTCCCGTGCGAACAGCGCGTAGCACCTTAAGTTAACGTTCATGCCCGGCACCTCGCTACGGGGAAGCGGCCGGCCGCTTGGCTTGTGGTCGGGCACACAAGTAGGTCGCAGCAGGTGGTGGCCGTCACGGGTCTAACAAGATCCGCTGCCCGTCAAAGGCCAGTTCCATACCGTCCGGGAGCTCAGCGTTGGTTTCAGCGTGTTTTAGCTCATGAGCAATATGGGTGAAGTAGGTTTCCCGGGCGCCGATCCGGCGAGCCGCTTCAATGGCCTGTTCGAGATTGAAATGGGTCGGATGCGGCGTGCGGCGAAGCGCATCGAGGACTAACACGTCCAATCCCTCCAGGAGCCTGAACGATTCCGGCGGTATCTGACTGCAATCCGTGCAATACGCAAAGCCGCCTGCGCGGAATCCAAGAATCGCCAGCTGCCCGTGATACAGTCGGATCGGCACGAACGTCTCGCCGCCCAGCTCGAAGGGCCCGTCGATCGGTTTGAGTGTCAGGTCCGGTTTCGATGAGGGATAGTCCGGATCGTCCACGAAGGCGTAGTCGAACATGCGCCGCGCTATTTCGAGGGTTCCGGGCGCCGCGTAACATGGGATCCGGCCTTCCCGGAAAGAGTTGAACTGTCGAACGTCGTCAAGCCCGGCGATGTGATCCGCGTGGTGGTGGGTGAGCAGCACCGCGTCGATTCTTCGGATTTCGCTCCTGAGACACTGGATTCGGAGCTCCGGAGCCGCGTCAATCAACAGGCCCGCTCGACCGAGGTCCAAGTAGGCGCTCGGGCGAGTCCGCTGGTCGTGAGGGTCTGTGGAGGTACACACCGGGCAGTCGCATCCGATCATCGGAATGCCGTGGGATGTGCCGGTGCCGAGAAGGATGACTCTCACGAGTTCGATGGCGAGGCAATCAACTGGGGCGGCAGCGGCTTTGTGTTGCGACAGGTAGGGAACTTGCTACAGCCCAGGAATCTTCCCCGCCGCCCGCTGCGAATGAGCATGTTCGCCCCGCATTGCTCGCACTGTATGTCCGTGGGCTCGGGTTTTGGTTTGGCCGGCGGCTCGCCGAGTTCGGCCTCGGCCTGCTTGACGGCCTGGCCCTTGAGCCGACCGGTCGTTCTGCATTTCGGGAACCCGCTGCACGAAAGGAACGGGCCGAATCGTCCGCGCTTCAGCGCCATCAACTCGCCGCACTTCGGACACCGCACGGACTCGGCCAGCGATTCGACCACGAGCTTTCCGTTCTCATTGATGCTGACTGCGCTCGCGCCCGCAGCTTTGGCCTCGGGTTTCTTTGAAGATTTGGCTCTCGGCTTGGCGGCCCTCTTCGAGGACTTGGCCTCTTTGGCTTTGCCGGCGCCGGAGCCAGCATTCGGGCCGGGCGTCTCGTGGGTCGCTGGCTGCTGAGCCTGGCCGCGCAGCTCCTCCAAACGCTCGACTGGGTAGGTATTGCGACACTTGGGAAACCCATCGCACGAGATGAAACGCCCACGGCGCCCGTCGCGGATCACCATAGGCTTGCCGCACTTCTCGCAGTTGAAACCGGTGGGCTCCGGCGGGGGCTTGGGCTTGCTCTCGAGACGGACCCCTTCCGGTAGGGACGTGGTGTTCGTACACTTCGGGTACCCGCTGCAACCCAGAAACGCGCGGTGCCCCCTACGCCGCACGACCATCGGTGCGCCGCAGAGCTCGCAGCTCTGTTTGACGTCTTCCTCTCGAACGAGCTTGAGGGGATTGCCTTCCGCGTCGCACGGCAAGACGAAGTCGCAGTCCGGGTAGCCGCTGCACCCGAGGAACGGGCCTCGGCGTGACTGGCGGAACAGCATCGGCTTGCCGCACTGCTCACACTTGTGCGCGGTCACACGGGGCAGGATCGGCTTGCCGTCGCGGTCCGCGTTGTACGTCGTGTTGCATTTCGGGTACCCGGTACAGGCTAGGTAGCGCCCCCCCTTCGACCAGCGATAGACCATCGGCTTACCGCACCGTTCGCACTGGTATTCGCTCGGCTCAGCCTTGATCGGTTCCATCTGCTCGGAAGCCTGCATGAGGGCCTCGTGAAACGGGTCGTAGAACTCGTGCAATACCACGCCCCAGTCTTTGTGGGCCTCCTCGATCTTGTCCAGCTCGTCCTCCATGAACGCGGTGAACTTGACGTCCATGATCTTTGGGAAGTGCTCGACGAGCTTGACGGTTACGGTTTCGCCCAGAGCCGTGGCATGGAACCGCCGATCGGTCTGCTCGACGTATCCGCGTTCCTGAATCGTGTCGATGATGGCTGCGTACGTGCTCGGGCGGCCGATGCCCTCGGCTTCCAGGGCTTTGACCAGCGAGGCCTCCGTGTACCGCGGCGGCGGCGAGGTGAATCGTTGAGCCGGCTCGATCGTCAGCGCGCCGACCTGCTGATCGACGGCCAGCGACGGCAGCTGCTGTTCAGTTGCTGAGTCCGGCACGCCAGCGACCTTCATAAAGCCGTCGAAGACGAGCCGCCGGCCGCTGGCGCGCAGCACCGCTTCGCCCAGTTGCGTCTGAGCCGATAGCTGCACCACCGTATTGTCCCATTCGGCCGGACGCATCTGACACGCCAGAAAGCGCCGCCAGATCAGGTCGTACAGTCTGAGCTGATCCTTCGTAAGCCGATCGCTGATCGTTTCGGGGCGAATCGCTACGTCCGTTGGCCGAATCGCTTCGTGGGCTTCTTGCGCCCGCTTGCTGTTCCCGTACAGGTTCGGTCGGCTGGGCAAGTAGCTCTCGCCGAACTGCGAGCGAATCAAATGCCGCCCATTCTCCACGGCCTCTTTGCTCAGGTGGGTTGAGTCCGTGCGCATGTAGCTGATCAGCCCGACGCTGCCGAGCTCGCCTCCGAGATCGACGCCTTCGTAAAGCTCCTGGGCCACGCGCATGGTGCGCGACGCTGAGAACCGAAGCTGGTTCGCGGCTGCCTGCTGAAGCGTCGCCGTTGTGAACGGAGCGGGTGGCTTCGAGAGGGCCCGCTTGGTCTCGATCCCGCGGATCTTGAACTTCGGCCCCTGCTCAGGTTTCGTGCGGCCGAGAAGCTTGACGATCTTCAGCCCGTGATGGGCATACTCCTGCCAAGCCGACTCTTTGACCTGCTCGCAGACGAAGCCCAGGGCTTCGGCGGCCTGACGCGCCTCCGCTGGCGTGGTGGGTTTGAACTCAGTGCCACCAAGGTTGACTAGCTCAGCCTGAAAGCATTCGTGTTCGGCTAGCCACTTGAGTCTGTCCCTCAGGGTTGGGCCGTTGTCGCGGTCGTCGCGCCTTGCGAGCAGCTCGTCCCACTCGCCGGCGAGCCGGCCGGCCTCGTCCGGTCGGGCTGCGAAATACGCCGTGATCCGCCAGGACTCCTCCGGCACGAAGCTGCGGATCTGTGCTTCCCGCTCGACGATGAGTCGCACAGCCACCGACTGGACCCGCCCGGCCGACAGGCCCTTTGCGATCTTGCGCCACAGCAGGGGACTCAGCTCGTAGCCCACGATGCGATCGAGTATCCGCCGTGCCTGCTGGGCATTGACTTTGTCCATGTCGATGCCGTGGGGATTCGCGAACGCCTCCCGGATGGCCGAGGCGGTAATCTGGTTGAAGATGACCCGCCGGAGCTTCTCCGCCGGCAGGTCAAGCGCTGTGACGAGGTGCCATGCGATTGCCTCCCCCTCGCGGTCCAGGTCGGTGGCGAGATAAACAGCGTCGGCGCCTTTCGCGGCCCTGCTTAGCTCGTTCACCACGCGTTTGCGGCCGGGAAGGATCTCGTACGTCGGCTCGAAACCGCGGGCCAGGTCGATGCCGAAGTCGCGCTTGGGCAGGTCGCGCACGTGGCCCATGCACGCCTTGACCGTGTAGCTGTCGCCCAGGTACTTGGCTATGGTCTTGGCCTTGGCGGGCGACTCGACCACCACAAGCGAGCCGGCACATTGTCGTTTCGTCTTGCTCACGTATGTCGGTCCTCGATCGGACGGGAACGGCTTGGCAACTATATCGGTCAACAAGGCGGGAATCTGCACCGGCCCATTATAGGACCACGCCGTTGCCCACCCGGGCGGAACGTAGCATCGCTGCTCGGCCGGTGTCAATTCGGGGCAGATCGACTCTGGGGACCGCGTTCGGCCGAGGTCGCCGTAACATCCTGAAAAAAATTGGCTTACGATCGTGGCGCCGCCCGCTTGCCTCGCACGTGCCCGCCCGCGGTGGCCCGGGCGGGCCAGGACGCTACGCTCCGACATGACGGAATGTCGCCTGGCGACTTTTTCTGGGGCCGATGTCCCCGGCGGGCGCTGTCGGGGCCGATCGCGGCTCGCCGAGCGTATCCGCCAGGCAGGACCGCCCCTTCCCAGCGGACCTGAAGACACGACGCACGGCTTTGGGGGCCGAACCTGCCCTGCGCCCCCGATCACGTGCAGGTCAGCGCCAGCGCGGCGCACGTCACGCAGTTCTGCGCGGATTCGACGACGGCCTGGTGGTAACGCAGCAGCTTCGCGGAGGCCCCCGGCAGCGCGGTCAGCAGGACGAAGATGCACCCGGCACTGCACATCCGCGTGGGGTTGCCCTCGGCAGCGAGGTGCTCGACGAACTCCTGCGGCTGGCAGGCTTCAACAAAGGCCAGGGCTGCACGATCGGCACGCTCGACCTGCTCGAGAAAGGCCGGCGTGAGCTGGCGGTTGTCGCCGAAGTGGCCGCCGACGTGACTGAGGTCCGCCCCCGCAATGATGCAGGTCGGGACCGAATCCTCGGCGATGGTTTCGCGCAGCGCCTCGCCGAGCGCCTTCAGTGCTTTCCGTTTCTGATCGCCATCAGCCCCGCCAGCGTCGCCGGACGGATCGGGACAGAGCATCGGCACGATGCGGATTCGCTCGTCCCCGAACAGGTGCTGGAGCAGAAGGACCTGTAGCTCCACGGAATGCTCGCGAAGATGATCGAACTCGCGCTCGCAGAGCGCTGCCCCGCAGCGACGCTCCAGGTCGGCTAAGAACTCGCGATCTGTCCTGGCCAGCCCGAGCGGCGTGGCAAAGTCTTTGCCGGTAGCGACCGGCCCGGGAGCCCGGCCGAAATGGTTCGTGCCCAGTACCACGAATCGCTCCGCCTGATTCGATCGGGCCAATGCAGCGTATGCTTCGCTGTAGCACGGCTTGCCGCGCGCGTAGTCGAGATGCGGCGCGACAAGCCCGCAAATTGCATGATCCTCATGTGCGCTAGCCGGTGGGGACGGTGTGACGATCTCACTGAGGGTCTTGCGTATCTGGTCGGCTGCTGCTTCTTGGCCGCATCCGTGCGAGCGTCGGGCGGGCGCCCGGCGGTACTCCTCGACCAGCTGGCGATAGTACGCCTCGAACCCGGGCCCCTCCATCAGATGAGCCGCGTCGAGCCGCGCGATGAGTTCGCCAATCTTGTCGCTCATCAGTAGCTCCCCAAACTTGCGGGCAAAGTCCGCCTGGATATCGACGATGCTGTGCTTCCCGTCGAACAGAGATAGAACAAAGAAGGCCGGCGGCGTGAGCGTCACGACGCCGTCGGCCAGCCCGCTGGGATCGCGCAGGCCGATCATCCGCTGGCCGGCCTGCTCGATCGGAAAGGCCTCAACCGGCCGCAACTTGGGACGCAACTGGGCAGGATTGTCCGACTGGTCTTCTTTCATGTGCCTGATTGCTTGGGCAGAGGCCTGCCAGCTACTTGCGCGCGATAGCCCGGTTCATCAGTCCGGAGCGTACCCGCCCCTAGCGAGACACCACTGGGGGAGGAC
>CAYGAN010000110.1:0-392 GCA_964347585.1 uncultured Planctomycetales bacterium | reverse complement strand
GCCGCAGCTTGGGACGCAACTGGGCGGGATTCTGCGATTGATCTTCTTTCATCTTTCGGCTCGGCTCGAAACCCGTGCGTTGCGGCCGCTGGCATCCTTGGGGCTCGACAATCTTGACCCGTCCGCGGCCTGGACGGGCCGGCGCGAGCGACCTATCCGTCCAGTTTCGCGATCCGACGCCGGTCTTTCAATGGCGCGGCGCTCGACCCCACCGAGCCGCCCAGGCTTGCTAGTACGCAGGCCTCCCCCGCGTCCCTCGCCCTGAGTGTGGTATCACTTCGTGCGAGGCTTTTCGTCCGGCGATGTCCGTTGGGCACAGCACGTCGCGCTGGCGGCCCCCCTGCCGTACTCTTCAACGATATTCCTGATCGACTGGTATTGCGCCCGCCAGG
>CAYGAN010000109.1:0-15327 GCA_964347585.1 uncultured Planctomycetales bacterium | reverse complement strand
CGCGTCAAGTCGCACTCGGGCCCCGTCCGTCTTTGCAGCGGGTCGGCCGGATCAGTCCGCTTGGGTCCGCGGCCCGAACTGCACCCGCATGCGGTGTTCAGGTCCCTTCTCGCCGAAGATATTGTACCCCAGAGACTTGTATAGGCTGATGGCGCGGTCGTTCGTCTTGAACACGGTCAGTTCCAGCCCGGCCAGCCCGCGTCGCTTGGCCTCAGCGTGCAGGGCGACCATGAGCCGCCGGCCGACGCCCCGTCCGTGATATCGATCGATGATTCCGATGCCAACCATCGGCAGACCGACCTCCCGTTCGTCGAACCACGCCAGCCCGACGATCCGTCGGTCCACCACGGCCACGAGCTTGTACGACTGCTGCCCCGTTTGGCACGCCAACCGGGCGTGCTCCTTGTCAAACGGGAAAGGATGGAAGAACGCCTTGCTCGACTCGGACAGTCCCGAGAAGTAGTCCAACATAGCCGCAAAGTCGGATTCTCGAACCGGCCGAATTGTTTCCGGATGCCCGTTCAGCGTTGCCGAACCCTCTCAATCACCACGTTGCCAAGTCTGGTCGCGCCTTTGGAAGTGGGCTCGCCCGCCGAGACAGTCCCGTCATCCTGCCTGCAAGCATGCCGGGAGCCGCACACAATTCGCGTCGACAACCCGTAAGCCGGCATCAAGGAAGCTCTTTGTGTATCAGCGGCACAAGATTCTGCACCGACTCCTGCTCAGCCGACCATGTGCCGATGAAGATAGTTCCCTTCGGCTCCTTCACTATTGTGTTGAAGGCATCGCGGTCGCGCGAGCTGGCTAGGTATGCTTGATAGCGTCGATACGCTTCCAGGGCCAGCGCCGGCGTGGGGTATTTGGCCAACCATATGTAGTTGGGCACCGGCTCGCCCTCGATCTCATAGGCTACGATCACCAACAAGGTATCCCCGTCCATGCCCAGCAGATCGTCGATCTTTGCCGGCTCGTCAATCGGCATGTCGCGGCGCGCCGGGCCACTGAGCGATCTCATACTCCGCACGAGCCAGTGCCGAGGCGTCGTTTGGCCCCTGTCGAGCAATCTCTGGAGAACGACTGGCCGGTCGCGCTCAGGCATCTGGAACATGATCCTATCGACCAGCCTTCGGAACGCCTCCAGGCAGGCCTCGTCGCGGCCCGAGCGTCCAAAGACATGGACGTAGTAACGGTCTTTCCACGCATGGAGATGTAATCCATCGTCCTTGTCGATGCGCAGAACGCCCCCATACATCTCTACGTCCTGCGATGTGCTCTGAGTCGTCAGGATGCCGTACGCGTCCTCGATCGATGCTGCTCGTATCAGTTCGGCCCTTGCCACGTATTCTCTGCCCGTGGATACTCGACGATAGGCGCAGGCTGCAGCCTGCTCGATTGGAAACCGCTTCAGCCGAGCCACTCGTTGTTCGTCTGCGATTACCTCATCGAACCTATTGCCGGGAACGACGCGCACGGGGTGGGACTTCACCCAGCCTGGGACGTCGTTGCTTTTCGGGAAGTAGCTTGGCGCCTGCGGGTCGTCCTGGTCATCGACGCCATCGGCTAGTTCCTTCAGCGGCGCCGACATCTCGGTCGCCGAGGGCTCCTGCGTCCCCGCCGCTGGTGCGATCGCTTCTTGTGACGGCGTTGTGCCCTCCTGCTTGCAGGCTGCCAGCCCCGCCCCCAAAATGGCTGCCATCAAAAGATTCCCTCGTATCAGCATATCACGATCCACTATGTTACCTCGTGCGGCTCGCGATGTGTCGGCAACGGTGCATGGCTTTAGCATACGCGATTGTAAATCTATGCCCGTCAACGTCAACGCGATTCCTGCGTTCCGAAACTGTGGGTGCCCGTGAACCCGGAGACGATTGCGGCCAGGTGACACGTGTCTGCCGAGACCAGCCGCGGCCGGCCACTCCTTGCTGGCTTTCTGGTCATTGCGAGGATCAGTCGGACACCTCGCCTCGCGTACGGTTCCCGCTTCGCCGCAACCCGCCCGGGCTGCGGTGCGTGATCGGTCACCGCCGGTCCGGCTCAGCCGCGGGATGCGCCTGTTCCGGAAACAGCCGGCTGACACTGGTCTGTCGGTGTATGCTGCGAATGGCCTCTGCGAACACCGGTGCCACCGACACCACTCGGACCTTCTCAGGCAATTGCCCCGGGTCGTGCTCGATCGTGTCGGTGATCAGCAAATCGCGAAGGCCACTCTGGTCCAGCCACTGCCGTTTCGCTTCCCCCAGCACCCCATGGCAGACGGCCGCGTGCACCTCGGTGACCCCCTCTGCCACCAAGCGCTCCGTGACAGCCGACAACGTCCCGCCCGAGGTCACAAAGTCATCCACAATCAACGCTCGCTTACCCTTGACCGGCCCGATGAGCCAGTCCACCGTGGGCTTCTCATCGTGAGCCGCGCGCCTCTTCTCCGCAATCGCCAACGGTGCGTTCAGCAGCCGAGCGTACCTGCGCGCCGGGCCGATGAAGCCTGCATCCGGCGCCACCACCACCCAATCGTGATGCCCGTGCTCGCGGATCTTTTCTATCATCACTGGCATCGCGTACAGGTGATCTACCGGGACGCGAAAGAAGCCCTGAATCTGCGGGGCGTGCAGATCCATGGTCAGCATGCGGTCCACCCCTGCGCTTTCGAGGCAATCTGCACAGACCCTCGCACGGATCGAGACCCTTGGCTCGTCTTTCTTGTCCCCCTTGGCGTAGCTGAAGAACGGCACAACCGCGGTCACCTGAGCCGCGCTGGCCCGCTTGAATGCGTCGATCCAGAAAAGCAATTCGACGAAATGGTCATTCACAGGGGGGCTCAACGTCTGCACGATGTAAGCGTCCCTGCCGCGGACGTTCTCGAGCACACGGACAAAGAGGTTGTCGTCCGAGAATCGCAGCGTCTCACCGCGCCCCAGCGCGATCCCGAGATGCTGACAGATGGCTTGCGCGAATCGGCGGCTGGCAGAACCCGCGAACACCGCCAGCTCCGCGTGCTGGCCGTGGCTACCGTTCATCGTCACAACTCCTTCAGCCAGAACAGATGGACCGTCTCCCGCTGCCCGGACTTTCGGCTGCTACGCGCTCGCCGCCAACAAGAGCATGTCCGCAGACCGTTGGAGACAATCTGCTCACGGAGATGATCCAGCGGCTTGTATCCACTGTACTCGCCAAGGTCTGAATAGAACAGCCAAACGCTTCCGTCCTCGTTCAGACAACGCCGTACACCTGCCAGAAAGCCGTCGATCGTGCGATACCCTGGATCATACAGCCCCAAGTCGTACAGCGTCTTCGGTTCGCCGGGGATCCATGGTGCGTTGAATAGGATCGCGTCGAACGTCTCTCCGCTCACCGGCTCGAAGAGGTCCCCAGGCTCTCTGACGCTGACGCGATCAGACAGGCCTAACCGATCCGCATTCAGCCGGGTGTTCTTCGTCGCCCACGAGTTGTTGTCGGTGGCTACAACTCGCGCACCGCGCCGCGCCGCCAGCAGGCCCAGCACGCCGCATCCGCACCCCATGTCCAACACGACCGGCGATCCGCCGGGCAGCTCGAGGTTCTCCGCCAACAGCTCGACCACACTCTGATCCGTCGGCGTGTACACGTGAGGCAGAATCACAATCGTCGCGTCCAATGCCCGAACAACTATGCCCTCGCGGCTGCGGCGAATCTGACGCAGGATCCGTTGCAGCCACGTCACTGGTAGTAAGATCGGCAGGTTCCGCCATTCAGCTGTACCGTCGGTCACCCAGTCCGCTGGCGGGATCAACTCCGGGGCGCCTTCGACGCCCAGGATCTCCGTCCCCCGCACGACCACCGCCAGCCTGGACTGGACGTCTTGGACAAGGTGTCGCCGTCGCTGCCGACGGCGACGGCTCCTTAGCCGCTGGCCGCCGGTAGGGCGCTGCTCGAGCGTTTGCGGGTGGTGCTGGAAGTATCGCCACACGGCCTCGACGAGGCGGTACGGGCCTGTGAGGATGACGACCGTTCCATTGCGAAGCAGTCCCGCGATTCTCGTGGGCTTCTCAGTAGCGGCCAGCACCTGCCAGGGCGCTTCGGGCGGGACCGCCTCGGCGATCAAGTCCGGCACGCTAACCCGGCCGAAAGGCTCAATTTGTTGAGTAAACGCCAATTGCTGCTCCGTGAAGGCTGGATGACGCACGTCTTCAGACGTGAGGATGCACTCATCGAGTCCCCTAGCTCGCAACGCGGTGCGCCACCCAGTCCGGCCGCCGACACCAATAGAGGATTCTACTCGATTCCCACAATGGGCGCAGGCCGCCTCTTTCCTTGGCGTGCCGAGGCGTAGCTTCTCAGCGCTTACTTTGACCTGCTAGCTACAAGGCTTGCAGTCGGCTGCGATGGTATGCGAGCCGCTGGGCGGGGGTCATCTTGGCAAAGTCCGGGCTCCCGTCCGAGCAACGGGGATAACTGGGTTGGCCGTCGCCGGGACTCCGCGTGGACGAGGCTGATCGCGCGTGCGAACCGTCGCCGCCCGCGAGTCGAATTGCCTGCCGTCCAGGCACCGTCTGGCGCCGGGGGGGCGTGCTGATTGCGGTCGAGGCGGCATAGCTCATTACCGGTGTCTGAAGCTGCATGTCGTCTTCAAGCGACCGGTACGGCTTGATGTCCAATCCTTCGAGCACGCCATGATATGCTCGAACCGCCTCCTCCGGGCCGATCTGGCCATCGACGATCCGGCAGAGGAATTCGATGAACGCCAGCTGGTGCTCGGCGTTGTTGATCTTCCGACCGTACAGCGCGACCTTAGCGCCGTATTTCTGCGCTTCCGCGATGAGCTTGAATGCATCGTACGTCGTGCCGGCTGCACCGCCAAGCACCCCGATCACCAGGGACGGATCGTACGCTGCAAGCTCCTGAGTGAACTTTGGCCCGTGATAGACCATCTTGAGGAACAACGGCCTGGCGCGGTCCGGCACGCCCGCCAGGCACCGAACGACCATGTCGTTCACGAATCCCCCGATCTTCGCCGGCTCGATCGGATTGACCGGTGCGTTCGGATCGAACACCTCCAGGAAGTGGCGAAATCCCTTTCGCTCTGCCTCCAATCGAAACTCCTTGTAGGCTTCAAGGATCTGACGGTCCAGCGCCGCATCGTTGTTGAACGTGACGCTATACAGACCCAGGTTTGCCCCTGAGATGCGGTCGGCTTCCCCACAGTCCACGCGTCCGCACTGGATGTGGTCGATGGTGGTGGTTCGGAACGGCAGAGAAGGTTCTCGCACATAGGCCCCCTCGCGCACCACGTGAATGTCCGTCGTATCGTTCGCTCGCGCCGCTGGCGTGACAGGTGACGAGTCGAACAGGCGCTGCTCGATCGTCAGAACCGCATTCGTGTGGGCGGACATCAGCACTATGTCAACCAGCCCCTGACGTACGACCTGTCGGATGCATTCCCGAAACTCCGGCAAGGACCGGAATCTGCCCTCATCGGCATAATGCTCAGGCGACTTGCCTGGGGCGGCAATCGCGTAGGCCATGTCCGCGTCCTTCGCGTCGGCGATGATGAACTCCCGACAACTCGGATCCGCCTTGATCTTCGCGAGCTTGACGTCCAGTGACTTCTGCATGGCTATCCGCCTCGGCGCGGCCCTCAATGCATCCCGGCATCGCACGCGTCTCTTCCCGCCGTGCGACAGTTGCGCTTCAACAGTGAGCACTCACGGCTCAGCATTCGGCACCCAGCACGGAGCATCTCACGCCTCCACCACCGCCATCACCTGGTCCGTGATCATCTGGATCAGGCGCTCGGTCTCCGGCTCGCCCGTGGCGCCGCAGCTCGTCGGCTGTATATTAGGCGGTGTCCGCCGATCCGGATCCGACCCCGCAGGCCGAGTACCGTTAGGGTTGAATCCCCTGCCGAAATCCGTGTTCACGCACAAGTCGGCGTTTTGGAGCCGCCGCGGGTCCACACCGACTCCGAACTGCTCTTTGAGGTCGAGCAGCTCGCGCACCTTCGGTTCACTGATCCGCTCCACGCGACCGATCTGGTGGGCCACGGTCAGCATGTGACAGTAGGCGTCGAGTATCTCCGTGCACCAGTAGGCCCGCTCCAGGGTCGGGCCCCAACTGACCGTGCCGTGGTTCTTGAGTACGACCGTGTTCGACTTACCGATGAACGGTTTGATCGTCTTGGCGAACTCCGCCCCGCCCGGTGTCTCGTACGTGGCCGTCGGTACCACGCCGAGAAAGACTTCCACTTCGGGAAGAACGCACGTGGGAATCTCCTCGCCGGCGATGCTGAATGCCGTCGCGTGCGGCGGATGACAGTGGACGACCGCCTTGACTTCCGGATCAGCCTTGTAGATCTCCAGATGCAACAGGATTTCGCTCGTACGCTTTTTTCGACCGTCGAGCTGATTGCCGCTCATATCGACCTTGCAGATGTCGTCGGGCTTCATGAATCCCTTGCAGATCATGGTTGGCGAGCAAAGCACCTCTCGGTCACTCAGCCGACAGGAGATGTTACCGTCGTTCGCTGCTGCGAAACCGCGAGCATAGACACGACGTCCGATCTCGCAGAGCTGTTCCTTAAGTTTCCATTCGTTGATCATGGCTCACCTCGCGGGGGTCAGCTTCAACATCCTCGCCCTTGCCCAAGCATCCGGTTCACCCGCCAACCACGCGAACCTCATCCAGAATGCACGCTCCGTACGCATCGACGGGCACCTTCTCCGGGTAGAACGGCATCGCCCCTTCACGCCCCTCGGAGAATCCCACCACCGACCCGTCCGACGCACCCAGCTCGTCGTAGATCACCACTACTTCGCCGTCCGGTTTCTTCGCTCCCTTGAGTGCTTCCGGATCGTGTGGCTGCACGATCAGGAACCGGCCTCCTTCGAGCTTCGGGTACAGCCGGGTCAACGTCACCTGACCGATTATTTCGCCCACGCGCATCGAGCTCACCTTGCCTCGACCTCGGCAATTGCCGAGGAGACCTGCTCGTCGGGCTGCCCGCCGCCATTGACGAACCGTTCAATCATCTGCCGGATCTGGTGGTAGCTCTGCTGGCCCGCTTCAATGACCAATACGTTGATCCCAAGCGTTCGCGATGCCTGTTCGACCGAGGCAAGCGATGTGCCCACAGCCGCGCGGATGCCGCGGTGCTTGCTTGCCACGCAGGACACCAATGCGGCCTGGTCCGCGAACACCACACCGTGCGGCAGGGCGCCCTTAACGATTTCCTCACACAGGCGACGCGTGGCACACAGCTCGCCGTCGCCCTTGGCCGACACCTCGAACGTCTGCGGCGTGCCCAAGGTCCGTTCCAACGACGAGTACAGCGATCGCAGCATCGCCTGTGACAAGTCGATTACCATCCCGATTCGCCCGCCAGCCGCGCTAGACTCGCCCTTCGCGTCAGCCCAGGCGACCGGCCGAGAGTAAGTTCGAAGCCAGTCGCGCGCTGCCGGCGTGATCAGCGCGTCCCGAGGCAGCTTGATCTCCGCCCCGCTTCTGGCCAGATCCTCCAGCATGGTCGCTGTGATTACGTCACGGCCCATTACAGATTCACCTGGCCGGGATCGTCAACGATGCCGATCGTCGTCCATCGCACGGGCGAAGTCCTGTCACCGACCAGCTCTCGTGCTCCAGATCCATCGTTGCTAATCACCACGAGATCGCCTATTCCCGCCCCGAGCGAGTCGATCACGAGTAGCGGGTCGTTCGAAGCCGCTTTGATCGGTTGAACGACCAGCATCCGCCATCCCGTCATCGAGGCATGCTTCACCGTCGAAATTGCGTTTCCTTCGACCCGGCCGATCAGCACCGGCGATTTCCTCCTCGCCAGTTAGATGATTCGCAGTTCACCGACCATGATGCATCGTCGCACTCGCGTGAACGTCAGCGGGCTGGTCGGGCCCTCGCCGGTGGGCGTGGCAATGCTATACGAGACGAAGCCTTCGCCCTCGTTTGTTGCGCCGTTCTTGAAGAACAGTGTCGTGTCCATGACCTTGCCCATTCGCGTCAGGTTCCCCACGTGGTTCGAGTGCATTACTGCCGTGTGACCGAACCCGTGCTCGTACTGCTTGGCCTTCTGAATCGCTGTCTCCACGTCGGACACACGAACGAATGGCATGAAGGGCATCATTTGCTCGCAGCTCACGAACGGGTTCGATTCGTCGGTCTCGCCGAACAGCAGCTCTGCGCCCTGAGGCACACGCACGCCGATCGCCTCACCGAGTACCTGCGGATCTCTCCCGACGAACTGGCGGTCGGGTATCCAGTGCCCGCTCTTCTCATCACGGTGCAGCGCCACGCGCACCAGCGCCTCGATCTGATCCGCGTTCAGTCGCATCGCCCCTTGCCTCTCCATGGCCCTCGTCAGCTCGTCGAAGATCGCCGCGACCGCAAAGACCTCCTTCTCGCCCGTGCACAACAGGTTGTTGTCGTAGGCGCCGCCCTGAATGATCTTGGCCGCGGCTCGATCGAGATTGGCCGTTTCGTCCACCACCACCGGCGGATTGCCCGGGCCGGCGACAATCGCCTTTTTGCTGCTGGACATTGCCGCCTTGACGACTCCAGGCCCGCCCGTCACGCACAGCATCGCAATGTCAGGATGCGTAAAGATCTCGTTGGCCGTCTCCAGGGTGGGCTTCTCGATCGCGCAAACGAGATTGTCGATGCCGATTCGTTTGTGGATCTCTTCGTTCCACAGCCGCGTCGCAGACAAAGCGATCTTGATCCCCGAAGGATGCGGATTGCACACCAGCGAATTGCCTCCGGAGATCATCATGATCGCGTTACACCCGAATGTCGGCACGACGTGCGTCAACGGCGTGACCACCCCGATCACGCCGAACGGAGCGTGTTCGATCACCGTCAGCCCCATGTCACCGCTGACCGCCTCACTGGTAACCATCTCCATGCCCGGGACCTTCTCGGCGATCACCCGCAGCTTGTGGACCTTGTGATCCAGTCGGCCGATCTTCGTTTCCTTGAGCTCCAGGCGCGCCAGCTCTTCGATCCGGCTGAGCATTACGTCGCGTACCGCCTGGACGGCGACAGCCCGGTCCTCCAAAGACCGTGCCGCCAGCTGCTGTTGGGCGGCCTTCGCCGCACGTATCGCGTCATCCACTTTGCCGAACACCCCGTACCGACCAGCAGCAGCCGGCTCGCCGGCCCCGGCCGGCGGTCGGTCCAGACGCGATAGCACTTCAGCCACCACGTCGCGAATCAGATCTTCGTTCACCGCCGTAGTCATGATTCTTCCTCACTCGTGCAGGCTCCCACCCCGCTGTCTGCCAAGCGATCTGAAGCCTGTGGGACCGTCTCACCGTTCAGCAGCGGGCCGCGGAGCCCGCCGACCCGATACGTTGCTACCTGCCGCCGCTTTCTTTTTCCCGGTAGATCACCTTGCCGCCGACTGTCAGGGTATCCACGATGCCTACGATGACTGCATCGACTGGCAGCTCAGCTGTCATATCCGTCAGTCTCGCTGAGCTGCCCTGCGTGACGAGCACGTACTCGCCGTCGCCGGCCCCCACTGTGTCAACCACCACCGCCACGCGTCCTGTAGCCTTCAACTTCGCCGGCGGGCCGGCTTCCACTGTGTGCGCCTCGACCAAGAGCAGCTTCCGGCCCGATACTACGGCGACCTTCTGCGAGGCCACCACGTTCCCTTTGACCCGCCCGATGAACATTTCGTCCTCCCAGCCGCGACATGCACTTCCGGCCGCACGGGCTTCGCGCCCGTGCTCGCGTGGAAGAGCCGACCTGCTGAGCCTATCCGAATTCAGCGTTCGGGCTCGTTCTCAGCGCGCGGCATTCAGCCGGGCACCTTGGGTATCATCTTGTCCACTTCGCCGTGCGGCCGAGGAATCACGTCCACGCTGACCACTTCGCCCACCTTGGCCGCCGCGGCAGCGCCGGCGTCCGTCGCGGCCTTCACCGCCGCCACGTCGCCCTCGAAAACGACCGTCACCAGGCCCGTGCCCACTCGTTCGGAGCCCTTGAACCTCACGTTGGCCGCCTTCAGGGCTGCGTCCGTCGCTTCCACCAGCGCGACCATTCCCCGCGTTTCAATCAGCCCGATTGCTTGCTGAGCCATGGGAGATCTCCATCAGTCTCGCAGCCCCGCAGCTCGATGCGAGCCTGCGAATCGTCCTTAATCTCGTCTCGCCGCGTCCGGCGTGCGGGGCGAAGCTAGTACCGCCACCGTCTGCCGCGCGACGATCAATTCTTCGTTCGTCGGTATCGTCATCAGCCGCACCCGCGAGCTGTCCGTCGATATCGTCGCTTCCTGCCCCCGCGCCTGGTTCCGCTTGCCGTCCAGCTCGATCCCGAAGAAGTCCAACCCCCGACAGATTCGCGCCCGAAGTTCGGTCGCGTTCTCCCCCATGCCCCCCGTGAACACGATTGCGTCGGCTCCGTTCAGCGCCACCAAGTATGCCCCGACGTACTGGCGGACGCTCTCAACCAGCATGTCAATTGCCAGTTTCGCCCGCTTGTTAGCGCCCGCTGCTGCTTTCTCGAGGTCGCGATAGTCGTTGCTCAGCCCGCTGACGCCGAGCAGGCCGCCACGCTTCGCCATGATCTCAAGCAACTCAGGAACTGTATGATCCGTTTTGTCGAGCAGCTTCAGCAACGCGTAGACGTCGAAATCGCCCACACGGTTGTTGTGCGGCAGCCCCGATTGCGGCGCCATGCCGAAGCTGTTTGCCACGCTCTGACCGTTCCGGATCGCACATATTGACGATGAGCCCCCCAGGTGACACGAGATCACCCGCAGGTCGCTGCGCTTAAGCAGCTCTGCAGACCGGACCGCGATGTAGCGGTGACTGGCTCCGTGAAAGCCGTACCGCCGAACTCCCAACTTCTCGTACCACTCGAACGGCACGGCGTACAGTTGACGCGACAGCGGGATGCTCCGATGAAAGCCGGTTTCAAACGCGGCCACCTGAGGCGTTTCTGGGAGCCTCCGGGCTAACGCACGCATGGCGGCCACGTAAGGCGGGTTGTGTGCCGGCGTC
This sequence comes from uncultured Planctomycetales bacterium, assembly GCA_964347585.1. GTDB lineage: Bacteria > Planctomycetota > Phycisphaerae > UBA1845 > CAYGAN01 > CAYGAN01. The sequence continues at coordinate 4,339 of CAYGAN010000109.1, read as the reverse complement.
ACGTCGGCAAACTCCTCCATGGCCCCCAGCACCTCTTCGTCCACCCGCACCGCATCCCACCGCCCGCCGCAGTGAACCGCTTTGAATCCGATCGCCGAAACGTCACGTAGCGACGCCAGACACCCGCGCTTCCGATCGAGCAACATCGCAAGGTTCGACTCTACGGCCTCCCCGTGATCGGCCACCGCCCGTGTCTCTTCGACTGGTTCGGCGTCGCCCACCGTGGCATAGACGCGAGCGTCCTGGCCGCCAATGCGCTCGACTCCGCCGCGCGCCAGCTCACTCTCGTCCGCCATGTCCAGCAGTTTGAACTTGAATGACGTGCTGCCGATGTTGGCCACGAGTATCTTCATCGTCGCCACCCGATGAGTGCTCCGCAAGCCGCTCCTCCAGCGCCGTATCGGACACTCATTCGGGTGTCCTGCCGGTTAGAGCGAGTCTGCTGCCGCACATTAGACGTACACGCCTTTGAGTCCTTCGTGCGGCCGCGGGATTACGTGCGCGCTAACAAGTTCGCCCACGCGGTTCGCCGCCTCCGCACCGGCATCGACGGCCGCCTTGACGCTGCCAACGTCCCCCCGGACTATCGTTGTCACGTACCCGCCGCCGATCTGGATCGTCTTGACCAGTTCCACGTTCGCTGCCTTGCACATCGCGTCCGATGCTTCGACCAGCCCGACGAACCCTTGGGTCTCAAGTAACCCGATGGCATCATGCATCGCTCAGATCTCCAACCTGCGAGTCCACTCCGGCAGTTCGCCTGATCTGCCGGACGGATTCGTACGCTCGATTGCTGCCGCCCAACCTTCTACCGGCCGGCACCCCTCGCCTTGGCTTGGGCTCCTCGTTCCGGCATCAGATGCCGCAAGTCATCGTGCGGGCGCGGAATGACGTGCACGCTGATGACTTCGCCGACCTTGCTGGCCGCGTTCGCTCCCGCATCCGTCGCGCTCTTGACCGCCGCAACGTCACCTGTCACGAACGCGGTAACCAAACCGCGACCGATCTTCTCATACCCCGCCAGCGCCACGCTGGCCGCCTTCAGCATGGCGTCGCTCGCCTCGATTGCGGCCACAAGTCCGCGAGTCTCCACCATGCCCAGTGCTTCAACCGCTGCCATTGACTATCACTCCTTCAAGAGTCCAACGTGCGTCGCATTCGCCAAGTCGCACGCATTGCCTTCATCAGTGTCAACGTGAACCTCCAACTTGAACTTCGGGTTCACCCGGCACAGAATGCCCTCTAACGTTATTGGACAACTGCTCTGAACGCGCAGCTTCATCCGATCTCCCTGCCGCACGCCGTAGTATTCCGCGTCGCGCTCATTCATGTGCACGTGCCGCTCCGCTCGGATGACGCCCGACTCCAGCACCAGGTGTCCCTTCGGTCCAAGCACGATACACCCGGGGGTCCCGTCCAGGTCGCCTGACAGCCGCACCGGCAGCTCGATACCTAGGGCGATCCCGTCGGTGAATGCCAGCTCCACCTGCGTGCGAGGCCGAACGGGCCCGAGGATCCGCAGATTCGGTATCATCCGGTGACGCGGACCGATGATTGTCACCGCCTGCTCGCTAGCGAACTCGCCTTCCTGATACAGGGGTCGCATCACCGTCAAGTGCGATCCAGCGCCGAACAGGAGCTCGAGCTGCTCCTGGGTGATGTGCATGTGCCGCGCCGAAATGTTCGCAACAAGGTTAGGTTTGTATTCATCCCGACCCGGCCGCGCTACTTGCAGCCTCCGCGCAACCACCTCACGGACGACGCGCTCGACCGCACTGCGCTCAACTCTCGGGGTGCTGACGACGGTGCTCATCATCGGCCCTCCGACGGTGCTTCCGTCTGTTGCCCGGCCTCCACCACGATCAACTCCACCCCAGCCTTTCGGACTATCTGCCGCCACTCCTCTGCTAGCCCGCCGTCGCAGATCAACTTGCTGACCCGGCCGAGCGGGCAAAGCTGGGCCAGGGCCCTCTTGCCGAACTTGCTGTGATCGGCAACGATGATTACCTCGTCCGCGCTGGTCATCATCTGGCGTTCTGCCTCCACCATAAGCACGTTCGCGTTGAACAGGCCCTCCTGGGTAATGCCCGCTGCACCCATGATCGCTTTGTTGACGTGTACTGACTCGAGCATACGACGCGTCAGCGGGCCGAGGGCGACTCCGGTACGCGGGTATATGTACCCCCCTACGAAGACCAGCTCCACGGCCGTCTTACTCGCGAACAAAGCCGCGATCGGCAGCGAATTCGTCACGATCTGCAGCTCACGTCCCTTCAGGTGACGCGCCACCTGGAACGTCGTGGTGCCGCCGTCCAGGAGGATTGCCTCCCCGTCCCTGACGAGCTCAGCCGCTGCTCGCCCGATCGCGCCCTTCTCGGCAGTCATCGTGGACTCGCGCGCTGCGTAGTTCAGGGCGCTGAATCGCTCGCTCACGAAGACCGCCCCGCCGTGTGTCCGACGGATCTGGCCTTCCTCTTCCAGTTGTGCAAGGTCCCTGCGAACGGTGGACTCCGACACGTCCAAGTGTGCCATCAACGCAGCCAGGTCCGCGATCCCTCGCTCCGCCAGGTACTCCACAAGTTGTCGCCGACGCTCTTCGCCAGTCATTTGGCTAACTAGATCCTCTCCTATTATCGCCGATCCCAGTCGAAATGCAAAGGAAATACGTCACATATTGGGCGGTTTTGCCCGGTTTTGGCTCGATCTGCCCGCCGGGCCTCATTTGCAGCCCGCCCCGGGCTTAGGGCCCGATAATATCGCCGTGGTTCGCGCCCGGGCGGGTGACGGCGGGGCCAACGTTCTTGCCCGGGGGTGGGGTGCCGCGGCTGGCCCGGCCGTGGTGAGCAGCGTAGCGGGGAGTTGCTGGCAGGTATTGAAAGCCTGGCGTGCAGCCGCGCCTCTCCAGGGCAGGTCAGCTCGGCCGCACCAGCGTCCCGCCCGCTGCCAGCGAGCGGAAAAGCGCCATTCCAGTCACACGGCGTGAGAAGGGCGCTGCGCCCGACATTGACTGAGGGGAATGCCCGACGAGAAAGCCAAGCGAACGATCCGCGCGACGCTCAACTCACCTCATGAGCTGGATTCGTTCTGCGGCAACTACGGGCGGCGAGACGCCGGGTCACTTTGCTTGAGCCCCGTCGGTCGCGGCCGTGCAACGTGGAGCGAGCGGGCTGGAATGGCGTACGCCGGAGCCTCATGCCCGCTTCAACTGGAGAGCGATCACCCTTGCGCTCGGAGCAGGGCACGCAGCAGGTCACGCAGTTGACCCAGGTGGTCTGACCCGCACGAGACCGCGGTACCACATGGTCAATCGTCAGCTCCCGGGCGCCGAGCTGTGCCCCGCAGTATTGACACCTGTAGCGGTCACGCTTGTAGAGATTGCTGCGGGAGAAGACCGGGCCGTGAAACGACAGCGGGCGGTGATCCGTCAGCAGCGCTACCTCAGGGGCCTTGATGGGCTGCCTGACTCCACGAACCGCTGGATCATGTTCCTCGACCGGTACCGTCAGCCACTCATCGAACGACAGTGGCTGACACGTCATCGGATTGACAAAGCGCACCACGTCCTGGTAGCCAAGGCAAAGGGCCTTGCGCACTGTGGTCATGTGAACCGGTTGCCACAGCCGGCTCAGCACAAGGGTCGGATGTTCGAGGACGCTACTCATCACAGCAACCACGATGCAAGCACGCGCGGTACGGATAAAGAACGGCCACTTGTAGCTCTTATACGCCTCAGGCCCGTATTGGTTCCGTGGACTCGACGATCTTCTGGCTGTGCCCGCGGCAAATCTAGCCGCCACGTTAACTCCAGGCGCGCGACCTCCGAGGCCACAGATTCCGGGCGCCGCCCTGCTGGAACGTTACGCCGGGCAATTGAAGCCCGTGAAGTCAGGGCCTTGTCTGGGAGCCCCTGGCACGCTGCTGTGCTCAGGGCCCTGTCGGGCGTTCATCCAATAGAGACGCTCAGGTCCCTCGCTTTGTTTCCCAAATCTGTGATAGAATCAGAGTCGGAGACTGGCCGCACGAGGTTCGCCCCGTTTCGGCGTGCCTCGTGCCGAACACGGCGTCGGACGCTCTCTTCGACCCTAGGCACCACTCTCCATAAGCTATTGAACTAGCCAGCCTCCGACTCAACGCGTCCGACGCCACCTACCCATTGCCCTCGGGGGATTCGAACCTCCGGCCCGCCTCAGGGTCCTGCTGCCAGGCGGGTACCCGCCTTAGAGGGCAAACTAGAGCCCATCCACCTTCCCGTTATTTCATCGCCCGCAGCGCCCCGGCCAACGGCTAGTGGGGAGGCATCTGCAGATTGCATTTCCGTTCGCTCGTCCATCAAAAAAGC
>CAYGAN010000108.1:0-15458 GCA_964347585.1 uncultured Planctomycetales bacterium | reverse complement strand
GAGGCTGAGCAGGCCTATCAGCGAGTCCTCAAGATCAACAGGTATCACCCCCCGGCCATCTACAACCTGGCTGACATCATGATGCGACGCGGCCGGTACCACGAGGCGGCAACGTACTTGCAGCGACTGCTCTCGTGGATGCCTGAGCACGTGATGGCCCACGTGAATCTCGGGGTATGCCTGGCCCGGCTGGGCGATCCCGAAGGCGCGTTGACCCACTGTCGGCAGGCTCTGGCGCTCAGGCCGAACCTACTCCCCGCCGCCCTGAATCGCGCCGGGTTGCTGGCCGAGCTTGGACGTGACCACGAGGCCGAGCGGCAGTACCGCGCCGTGCTCGGCGACCGCCCGACCAATCGTGAGGCCCTGATCGCGTGGCACGACTTCCTGGCCGCCAGACGGCGAGAAGCGGAGGCGATGCAGGCTTGGCATGCCGCCGCCCGGCGGGAACCGGACGCAGTCGATCTTCAGGCGTGGTTGGCCTGGTCGCAGTCCCTCGCCGGCCACCACGACCGATCCGTCCGGCTGGCCAAGGCAATCCTCGAACAAGATCCCTCGATGATCATGGCCCGCCTGGCCGTTGGTTGGTGCGCCTTGAACACCGGCGAACCCGAACGAGCTGCCGACGCGTTTGAAGCCGCTTGCACAACGCAACCGGTGCAACCCGAGGATGCACTTGAGCGGGCCAGACGGGCCCTGGCAGACTATGGCGCCGCCCATCCGGACGAGCCCTGGCCCTATTACATCGTTGCCGTGCTCCTGGCTGCCGACGGCCAACACCAGGCCGCCCTGGCAGGTTTCGACCAGTTCCTGGCCCTGCGCGACGAGCCGGACTCCCACCAGCGCGTTGCGCGAACCAAACGCCAATTCGGGCTCGCCAGGTAGCCAGGCGACTTCCAGCCAGCCTGCTTGTTTGGCCGATATATCAACCATACACTCAGGTGCAGGCCAGCCGGAGAGACTTTGGGCATGGCAGGGCGACTCGGCCGATCCGGACGCTGCAGGCCCGAGGTGGCGATCGCGGTCACCATGACCCCAAGAGCTGAAGCGGACTGATAGGCACGCGGGCCCTGCAACCGCGGCCCATGCCGCCACGAGGGCTTTGACCATGACCAGCATCAAAGCACATCCCGGGCTGATCGCCGGTTTCCTGGCCGGACTGGCGCTCCCAGCGTCAGGCGCTACGGTCGTCTTCGACATCGCGCCGGCTTCATCGCCGCTCTCCTCGGCGCTGACCATCCAGACGGGCAGCGACCTGGACTACGTCCTCACGGCCGTCGTCTTGTCCGACGACGCGGGCCAGGACGACAACAGCGGGTTGGCCGGTTTTGACATCGACATCGAGACCAACCTGGGTGTGGCGCAGCAGGCTGCCACGTCGTTCGACTTGGTCATCGAACAGAACTTCACCGTCGGCCTGAGCCTGGGCAGCGTCGTCGGTGACGACATCCTGCAGATCACCGGTGAGCAGCCCGCCTCAACGGACCCAAGGACAGGCGTCGCCCAGGGCGATGTCCTCGAGCTCGCCAGCGGCACGCTGATCACGCCGAGTACCGAGGACACATTCACCGTCAGCATCTCGAGCGACTCACTGGCCACCGTGTTCAAGACCAGCGTTTCCACATTGCCCAACACCGAATCAGCGACCGTCTTGATCGGCGAAGGATTCACCATCACCACCGATGATGACGCGGAGCCCGACCCGGGGGCGCCGGGGAACGGCGCCGGCGACACAACCACCTGCGCAGATGATGTGCAGACCGTCATCATCGCTACCGGAGCCTTGCTGCTAATCACGGGGGCAGGCTACTGTGCCGGCGGCCTGCTTGGTCTGGTGATCGGTTTATTGGTCGGCAGCATCGGCGGTCTGGCGATTCTGGGGGTCAACCCCTTGGCCCCCGCCGCGAGCGCCACTTCCGCAGCGGACGTGCCCGGCATGGAGCCCTGCCACGCCGTTGCCGCGATGCTTCGACCCGACCGTGACGTGCTCTCGCTGACCGATCCTAGTGACGCACGGATACACGCCCCGGGCCGCCGGCGAACGATCATCTAGCCACGGTGCCAGCCCGCGACCGCGCCGCGCCGACCGACCCCTGCGCTTGCAGGCCCGAATCCCAGAATAGAACGAGGCGAAGCATCCCCGCGCGCTGGCTTCCTACTCCGCTGACCCCATTCGCATTCGGCGCCGAAGCGGGATAAGTTCTTGCCCCTTGTTGGCGATGGGCCTAGCGACTATCGTGTCACGGCTCTGATCGGTAGCGATGCCGAGGCCAACACGGTCCCACGCGGACAGACAGCGCGTGCAATCGGAGAATTCCAAGATAGGAGGCGACTTCAGGTGAAAGCGTTCGCTGAACGAGTGGAAACGTTCTTGGATCAGATCAGTGCCGCGGCCGACGGCGCGGCACAAGCGCTCGAACGATTCAAGCATGAGATCGACTTCGCGAGGCGACTTGCAGCGGCAAGGCCCGAAAAGCAGTCCGCCTGGCAGAACCTGATCCTTCAGGCCGTGGAGCTGGTTCAATCGGCTGCCTCCGCCGGCGGCGCCATCGACATCGACGCCGTCGTCAAAGAGGCCGAAGCCATCCTCGCCCCCCTCGGCGAAGCCGCCAAGCAGTACACCATCTACTGCGTCGGCCACGCGCACATCGACATGAACTGGATGTGGACTTGGCCGGAAACGGTCAGCGTCACGAACGACACGTTCGGCACGGTCGATCGGCTCATGGATGAGTACGCGGACTTCCATTTCTCGCAGAGCCAGGCTTCGACCTACCACCTCATGGAACGGTACTGCCCCGAGATGTTCGAGGCGCTGAAGCGCCGCATCAGCCAGGGCCGTTGGGAGGTGACCGCCAGCACGTGGGTGGAGGGCGACAAGAACACAGCCTCCGGCGAAATCCTTTGCCGACATCTGCTGTACACCAAGAGATTCATGAAGCAGCACTTCGGGCTCGACTACGATCAAATCAAGATCGATTGGGAGCCGGACTTGTTCGGCCATCCCTATACCGTGCCCGGAATACTGGTCCGCGGCGGAGTCACGCGGTACTACTTCTGCCGAGGGGGGCGCGGGCCGCGCCTGTTCTGGTGGCAGAGTCCGGACGGCTCACGAGTATTGGCCTTTGACGACGGCATCCTCTGGTACAACGGCGCGATCACTCCGGACATGACGCGCGTCCTGTTTGATTTCGAGAAAGCCACAGGCTTGAAGGACTACCTTTACCTTTATGGCGTTGGCGATCACGGGGGCGGGCCGACCCGACGGGACTTGGACGCGGCAGCGGGAATGAACGCCTGGCCCATCTTCCCGAAGGTCAAGCTTTCCACCACCGACGCGTTTTTTGCCATCGCCGAGCAGCAGGCCAAAGATCTGCCCGTTGTAACAGAAGAGCTGAACTTCGTGTTCGAAGGCTGCTACACCTCGCAGAGCAACATCAAGCTGGCCAACCGCGCCAGCGAGAACGCGCTGGTGGAAGCCGAGGCCGCGGCACTGTTAGCGGCCGCGACAGTCGGCGTCCCATACCCAGCCGACAGTTTGCGCGAGGCCTGGCGGCATGCCATGTTCAACCAGTTCCACGACATCCTGCCCGGCTCAGGCGCGCACGGCACGTACGAGTACTCCCAAGGGCTGTTCCAGGAGATTCTGGCCGTCACCGGCAGCGTCAAGACGCGGTCACTCCGCAAGCTCGCGGCATCTGTAAACACCGCGCCCGTATTGCCCACTGTGCCGGCGCGGTCAGCAAGGGCTGCCGGCGGGGGAGCCGGCCTGGGCGCCGGCGCCGGCGACCAGAGCGCCTTCGGGCAAGTATCCACACTCGGTGCAGGCGCGGCCAAGGCACATCCGTTCGTCGTGGTCAACCCCAGCTCTTGGCCTCGCAGTGAGATCGTCACCGCGAAACTCTGGAACACGGATGTGCCCCCTGACGCCGTCCGAGTCATTGACGAGACCGGAAAGCCGATGCCCGGCCAAGTCCTCGAACGGGCCGGATACTGGGGGCACGATTTCATGACGGTGGCATTCCCGGCCACCGACGTTCCCGGCCTGGGCTACCGCACGTACTGCGTGACGCGCGCGTATGAGCCACTGACAGCTTTGGGAGCTTCAGCCGACGATCATGGCAAACTGGAGAACGAACTGTACGAGGTCCAGGTCGAGCCCGGCTCAGGCACCATCGTTCACCTGATCGACAAGAAGAACGGCTACGACTTGGTTCCGCCGAGCGGGCGGCTGGGCCTGCTGCAAATGTTGCTCGAGGCGCCGCACGGCATGACCGCATGGGAGATCGGCCAGATCGTCAAGCAAACCGACCTCATCGACGGGGCAACCATGGAAGTCGTGCACCGCGGGCCGTACGTCGCGACGGTCCGTTCGCGCCGCTCGATCAACGATTCCCGGCTCACGCTGACGATCAGCCTGGGATCCGGCTCGCCGTGTGTGGAGTTCTGCTTGGAGATTGATTGGCTCGAGCGCGGTACGCCCACCACCGGTGTGCCTATGCTGCGCGCGGTATTCCCGCTGGCGATCGCCGATGCCAGGGCCACCTATGAGGTCCCGTGCGGACACATCGAGCGCCCGACAAACGGCCAAGAAGTGCCGGCACTTCGATGGGCCGACCTGACCGGCTCGCCCGAGGGCCACCTTGCTCAAAAGCCTACCGGCGCGTCTCTGCTGAACGAGTGCAAGTACGGCCACAGCGCGCTGGACAACACGCTGCGGCTCACGCTCGTGCGCAGCAGCTACGATCCCGACCCGCTTCCGGAGCTGGGCCAGCACCGCATCCGCTACGCGCTCCTGCCCCATACCGGTGCTTGGGGGCCAAGCCAGGCGACGCGAGCCGCCGCTGCGTTCAACCACCCGTTCAACGTGGTCGGCACGACCTTTCAGCACGGGCGGTTGCCCCCTCGCAAGGGATTCCTCACCGTCGAGCCGGACAACATCATGCTCTCGGGGTTGAAAAAGGCCGAGGATGACGACGGGCTGATCCTGCGGCTGTACGAAATGGAAGGCAAGGCCACCGAAGCGCGCGTCACGCTCGACAGATCCTTAGCGCCAAGGGGCAGCGCGGCTGTCGAAACCGACCTGCTCGAGCGGGAGCTTGAAGGCGGCAACACCCGGATGGACGAGGGCGCCCTGATCGTCCCCGTGCCGGCGTACGGGATCGCCACCGCAAAGGTCGGTTGACGTGACGCCGGGGCCGCAACCAGCACGGTCGGCTAGTCGCCAGGCAGTCGCGCCAGATCCATGTCGGAACCGACCAGTACAAGCACATCGTCGGGCAGAATCGTTGTATCGGCATGAGGGACCGAGATAATCTGCGACTCGGGTTCCGCGCTTGCCGTGGCTTCGCCGGCAGCTGACTCGCGCTTGATGGCAACCAGATTGACGCGATGCCGCCGACGCAGGTCGATCTGGGCGAGCGTCTTGTTGCAAAATCGCTTCGGTGCCACGAGCTGGATCACGCTGTAGCCTTCGCCCAGCTTGAGGTAGTCCTGAAGCCGCGGCAGGGTCAACCGCTGGGCGCATCGGACCGCGGACTCCGCCTCCGGGAAGACGATCTCGTCGGCCCCGATGCTTTTGAGGATTCTCCCTCGCACGACGCTGCCGGCCCGCGCGATGACCTTTCGCACGCCAATGGCCTTGAGCGTTGCCGTCGTCAAGGCCGCAGCTTCAAAATCCTGCCCGATCCCGACAACGACCGCGTCCACTTGGTGGATGCTCTGAGCCCTTAGCGCTTGCTCGTCGGTGCTGTCCAGGCGGACGGCCAGGGGTACCTCGTCCCGGACCTCCTCGATCAGACGGCGATTCGAGTCGATGGCAATCACCTCCGCCCCTGCTGCGGTCAACGAGCGCACCAGGTCCATTCCAAAACGCCCTAAGCCGATAACCGCAAAACGTGCCATCAGACTGCCACTCGTCACACAGCGTCTAACCGATCACGACGTGCTCCTCGGGATACTCGTATCGAGCGGCTTGCACGCGACCGGCCAAAGCGATCAGGACAGTGAGCGGCCCCAGCCGGCCCGCGAACATGGCCACGATGATGACCACGCGCCCGACACTTGTCAATTGAGGGGTGATCCCCATTGATAGGCCGACCGTCCCACATGCGGAGAACGACTCGAACATGAGCTCTGACATCGGCGCCTTCTCTGTCGCGCACAGCACAAGAGTCACGAAGCCGACCAGCGACAACATCAATATCGTCAACGTGGCCGCCTGTTCGACAAGACGCAAAGGGATGCTGCGCGAGAAAGCCTCGACGTTCTCGCGTCGGCGAAGCGCAGCGCCCACGGAGAGCACCAGGACGGCGAATGCTACCGTCTTCATGCCGCCCGCCGTCGATCCCGGCGACCCGCCGATGAACATCAGCATGCACATCAGAAAATGGCTCGCGGGTGTTAGCGCGTCGGCATCCGTCCGAACCGTATTGAATCCGGCCGTTCGCGCGGTCACCGACTGAAACAGGGCCGCCAGGACGCGTTGCCCGGCCGACAGCCCGGTCATCGATTCCGGGGCGGCCTCGACGACGATCCTAACGGTTGGCAGGACCCGATGACGCGAGCCCAGACGAGTAGGCGTTTCGAAGAACCACAGCCAACTGGCCGGCACCACGATCAGGATTCCGGTGGTGCTCAACACGAGCTTGCCGTGCAGGGACAGATTCTCGCGGGCGCCGTAGTGAGGGGTCCGTCCGGGCTGGCCGCGCCAGCGTTGCCAGCGCCCTTGGGCTCGCGCCCGTCCAACCTCAAACAGGTTCAACAGCACGGGAAACCCCAGGCCGCCGAGCACGATCAAAGGCATGACAACCCCATAGACCTGCCACACACCGTGGTATCGGATCAGGCTATCATGCTGAAGTGCAAACCCCGCGTTACAGAACGCGCTGACCGCGTGAAAGATGCTGTAGAACCAACGGTCGGCCGCCGAACCGACGCTTTGGTCCCACATGGGGTAGAGCATCAGCGCCCCCACGCTTTCCACCAGGAACGTGGCGATGCAGATGAACTTGACCATCCGCCCGATCCGGCCGAGCGTCTCGTGGCTCAGGGCGTCTTGCAGAACCAGCGACTCGCGCAGGCTCAACTGCCTGCCGAGCATCAGACCGAACACGCTCCCGAAGATCATAATCCCCAAACCCCCGAGCTGAATTAGGACCAGGATGACGACTTGGCCGAAGAGCGTGAAATCCTGGCCCGTGTCGTACACGATTAGCCCGGTCACACAGGTCGCGCTAGTGGCTGTGAACAGACAGTTCAGCAGATGCCTGGCTTGGTAGTACCACTGGTCGCCGCCCAGTGCGGCCCGCGACGCGGCCGGCAGCGCCAACAACGCTGTACCGAGCACGATCGCCGCCGTAAAACTCAATACCATCAGGCGCGCCGGGTGAAGCTTCGTTTGCGAAAAGGCCAGGTTGAACCGGAGCAGCGCCACGCCGGAGCGGGCCAGGATCATCACCTGCATCGTAGCGATGTAGATCGTGCCGGCCTTGAAGACCGGCTGGTGTGTCAGTTCGAACTCGATCCCCAGAGCCGCAACCCCCGCGCCGATCAAACTGTAATCCAGCCAGTCGCGGCGCAGATGCTCCAATCGGGCAGGCGCCATCCACAACGTCACCGCCCGCGCGAGGACGAACATAGCCACAGCACTCAGCTCGATTGCCTCCAGCAGGCCACGGGGGATGGGATGCTCTTCGGTGGGGAATCCGTACTCGATCACGAGCGCGACCGCCGCCGCCAGCGCCGTCGCGAGAACCGCGCTGTCGAGCCAAGACGCGGTCCGCCGAATGGAACTCCGGGCTGGCGCTTCAGTCATCGCTGTTCATCGTCCCGACGTGAAAGCGCGCGACGCGCCGAGCACACACGAGCGGAAGCCCTCGTCACGATCATTGCTCGCCATAGACTTCGGCGGGATCGAACACACGCTCAGCCGTAATCTGCCACTTGCCGTCACCGGTCCGCTCACGGAAAAAGCAGCTCGTGTACCCCATGTGGCAGGTCGCGCCAACTTGTCGCACTTTGATCAGCAGGCAATCGGAGTAGCAGTTCTTGTGGATGCTGACCACTTCCTGGACGTGACCGGAAGTTTCCCCCTTCAGCCACAGCTTGCCTCGAGAGCGCGACCAGAAATGCGTCTTGCCCGTCCGCAGCGTCTCGGCCAAGCTGTGCTGATTCATGTAGGCCATCATCAGCACCTCGCGCGTCTCAGCATCCTGAATCACGGCGGGAATCAGACCGTGGGCATCGAATTTCAGCTCAGCCGCTTGGCTCATATCGTTTCTCCTCCGGGGAGCAATGGCCGCCGGCAGTTGTTACCAGATCAGGCTACGTCGATCAATGGCAGCGTCTCTTTGTACTTGGCGATCAGTGCCCGACGGATGGCCATGTGGGTGGGATCACGAAGCAGAGGGTCTCGCCGAACCAAATCTGCCGCGTCACGACGGGCCAGCATCAACAACTCGAAGTCGTTCACGATGTCCGCCACCTTCAGCTCGGGCAGGCCGTGCTGACGCGTGCCGAACAGCTCCCCCGGGCCTCGAAGACGCAGATCCTCCTCGGCGATGCGAAAGCCGTCGGTCGTCTGGCACAGCACGCTCAGCCGACGCATCGCCGCGTGGCCGCTCGAATCCGACAGCAGCAAGCAGTGCCCCGGTCGGGTTCCCCGGCCGATACGCCCGCGCAATTGATGCAGCTGAGACAGGCCGTATCGGTCCGCGTGCTGAACGACCATCACCGTCGCGTCGGGCACGTCCACGCCGACTTCCACGACCGTCGTCGCCGCCAGCACGTCGGTCTGCCCTGCCCGGAACCGCTGCATGACGGCGTCCTTGTCGGCGGGCTTCATTTGGCCGTGGACCAGCCCGACGTTGAACTCCCCGAAGACTTCCCGCTGAAGGTGCTCCACCTCGGCCTCCGCCGCCCGCAGCGGCATCGCCTCCGACTCAGCCACCAACGGATAGACCACGAACGCCTGCTCACCCCTTGCAAGCCGCGACCGGACAAACTCCCACGCCCGGGGCACGTCCTCGGGTCTGACAACTTGCGTTTGGACAGGCTGCCGGCCCGGCGGCAAGGATTCGATAATCGAGACGTCGAGGTCTCCGAAGACAGTCATGGCTAACGTCCGCGGGATAGGCGTTGCTGTCATGACCAGATAATGCGGGGAGCGCCCTTGCGGCGACTTGCCGCGGATCGCCGCACGCTGTCGCACCCCGAACTTGTGCTGTTCGTCAATGATCACCAGTCCGAGCGATCGGAACCTGACCGTCTGTTCCAGGAGCGCATGGGTCCCGACAATCAGATCGAGTTGCCCGGCGGCAGTCTGCTCGCAAATCTGGTCCCGGCGTGCGCGCGGCATACCTCCGACAAGCAGCGCCCGTCTGACACGGCTGTCCGCGAGGTACTTCTCAATGTTGCGGAAATGCTGCTCGGCCAGGATCTCAGTCGGCGCCAGGATCGCTGCTTGATGTCGGTTGGCCACGGCCACGAGCGCCGCGTACAGCGCCACCACGGTCTTGCCCGAACCCACGTCCCCCTGCAGGAGCCGATTCATCACCACAGCAGCACGCAGGTCTGAGGCGATCTGCTCCACGGCTCGGTTCTGCGCCGCCGTAAGCTCAAACGGGAAGCGCCGTCGAATCCGTCGATCCATTTCCTCACTTGTCTGCATGGCAGCCGCTCGCGTAGTTGAGCGCGCGTGCTGCCGTTTCAGCGCGATCCCCAGTTGCATCAGGAACAACTCGTCATATGCCAGCCGCTTCCGCGCGACGGCCACGTCCTCGGGTCGCGTCGGCTCGTGCATGCGCTCGATCGCCGTTCGCCGAAGCCCTAGCCCGCGCTCGCGCCGAAAGTCCGCGTCGAAGAACTCCTCGACCTGAGCCGATACCTCACGCAGCGCCGTTTGCACGATGCGCGCGACCTGGCTTGCACGCAGCTCCGCCGTGGCCGGATAAACCGCAAGGAAGCGTTCGGACTCCGTCAGGTCAGCCGCACGGTCCTCATTCACCGTGTCCAACTTCGGATTGGTGAGCTGCGCCAGCCCGCGGTACTCATTGACCTTACCGTAGAGTCGGACCGTCTGCCCCGCTTGGAGTTGTGCGCGTAACCATCCGGCGTTGAACCACCGCACGGTGCACTTGCCCGTACCGTCCTGGACGGTCGCGCTGATTGTCGGCCGCTGATAGCCGCCCGTAGCCCGCACGGAAACGACCTCAGCCACGATGGTGGCCATCTCACCAAGCTCGAGGCTGCCTATCGGCTTGGGCGGTCGCTGGTGTTCGTGCCTGAACGGGTAGTGCTCGATCAGGTCGCCTGCGGTGTGTATCCCCAGCGCCGCCAGCTGCTCGGCCCGACGAGGACCGACCCCCTTGACGTACTGCACCGGACTGTCCAGGCGGAGCGTCGCCATGACGGGCGATTGTATCCGCAGCCCCCGGTCTCGAACCAGATAGTCGGGTCGTCATGCCCCCGGTGAAGTGAGCCTGATCTCGGGCGGGCAGAACGCACAGCGCGGGCCTCGGCCGGCAGCTGGCCTGCGGGACCTCAGCTCGCAAGACGACCTAGTCCGTTCTCGCGCGCCCCGGGAGCCTCCCGGGCCTCACTGTCCCCCCGCGCTGGCGGGCTGCGATGTTCAGTCCAGCCGATCGTGGTACGCCCGCATGTGGCGATAGAAGCTCGGATTGCTGTGCCGGCTGAGCCCGTATCGCTCGCACTCGGCCATCGCGTCATCGAACGAGGAGCCTTCGTACTTCATGCGATACGCAGCGAAGACGGCGTTGGTGCGGTTCACCCCTGCTGCACAATGGACGAGCACCGGGTGGTTGGCCGGATCGGCCAGGATCGCAGCGGCCACGTCCAGTGCCTCGAAGCTGCCGCACCCGTCGCCCGGCATAGCGAAGCAGTGGAACTTCAGGCCGTGCGTGCGGACGATCCTCCTTTCAACGACGGCAAGCCGGTCATCAGCGGGTAGCTGATTGAGGCTCAAGATCGTCTTGATCCCGTGCTCTTCGATCACGCGCTCATAGGGCCACGGCTCCATCTGGCCCGAGCGATAGAACCGACCTGGCTCGACGACGGCGAATCGCTTGGGCAGGACGTGCCATCGGCCGAACTTGACCGCGGCCGCCGACGCGATCACGGCCGGGATGAGCAGAATCAGCAGACGTCGCTTCGATCGCACCGATCACCTGACGTGGCGGCGTCGCTGGAGGACCGAACGGAACGGCGCTGCGGGCTGCACACTCGCGGTCAGCTTGCCACCGGCGCGGGCATCTGAAGTGCCTTGCCCTTCTTGGTCGTCGGGCAGACCTCCACGCACCGCATGCACCCTTTGCAGAAGGTCGCGTCGATGCCCACCATGCGTCCTTCGCGCCAGAGCAGCCCACCCGGATCGCTGCAGACCGTCAGGCAAATGCCGCAGCTGTTGCAGGCTTCGGGGTCGAAGGCGGGGACGAGACCTCTACCCGCGACGCGGTTATCACGGCCTTCCGTGTTGTGCGTCAGGGCATCAATCGCCCCGCCGCGAAGCATATTCAGATACCCGATCGGACCGCGCTCCGCCTCGAAGGGCTCAAGTCCGTACTTCCCGTCGGCCTCGAACGTCTGCCGCTGAGCCGTCTCAATCGTCGCGTCATAGGCCGCCAAGTTCGCCTCAGCCGCCCGAGGCCACCGCTCGACGATGGCCTGCTTTACCGGCTCACCCGGGAACTTCAACTCGTGGCACAGCATCGCCAGCATCGGCATGTTCAATCGCGAGTTCGTTTCCGCCGCAACCTTTGTCGCGTCAACGCAAACGACCGTGCCGCTGTGCAGCGTCAGTTCGTCGCGCACCCTTTCCGGAGAATCGTGCGAGTTAACGATGCACGTGGCGTCGGGCATCAGTCCCTTCTTCAGGCCGAGCGGGCGGATCAGGTCCCGGTGAAAGGCCACGAGGAAATGTGGCGAGGTAGTCGGGCCGGCCTGGCGAACGGGAGTGCCCAACTGGCAGAACCGCACGGAAACGTCGGTCGCCGTGCCGGTCTTCTCGCTGCCGTACTTGGCGTCGTAACCTCCGTCCAACCCAAACGTACTGACGCCGATCTTGAACAGAAGCTTAGCGGCCATGTTCGCCCCGTCGCCACCGATGGCCGACATAAAAACGTTGCAGAATCCTAGTTCGTCGCGATACGGAAGTGCGTAGCCCTTCGAGCTCATTTCACGCCTCGCATGCATTGCCTCTTCGGCTTGACTCTGCCGTTCCCGGCATGATCTTCGCATCCCCCGTGCCAGTCGAACCACGTCCAGCCCGCGTGATTCCGGGGCACGGGCGATCCCAATAAGCATAAGCCCCATAATGATTAGCGCCAATAATGAATGCCGCACGCTGAACGGCTTGCGCCCGGCTGGCTGGCTCTGGCTTGAGCAGATTCCCCCACCGGGTGTGGAACCTCGCCAGCCTGAAGCACTTACCCCCAACCGCGCCTGGACGACGCGTACCCTGGCGCTACTGGCGTTCGCTCGCCCGCTGGCGGAGCTCCGCCTCGATGAAGGCTTGCAGATCTCCGTCCAGGACCTTCTGCGGATCGGGTTCGGTCAGACCGCTCCGGTGGTCCTTCACGAAGATCGACGTGCCGTGCAGAACATAACTGCGAATCTGGTTGCCCCAGGCGATCTCACCCTTCTCGCTGTAAAGCCTCGACAGCTCCGAATCGCGCTTCTGCTCCTCAAACCGATGGATCCGCGACAGCAGCATCTTGCGGGCCTGGGCGCGATTCTTGTGCTGGCTCCGCTCATTCTGACATTGCACGACGAGCCCGGTCGGCAGGTGGGTCAGACGGACGGCTGACGATGTCTTGTTCACGTGCTGGCCCCCCGCGCCGCCCGCCCGATAGGTGTCCTCGCGAACGTCGCCGTCCCAGTCGATCGCGACCTCGATCTGGTCCATCTCGGGCAGCACATCGACCGAGGCGAAGCTCGTGTGCCTGCGCTGATTGAAATCGAATCGACTGAGCCGCACGAGCCGATGCACCCCTATCTCGCAGGACAGATATCCGTACGCGTACGGCCCGCGCACCATCAGGCTGACCGACTGGAGCCCGGCCTCCTCGCCGGGTTTGGTGGCCAACTCCTCCGCCTTATAGCCCGTGCGCTCGAAGTAGCGAAGGTACATACGCAGCAGCATGGCCGCCCAATCCTGACTGTCCGTCCCGCCGGCGCCGGCCTGAATGTTAAAATAGCAGTCCTTTGCATCATTCGGCCCGTTCAAGAGCGTAGCCAGCTCCACGCGCGAAACGCCCTCGGCCAGCTTCGTCAGCTCGCGATCGGCCTCGGCCATCGCGGCTTGGTCCTTCTCCTCTTCGGCCAGCTCCAGAAGCACCTGGAGATCCTCGGCCTCCGCCGTCAATTCCTGAACCGGCTCGACCACAGACTTGAGCGACTTGAGCTCGGCCACAACGGCCTGCGCAGTCTCCGGGTTGTCCCAGAAGCCGGTCCGGGACATTCGCCTCTCAAGCTCAGCGTGCTGTTCGGTTTTGGCCGCGAGGTCAAAGAGAGTCCCGGATGGCGTGGATCCGGGCCATGAGCTCGTGAAATGTACCAACTGGATCTTCGTGCACCATCGGCGCTTGTCCTCAGTTCGCTACTACCCTTATACTATATCGTCCGGACGGACGATGAACAACCCGCCAAAGTGAATACCCAACCGATAGCAAGAGACGGACTGGTTCATGCACCGGAAAGCTCGAAAACTCGCGGCGGCGATCACTGCCGTTGGGCTGATCGTCTTCGGCGCTTGGCTGGCGGTTGACTATTCCACCGCCCCCCGACTCGTGGTCGGGCCGATGGTGCAGATGCTGCGACCAAGCAGCTTCATTGTCGTCTGGCGGGTGCACCCGGATCGGCCGGCAGCGATGAACGTCACGGCACCGGACGGATCCGTCCTGACCGTTCAGGCCACCCGCCAGGACGGGCAGTGGATTGCGCAGATCGACGGCCTGACGCCCGCAACAGAATACCGCTACGCGCTGATACACACCGGTCTGCTCGGGCGGGGCCATCGGGTCGGCCAGGCCGTCGCGCGCACGGCCAAGCTGCCCGGTCAAGCCTTCAAGTTCATCGCCTTCGGGGACTCGGGCGGCGGGACCAATTCTCAGATCGGCCTGGCCAACTTGATGGCCCGCCGCGACGCAGACCTGATCATTCATACCGGCGACCTGATCTACATGGACGGCGAGTACGAGCACTACGTCGATAAGTTCTTCAGGCCGTACGAACGACTCATCCGGCAGATCCCCTTCTACCCGTCCCAGGGCAATCACGACTGGCGAACGGACGACGGGGAGCCGATGCTGAGAACGTTCGTGCTGCCCCGCAACGGACCAGCCGACGTCCAACCCGAGCGATGCTACTGGTTCGAACGTGCCGACGCGCGGTTCGTCGCAATAGACTCGAACCTCGATTCCGACTGCCTAGAACACAAGGTCGCTCCCTGGCTCGAACAGGTCCTCGCCGATTCGAAGACCATCTGGAACTTCGCGTTCTTCCACCATCCACCCTACACCGCCGGCAAGCATCCGCCGGACCAACGCATACAGCAAGTCCTCGTTCCCTCGCTGGAGCGCGGCGGAGCCGATCTCGTCTTCTGCGGACACAATCATCTCTACGAGCGAACCAAGCCCATCCGTGCCGGCCGGACCGTCGCCGAAGGTAGGGGCGTCGTGTACATCACCACGGGCGCCAGCGGGATGAGCAAGTACGCCGAGAAGCTGCCCCCGCCCGACTACATGGCCGCCTATTACGACAGCGGCTTTAGCTTCACGCTGGTCGAGATAGACGGGCCGCGCCTTCACCTTCGCCAAATCAATGATCTTGATCGGACGGTTGACGAGTGGGAGTACGAGAAGGCTCCGCCCGTCACCGCGACTCGCATCGCGTCACCGGGCACGCGGGGAGAGTAGCCGCCCGGGGATTGGGAGGCTGCCCCGTCCTTGGGGTCCTGGCGAAGGGCGAGGAGACGGATTCCACTAGCGCCAAATCCGCTGCAGCTCGCGCAGCCGGACCTCCGTACGGTGAATGTCCCAAGTGTGGGCCTGCTCCTTGAAGCCAAGCCCCGATCCGTAGAAGACAATCACGCAACCGTTTTCGACGAGGACCTCGCCCTGTGGATTGGCCAGGAAACGCGGGAAGAGCCTTTCCCGATAGTTCGGCCCGCGCGGGTCGGAGACGCGAACCTGCGGGAAGACATCCTTGGGATGATGACAGTTCGCATCGGCCTCGAAGACCCCGCTGCGACTGGCGAGCAGGCCCACGTTGCCCGTGCCGTATGCTGGCCGGAGAAGATAAAGCGTATCCCCGAGGTACTTGACGTCCGTTTGGGCGAAGCGCGCCACGGTGCCATCGTGTATCCGGCCGGCGTCGGACGACGGGCAGAGCTTGCGAGGAAATGTGCGCGCCTTCTTGAAGTACGGATTGTCCGCGTCGATCCG
>CAYGAN010000107.1:0-15687 GCA_964347585.1 uncultured Planctomycetales bacterium | reverse complement strand
ATCGAGGTCGAGGCGTCCGACGTGCACCTGATTGGGGGGTGTCGGCCGACCGCGCGGATTCACGGTCGGCTGAACCCGCTGGCCTCGGACGCCCTGACGGAGGATCGCGTCAGCGCGATGGTGCAGGCCGTCTGTCCGCCGGCCGTCCGGGAGCGGCTGTCGCGGACGAAGGACTGCGACTTCTCGTTCTCGGTCGATCACAACGGGGACCTGCGGCGCTTCCGAGCGAACGTGTTCGTCAGCCAGGGGAGCCTGGGGGCGTGCTTTCGGCTCGTGCCGGCGCAGACGCCTTCTCTGGAGTGGGCCGGGCTCTCGTCGGAGCTGGCTGAGCGAATCGTGCGGTTCCGCAACGGACTGGTGCTGTTCACGGGCGTGGCGGGCTCGGGCAAGACGACGTCGCTGGCGATCCTGATCAATCTGCTGAACGAGCGAGGGGGCCTGCGGATCATCACGATCGAGGAGCCTATCGAGTTTCTGCTGCCCAGGAACGATCGGTCGGTGGTCACGCAGCGCGAGGTCGGCACGGACGTGGATTCGTTCTACGACGGGCTGAAGTACGGCTTGAGACAGGATCCTGACGTGCTGTTGGTCGGGGAGGTCCGCGACCGCGACACCGCGCAGATGGCACTGAGCGCTGCGGAGACGGGCCACCTAGTCTTCACCACCCTGCACACCCGGGACGCCAAGGGGGCGATCAGTCGGCTGGCGGACCTGTTCCCTCGCGACAGTCAGGATGACGTACGCTCGCAGTTGTCCTTCAGCCTGCGCTGCGTGGTCAGCCAGCACCTGCTTCCGCCGGTCGTCGAAGGCGACAAGCGGGTCCTGGCGCTCGAGGTGCTCTTCAACAACCACGCGGTGGCCAGTGCGATCCGGCAGGGCAAGCTCGAGTCGATCGACAACGCTATCCAAATGGGCAAGCGCGACGGGATGATCCCGCTGGACGAATCACTTCGCCAGCTCGCCCAGGCCGGCAAGATCTCCACGGAAGTGGCGCGAAAGTACGCTTCAGATCCGGATCATCTTTTCTGAGACTTCTGGGGCTCGCCCGCCTGCCAAGAGCGGATTGGGGCACGTGGCACGACCGCGCGCGAGGGGGGAGCCAGCCAGCCGGGGGGCGCTGTTCGTAATTAAGGCGGACAAAGAGCTTACGGTTCCTTCGGCCGAGCGGAAAGCTGTTGACGCCGGCTGATCCGTGTCTTAGAGTAGTCTGGGTCACGATCGGCTTGGTCTGGCGCCGCTTGGTTCGGGGGCAAGAGGGCGTTTTGTCGTCGCGGCAGACGCCGAGATCGAGGACGAGCAACGTTGGCAGAGAACCAGGATGTCGGCCAGCAAGGGTTCCTGAGCGCGTTTAAGCACTTTTTCGTACGTGGGCTGGCGGCATTACTGCCGACGCTCGTGACGATCGCCATCCTGATCTGGGCTTACGAGCTGGTTGACCGGCACATCGGCCAGTATATCACCAACGGGTTGATCTCAGCGTTGTGTGCGGGGGTAGGCCCGCCGGCGCCGGGCACCGTCGATCTCGAGAAGGACGCGCTCAGATACGGGACCCCGACGGATGAGCTGGACGCTCAGGGCCGGCAACTGACCCGTGAATACAAGATCATTCATCATCCGGCTCACAGCCAGAAGGACGGCAAGCCGTGGAGTTCGCCCAGGCGGACGCGGGCGCTCTGGAAGATTACTTTCGCCAAGTACAGGCTGGGATTGGTCGGCTTCTTGCTGGCAATCAGCGCGGTGTTCTTCGTCGGCTTTTTCCTGGCGAGCTTCATCGGGAGGACAACGTGGCGTCTGATCGAGTCGCTGCTGGTGCGGACTCCGGTGATCAAGGCGATCTATCCCCACGTCAAGCAGGTTACGGATTTCCTGTTCAGGGAGCGGAAGGCTGACTTCGCAGGGGTGGTGGCGGTTCAATATCCACGAAAAGGGGTCTGGGCACTGGGGTTGTTGACGGGCTCGCCGCTCGGCGCGATCCAGCGGACCATCCGGCAGGACATGGTGACCGTGTTCATCCCGAGTTCCCCCACGCCCGTGACTGGGTACGTGGTTACGGTCCCGAGGGAAGACGTGATCGAACTGTCAATCTCGATTGACGACGCAATACGATTCACGGTAAGCGGCGGAGTGGTCAAGCCCACGTCGCGAATGCCGGTGCCGTCGCAGTTGCCTCATAACGGGCCGCCGGGGCGCGAAACGGGCCAACTCGCGGCGCGTGCGAGTGGTGGTGAGCGATAACGGGCTTGGTGAGGAGGAGAACTGTGCGGATCTCTGTGACTGGTCGGCACGTGGACGTACCCGGACCCATGAAGGAGTATGCGGAGGACAAGGCGGCGAAACTTCAGAAGTACTATGACCGGATCGAGCAAGTGGAAGTGATCGTGGGCGAGGATTCGGGGCGGCATTCGGTAGAGATGATTGTACGAACCGCGCACGCGGAGACTTTCGTGGCTCAGGAGCGAGGCAACGATCTGTTCGCATCGGTGGACTTGGTCGTGAACAGGTTGGAGCGGCAGCTGACCAAGCACAAGGAGAAATACCGCAATCGCAAACACGCGATTAAGAGGCCGCCCGAAATAACGGAACGCTAGCTGGTACATTTTCCGGTGTCGCGAAATGAAACTGTCAGATTTCTTCGTCAAGGAAGCTGTGACCGCCAGTTTGCAGGCGACGGACCGTAACGGCGTAATCCGGGAGCTCGTTGCGTCGCTGGCGGACCACGGCGCGTTGGATCCTGAGCAGATGGATGCAGTGGCCCGCGCGGTGATCCAGCGCGAGAACCAGGGCAGCACCGGCTTCGGCAAGGGCGTCGCGGTACCGCACGTAAAGCACCCGGCTGTAAGAAGGATGTCAGCGACGATCGGGCGGTCGGCGACCGGTGTTGACTTTGCGGCTTTGGACCGAGCCCCGGTGTACTCGATCATGCTCCTGCTGTCCCCACCGGACGATCCGGACAAACATCTGGCGGCGATGGAGCTTATATTCCGGCACCTGCAGCGAGATAACTTCCGCAGGTTCTTGCGCCAGACGGAGACCGAGGAACAGATCGTCGAGCTGATCAAGGAAGCCGACGAAGTTCCGGCGGGCTGAAGCAGAATCTGCGGTGGCGTACGTGGACGATGCACGATACATGGACGCACGGGACGCGGATCTAGCGAGACTGCGGCCTGAGGAGGCTGAACGCGAGGTGGTGATTCAAAACCGTCAAGGGTTGCACGCTCGCCCGGTCATGCAGTTCGTCGATCTGGCCACTCAATTCGCCTCCGCCGTCACCGTCCGCAAAGGGGATCAGATGGTGGACGGGAAGTCGCCGATGGAGATGATGCTGCTGGAGGCCACGTGCGGCACGCCGCTGACGTTGATCGCTCGCGGACCAGATGCTCGCGCGGCGGTGGTGGCCCTGGCGGGGCTGATCGACCAGCGATTCGAAGAGGAGTGAGTAACGGATTCCCATCGGACCGGGCGGGGGCGAGGCGAACCGCAAGAGCGATGCGATCGCTGGAGTGTACGAACGCACTCCCACCGGGGCGGCGGAAAGCAGCCGTGAATCTCGCAGTTTGCTCAGAGGCTCCTGGGGATAGGTGTTCATGGGAATATTCAAGGGCATCGGGGTTTCGCATGGGGTGGCGATCGCCGAGGCCGTTGTCCTCGACGCGGAGGAATTCCGCATTCCGCGTCGGGCCATCCAACCGGAAGACCTACCCAGGGAAAAGAAGCGGGTGATCGACGCATTCGACGCCGCACTGGCTGAATCACGCGCCGACCAGGCGCGGGCCGTCCGGGCCCTCGGGGAGGATACCGCTGCCATCTTCGATTTCCACATCGGCGTTCTGAGCCACGAACGCTACCGCCAACAAGTGCTTGAGACTGTCGAGAAGCGCCGGTGTTCCGGCGCGTACGCGGTCAGTCTGTTCATGCGAATGTGGCGGCGGCGTTTCCTGCAAAGGAAGGACCCGGTGTTTGCCGGACGGGTAAGCGACGTGGAGGATATCGAAAAGCGCATCTTGCAGCGCCTGCTGGGCGAATCGCGCGAGGATCTGAGTCGCCTAACGCAGCCGGTGATCGTCGTCGCACGCGATCTGGCCCCGTCGCAAACAGCCCAGTTTGACACGAGGAAGATCCTCGGGTTTGCGACCGATCTGGGCGGACTGACATCGCATACGGCCATCATAGCTCGGTCGCTGCGGATCCCAGCCGTAGTTGGACTCAATACCTTCACCGCAGAGGTGTCCGGCGGCGATACGGTCATAATCGACGGCACGCACGGGTTGGCGGTCGCGCGGCCAGATGCAGAAACACTGACACGCTACCGCAAGGAGGAAGAGCGTCTCGCTGCGTTCGAACACGGGCTGACCGAACTGCGCGATGTTCCGGCGGTGACGAGGGATGGTGCGGAGGTCATGATGCTTGGCAACATTGAGTTTCCTCACGAGGCCAGCACGTGCTTGGAGAACGGCGCAGCGGGCATCGGCTTGTATCGCACGGAGTTTCTGTATCTGCGCGGCCCCAGCGAGCCGAGCGAGGAAGAGCACTATCAGGCCTACCGTAGTGTGACCGAGGCGGTTGGTGATCGGCTGCTAACGATCAGAACGATGGATCTGGGCGCGGACAAGTACGCGCAAACGCGTTCGGCCACGCCCGAGCGCAACCCGTTCCTGGGACTGCGGTCGATCCGATACTCACTGCAGAACCCGGAAATGTTCAAAGTTCAGCTTCGTGCGATCCTCCGCGTCTCGGTCCATGGCAACGTGCGCATCATGTTCCCGCTTATCACGAGCCTGATGGAGCTTCGTCAGGCAAGGATGACACTTCATGACGCGATGGAGGATCTTGAGGAGGCGAACATTCCCTTTAAACGCGACCTGCCTGTGGGCGTCATGGTGGAAACCCCCGGCGCAGTGGTACAGGCGGAGAAGCTCGCGCGGGAAGTCGATTTCTTCAGCATCGGGACGAACGACTTGATCCAATACACGTTGGCGGTGGACAGGGCGAACGAGCGGGTGGCTCCGCTGTTTACCGCTTCACACCCCGCGGTCTTGCGGCTCGTGCGCGACATCCTGCGGGTGGCGGGGCGCCATGGCACGGAGTGCAGTCTGTGCGGAGAGATGGCGGGCGATCCGATATACACCTTGCTGTTGTTGGGTCTCGGCTTGCGGCGATTCTCCATGGCCCCGGCGGACATTCCCGAGGTCAAACAAGTCATCCGCAAGACGACCTTGAAGCACGCTGAGCGCGTAGCCAGAAAGTGCCTGACGTTCGAGACCGACCGGGAGGTAACGAACTACCTGAGAAACCAGACGCGAAGGATCCTGCCGGAAGCCATCTAATAGGGCTGACGGCAGAGCGTACAGTAATCGTCGGTTGTCGGTTCGACGTGCTTCGGACCGGCAAGGAATGAAGCGATACGAACTTTTTTGCAAGAGGCACCCCGAACACAGCGAGTAGCCAAAGTCGTCATCACGTTCGCCGTCGAGGGGGATCTGCGCTTCCTGACGCATCGCGAGAGCGTTCGTGTGTTCGCGCGGGCGGCGATGCGGGCGCAGATTCCGGTTCGCTTCTCGGGCGGATTCAACCCGCGCGCGAGGCTGTTTTTGCCGATACCTCGTAGCGTCGGGATCGCCTCCGAGGGCGAGCTGGCCGTGGTGGAGTTGGCCGAGGCGATGCCCCCCGAGGAGGTGGCGTCGCGCCTCTCGTCGGAGCTTCCGGCGGGGCTGCGCATCCTCAAGGCCCGCTCAGTACCCCCGGAGCAGAGGATAAGAGCGGCACGGGCGACGTACTGCCTTGCCCTGCAGAGGGAAGTGTGCGAGTCAGCAAACGTTGCGGCGGCGCGTCTCTTGGCCTCACCTCGGATCGAGGTGCAGCGAGGATCGCGAACGATCGACATCAGGCCGTCCATCGCAGCGTTGCGGGTCGATCGCGACGAGTTGGTGATAAGCGTCGCGGCTACGCCGGGCGGCTCGGCGAGACCAGCCGAAGTCTTGGAAGCGCTGGGTCTGCCCGCCTCGGAGCAGCTGCATCGGATGCGTCGCGTGTCGGTGGAGTGGCGATAGGCTCACTATAGCACCGGTTCGGTGTGCCCGGACGACCTTCGTTGGTCGGAAAGGACGGATCGTGGCGGAAAAACGCGCCAGAAAGGCATCACCAGCGCGGCGGGCCGCCGGTTCAGGCAGAAGGCCGAAGGCCGCCAAGCCAACGCGGGAGATGCTCATCAACGTGGCGGAAGGCGAGGAGTGCCGCATTGCCATCATGCAGGACGGCAAGCTCGAAGAACTCTTCGTGGAACGCACGAGCGCCGAGTCGCACGTTGGCAACATCTACAAAGGAAAGGTGGTAAACGTAGAACCGAGCATTCAGGCGGCATTCATCGATTTTGGCCTGAGCAAGAACGGCTTCTTGCACATCTCCGATCTGCAGCCGCAGTACTTTCACCAGAAAGGATCGGAACGCGAGGACATCGGTCGCAAAACACCCCGCAGAGAGCGCCCCCCGATCCAACGGTGTCTGCGGCGCGGGCAGGAAGTGATCGTGCAGATCACGAAGGAGGGAATAGGCACAAAGGGCCCGACGCTGACGACGTACCTGTCCCTGCCGGGCAGGTACCTGGTCATGATGCCGGGTATGCACCGGCTGGGCGTGTCGCGGAAGATTGAGGATGACGAGGCCCGGCGCAAGATGCGCGAGGCCCTGGGTGAGTTGTCCCTGCCAAAGCAAATGGGGTTCATCCTGCGGACGGCTGGACTCGACAGGACGAAGCGTGAGCTCCAGCGGGACCTGAACTATCTGCAAAGGCTCTGGAAGGTGATCGCCGTGCGGATCAAGTCTGAACGGGCTCCGGCGGCGCTATACCAGGAGTCGGACCTGGTAACCCGAACCATTCGCGACGTACTTACAGCGGACTTCTCCCGAATACTGTTGGACGACAAGCGGACGGCCGACAGAGCCCGGGCGTTCCTTGGCATCGCCATGCCCCGGAGCGCCGGCATGGTCAGCTACTACGACAGTAAGGAGCCGCTATTCCACAAGTACGGAATCGAGGCGGAGATCGAGCGAATCAATTCTCGACACGTTTCGCTGCCGTCCGGCGGATCACTGGTGATCGACACGACGGAGGCGTTGGTGGCCATTGACGTGAACAGCGGGCGGCGCCGGGACTTCCAGAACGCCGAGGAGGCCGCTTACAAGATCAATCTCGAAGCGGCCGATGAGATCGCCCGGCAGCTGCGCCTGCGCGACCTTGGGGGGGTGATCATCTGCGACTTCATCGACATGCAGTCTGACAAGCATCGTCGGGAGGTGGAGCGTGCCCTCCGGGAGGAGCTCAAGAAACACAAAGAACGGGCGAAAATCCTTCGCATGAGTCGATTCGGGATCATCGAGATGACCCGACAGCGGCAGCGCCCGTCGATCGAGCAGAGCATCTATGACGATTGTCCGTATTGCAGAGGCAGCGGCTTGGCGAAGACGGCAGAGTCAATGACCCTACACGTGATGCGTTTGATCCGCCTGGCCATCCATCAGGATGGGGTCCAGACGGTCGAGCTCCGGGTCACACCGACGGTCGCGTTCGACTTGCTCAATCGCAAGCGCAAAGCTCTGTACGAGCTGGAGCGGGCGACGCAGAAGAGGATCCTGGTCAGTGCCGACGCCTCGCTCGGTGTGGACCAGGTCAGCTGCGAGTGCGTGGACGCACGCGGTCGAGCGGTCAAGGCGCTGCCGGAGTCCCAGTGACCGCACCAACAACGGCCCGAAGCCGGCTATTGTCTTTTCCGGACGGGTCTCTCCAGGCGAGCGGTGGGCCGACAGGGCGCGCCATGCGGTCTGGGTGCAGAGATGGCATATCTCGAGGACTGGCAGTCGTCTGAAGAAGCGATGCGGTCCTGGTGGGCGCGAGACAACGATCGGCCGATTCTGGCGATCTACGCGCCGCGGACGGACGGACATTCCAGCACGGAGGAAAGCACCCCGACGCCCTCGCCGCGGGACCTTAAGCAGGCGTGGTGCGATGTTGAGTTTCGGATCGCTCTGGCGCGCCACCACTTCAAGCGTACGTTCTACGGGGGCGCTGCGTGCCCGACATGGTGGCCCAACGTCGGGCCGACATCGCTGAGCGCCTATTACGGCTGCCCGGTAGTGCTGGGGGACAGTACCGTCTGGCAAGAGCCGATCGTTACCGATTGGGCAGATGCTGAGCTGGTATTTGACGGGAACTGCGAGTGGTGGCGGCTTACGGTGGAGTTGACGGAGGCAGCAGCCGCCGATGCCCGCGGCGAGTACTTGGTTGGCATCACCGACCTCGGCGACGCGTTCGACGCAATGTCACATCTCAGCCGCCCCGACGAATTATGTATCGCGATGTCCGAGCATCCCGAGCAGATCCAGCGTGCCCGCGACCAACTTCTTGACGGGTGGCTTCGCTGCTACGATAGGCTCTACAGGATCTGCCAACGGAACCGGGCGGGTTCCACCCATTGGTTGGGGACGTGGTCTCCGGGCCGGGGATACGTGCTTCAGTGCGATTTCAGTTGCATGATCTCCACGGAGATGTTCGGGCGCTTCGTGATTCCGCAGCTTGAGCGGCAGCTGCAATGGCTGGACTACAGCGTTTATCATCTCGACGGACCGGGGGCCGTCCGGCATCTAGACCTCTTGCTCAACCTGCCGCGACTGAACGCCATACAGTGGGTCCCAGGCGCAGGCAATCGGCCGCCCACGGGGTGGATCGATCTATACCGGCGGATCCAAGCCGCTGGCAAGGGCATCCACGCCTCGGCGAGCCCGGATGAGGTCAGGCCGCTCCTGGAGCAGCTTGGCTGGCGGGGACTGCTGATCGCCTGCCGTGCCGAGAGCATTGAGCAGGCTGAGTATCTCCTAGCGCTGCCGGATGCGATCGCCGCCGAGATGTCTCACAAGCGGGTCACTACGTGACCACCTCAGCAGTGGCAACGCCGTATCGGGCGAAGAGAAGTGATCCCCAAAGGCGTTTCCGGTGACGGCAGGTTGACGACACGCCAAGGGAATGACGGCTTTGGCTATGTGCGCCTTGGCAGGATGCAGAGCAAGTGGGCCCCGCAGCCCCATCGGCAGTCTGAGGAGCCGAAGCCCGGAGCGGGGATGCGCGCGCGCAACCGACGACGCGTCTGTTGGCACCAGCGGCATTCTTCATTGGGCTGCCACGGTCGCGTCTTCACGTCGATGAGCCGCACGCCGGGGACGGCAAGCAGGTAGTCAATGTGCCAGCGGTTCACCTTGCGGTGCCGACGGTGACGCTCGATGCGGGCTGTCAGCCCGTGCTTGGCGCTGCCGGTATAAACGTAGGTGCCGGGCTCAAAGGCGATGCGACCGAGCCGTCCTATGGTGACGCTGACGGGGCGCGGCAGATGGATCCAAAGCTGGTAAACGCCGCTGTGGCCGCTCAAGAGCGCGCCTCCTTTGTCCGGCTGGCTCGGCCCGCCCGAACACGTTGTAACGCCGATCCGAGTCTGGAGCATCAGTACAGGCGCTTCAAACCCCCTGCGCCGCTGCTCAAGGCCCGGGTTGGAGGCCCGTGTTCGTGCTGGCGCGCATGGGGTATTGGAGGATTCGAATCTGCGGGAGTGGGTTAAGCTCGTGGCTTAACCGACCTTTGCCGGCCGGGCCGACCGATTGTGTCGAATGCACCTGGCGGAGGATGCCTATCTGGGGGAAGAGGCGGACCGGTTTTCCGAAGTTGCTTTCCCCTCTGCGGCTTGCGAGGTGGTAACCCTTTGAGGCACCAGAAAGGTCGTACCGCAATGGCCGCATCGCACCTTTTGGCCGCGAGTGGACTCGGGCACCTCCAGGACCGCCCGGCATTTCAGGTTCGGGCAAAGGATGGCTATTGGCTTCGTGCTCATGGGCGCAATCCCGTCTAAGTGGGCCCCCACGCTGACGGGGGCGCCACAAATCACGAAGGCATTATCGGATGACCGCTGCCCGACCTTGACCTAAAACTTTACGTGCCGATACGTAGTGCTGATTCTCAGGATAGCGACCGAGGGATCACCGAGAGAAAGGCGGACTGCGGGCCGGTCGTCATGCTGACTCCTTGCGACGCTGCAACCGATTGCTGAAGAGGTCCTCTTTGCCTCGTGCCACGCCCGGCGTGACAATGTACGTCCCGCTGCGCTTGCGTTCCGGCAGCCGGTAGAGGGCGTCCAGCATGACTTCCTCGGCAATGGCCCGCAGCGCGCGGGCTCCCGTCTCGCGTTCAAGAGCGCGCTCGGCGATGACTCGCAGACCTTCGGGAGTGAACACAAGCTCACAGTCCTCCATCTCGAAGAACTTCTGGTATTGCTTGACGAGCGCGTTCTTGGGCTGGGTCAATATACTTATCAAATCCTCCACGCCAAGCGGATCGAGGGTTGAGATCACCGGCACCCGCCCGACGAGTTCCGGAATCATGCCGAATTCGATCAGGTCCTCAGGGATCACCTGCCTGAGCACCTCGCTGAGCTCGGTCACCTCGTCGCGATCCTCCAGCTCGCTGGCGAAGCCGATCGCGGATTCGCCCACACGGCGCTTGATGATCTGGTCGAGACCGACGAAAGTCCCGCCGCAGATGAACAGAATATGCGTGGTGTCCATCTGGATGTATTGCTGCTCCGGGTGTTTCCGTCCGCCTTGCGGGGGAATGTTGGAAACCGTCCCCTCGAGCATCTTTAGCAGCGCTTGCTGAACACCCTCGCCGGAGACGTCACGAGTGATGCTGACGTTCTGAGTGGTCTTGCCGATCTTGTCGATTTCGTCTATGTAAACGATTCCCCGTTGGGCGGCCTCCAGATCGTAATCGGCGTTCTGAAGAAGTCGCAGCAGAACGTTCTCGACGTCTTCGCCGACGTAACCGGCTTCGGTCAGGGTAGTCGCATCGCCGATGGCGAACGGGACGTTGAGCATACGGGCCAGCGTTCGCGCCAGCATCGTCTTGCCCACCCCGGTCGGACCGATCAGCAAGACGTTAGACTTGTCGATCTCGACTTCCTCTGCGTCTGCGGCGTCGATGTGAGCAAGCCGCTTGTAGTGGCTGTGGACGGCGACAGCAAGAGACTTCTTGGCCCGATCCTGCCCGATGACGTACTGATCCAGAAACTCCTTGATCTCCCGAGGGATCGGGATCGTGCCCAGCCTGGTCTGCGCGCCGGAGATCCTTCGCTGTTCCTGTTTTACGATGTTGTGGCATAACTCGACGCAGGACGCGCAGATGTACACGTCGTTCGGTCCCTCGACCATGGGACCGGCGTCTCGCTGGGACTTGCCGCAGAAGCTGCAACTACTCGTGCGACGGCCACGCGTGCCGCCCGTGTTGCCGCTGCTTCGCGATCCGGGCATGTGCTCTTGACTCCTTCGGCGGCCGACTCACAACACCAGTAGCGTCAAGCTCCTCTAGTATCGTCAGCGGCCAGATTGATTCTTGATCTCAAAACGCCCGCGGTCACGGTCAGGCTTTCCCGCCGAGCAAAGACGCTCATCTCAGACCGCCCGATCGCAACTCATCGACCAGGCGTGCCTTGAGCCGCTCGAACTCCTCGCGTGTCAGTTGCCCGGTACCATACAACTCGTTCAGCTGTTGGAGCGTCCAAGTGTTCTCGAGTCCGTCTCTTGCTTGAAGTACCAGCGTCGGCAGTAGAGCAAACCCGCCCCGAGCAGGACCGCTGCGATCAACAGCGCAGCCGTCCAAACCATCAGCCCGCCCCAAGAGTCGTCGCCGGCCGCCTGAGCCACGAACATTGCCGAACACTCATGACCTTCCCAATCGTGACCCAATATCATCGTAGCTGGCTTGACGACTGCGATCAAGCCCCCGTCCACGGCGCCAGCAGGCCGCGGCGGGCACGCGTCGCGGAAGGGAAGGGAAAGGACGCGAGTCTTGAGCGCGCCGTTGCAAGCGATGACAATGCGACCTCGAAAGGACCAGCCCGAGGCAAAGATGATGTTGGTCAAGTGTGAGCCGATCAGGCATGACGAGCGGCGCTTGTCTGGCAACGTTGCCGCAATGTCAGGCCTGCTGGCGTTTGTGGGCGCGTGCACCACGCAGCCCGAAGCCCGATACGTTCAGACGCCCCGGGCCATTTGGGTCACGCGGTGGGATTACCGAACCGCTAATGACGTCAAGCAGATTATGGCGAACTGCAAGAGTCTCGGGCTGAACACGGTCCTCTTTCAAGTACGCGGCAACGGCACCGTTTTCTATCGTTCGAGCATCGAGCCCTGGGCCGAGGAGTTCGGCTACAAAGACCCCGGCTTCGATCCGCTGGCCCTGGCCATCGCAGAGGCGCATCGGCGCGACATGCAGCTGCACGCATGGGTCAATGTCATGCCCGCGTGGCGAGGCTGCCAACCACCCAAATACCCTCGGCACCTGTACCACACCCGTCCGGAGTGGTTCCTTGGTGATCAGCGCGGCCGCCGACAGCCCCCGGCGGGCCACTATATGATACTCAACCCGTGTTTGCCGGACGTCCGCCGCTACCTGGTGGGCGTGTTTCGAGAATTGTGCACGAACTACGAGCTTGATGGGCTGCACATGGACTACATCCGTTTCGTCAGGCAAGGCAGCGAACGCCAAGCCGACTACCCGCACGATAAGCGAACGCTTTACCTCTTCAGGAGGGCGACGGGTAAGACGCCTTCGGCCGACCGTCAAGCCTGGAACGATTGGCGGCGAGCCGCTATTACGCAGGTTGTGGCCGACATTCACAGGATGGTCCGACGGGTGCGTCCGACTGCGAAGCTGTCGGCGGCGGTGTTGGGCGATCGAGTGGCGGCACGAAACGGCTTGTTTCAGGATGGCGAGAGGTGGCTGGCGGAGGGTTTGATCGACGCGGCATACCCGATGATTTATGACGAGAGCATTGGGCACTTCGCCAGCGTGACGGAAGATTGGCGCGCTCACAGTCACGGCCGGCCCGTCGTGCCGGGACTTGGCGTCTCGAGCCATGAGCGCGACGCCAACTCGATAAGGCAGTTGCGAATGGCTTGGGCATGGGGCGACGGGTTCTCTCTTTTCGCCTACAATTCGTTCTTCGCAACTCCGAGGGAGCAGGGCGCCGCGGCGAGCGCGGTCCGGCGCCGGCAGCTACGGCTGAAGCATCTGCGACCTGTCTTGCGAGCGTTGGCCGCTGAGTCGAGGCGTGCCGTGCGGCTGGCAGCAGCGTCACCCGGGGTCGGCCTGTATTGAAACTGGGAAAGGCTCAAATTGGCGCGTGGTTCGTTGCTGGATGTCAGTCGGTTAGACGCGGTCATCGAAGAACGTATTGAAGCGGGAGATTGTCCCGGCGCCGTGGTCGTCATCGGACACCGTGGCGAGATCGTATATCGGCGAGCCGCGGGCTACCGCATGCTAGTTCCGGAAAGCAGGCCGATGCAGATCGATACTATCTTCGATCTCGCATCGCTTACCAAGCCAATCGCTACGGCCACTTCTATCCTCCAACTGGCTGAGTGCGGACGGGTCTTGCTGCGAGACCCGGTCGGCAAGTACCTGCCCCTCTTCGCAGGAAACGAGAAACGTGACGTGACCGTACATCACCTTCTGACGCATTCGGGCGGGCTGAAGCCATACGAGGATTATCCGGGGCAAGGACTCGATGCAGCGGAGATCGTGCCCGCGATCTGCCGGGCCAAGCTTGAAGCCGTCCCCGGTGACCGAGGCATATATTCGTGTCTGGGATACATTCTATTAGGCGAGATCGTGAGGACAGCCTCCGGCCAGCCCCTCGACGTCTATTGCAGGCGAGAGGTCTTTGAGCCACTGGGCATGACCGCGACCATGTTCAGCCTGCCTGATGAACTCCGCCCGCGCTGCGCCGCTACCGAGCACTCGCCCGAAGGCGTGCTTTGCGGCCGCGTGCACGACGACAACGCGCGTGCGCTGGGCGGGGTCGCCGGCAATGCCGGCCTATTCAGCACGGCGCGCGATCTGTCGCGATTCTGCCAAATGATGCTGAACCTGGGAGAGCTGGATGGCGCGAGAGTGCTCTCGGCGGCAATGGTCCGACGGGCCACCTCGCCGCAATCAACACACCGAGGCGACCCGAGAGGAATGGGCTGGGCCATCGACGGGCTGGACGTCAGGGTACTCCGCGGCGACGTGTTTCCGATCGGCGGCTACGGGCACGGCGGGTTCACAGGCACGTCCCTTTGGATCGACCCGGCCTCGGCGACGTTCGTAATCGTCTTGACGAACCGCTGCCACCCGACTCGCGACGGCACAGCGGACAATGTGAGAACCGCAGCAGCCAACATAGCCGGCGCAGCCTTCGCGCACACCGCAGCCCGTGTTGGTCCGCCCAAATGGTTGGGCCGAACGGAATCCGGACTGGACCGGCTTGCCGCAGAAGACTGCAACAGATTGCGCGGGCGGAAGGTCGGTCTGATCACGAACCACACGGCGATCACACGGCAGCGGCGCCACGTGGTCAACGTCCTGCGCGACAGTCATATCGAGTTGGTGGCGCTATTCTGTCCGGAGCACGGTCTGGGCGGCGAATGCGATGAGCCGATGAAGGCGGCATCCACGTTCGACGAAGCAACCGCGTTGACCGTGCACAGCTTGTTCAGCGGCGTGCACCGCCCGACGGAGGAGATGCTACAGGGGATCGACACGCTGGTCTTCGACACTCAGGACATCGGCGTGCGGTATTACACGTACACCACGACGATGTGCTACTGCATGGAGGAGGCAGCCCGGCTGGGGTTGCGATTCGTCGTTCTCGATCGACCCAATCCGATCACGGGCCTAAGCGTCGAAGGGCCTTGCCTGGCCCCGCCGTTTCAAAGACTGTCCGCTTATCATCGTGTGCCGATCCGTCATGGCCTGACCACGGGGGAGCTGGCGCTGCTGGCCAACGCCGAATACGGCATCGGCTGCGAGCTGGAGGTAGTACCATGCCAGCGGTGGCATCGCGCTCAGTGGTTCGACCAGACCGGCTTGCCCTGGGTCAATCCCTCGCCCAACATCCGCAGCTTGACACAAGCTACGTTGTACCCTGTGCTTGGCTCGTTGGAGGCGTCACGGCTGTCGGTCGGTCGCGGCACAGATCAGCCCTTCGAGATGTTCGGTGCGCCATACATCGAAGGCGAGCGATTGGCTGAGAGGTTAAACGAGGTGTCGGGAGAGCACCTGCGGTTCATGCCGGTCACGTTCAGGCCTGCCAGCCACACGTTCGCGGGCCAGATATGCAGCGGATGCTTCATGTTCACAACTGATCGGGATCGGCTCAGACCGGTGCGCGCGGGCTTGCATGTGGCTCGCGCTTTGGTGGAGATGTACCCGGACGACTTCGACGTGGAGGCGAGCCTGCACCTGATCGGCTCAGCACGCGTGATTGAAGCGATTCGTGACCTGATGCCCGTCGAAGAGATCATCGCTGGCTTTCAGGACGAGTTGGCGCAGTTCGAGGACACCCGTAAGAAGTACCTGCTGCATGGCTAAAGCCAGACGCCGGTACAAACCGACCGTTCGGTCTCTTCGGGGGACTGCCGCCAGTCACGGGGTGCGCCACTCATCGACGCCGCGTCGGCCTGGCCCGTGTGGGCGCTGGCCGACGGGATCCACAACTCCGCCCCGGTGTGTCGAGCGGAAGGCGTTGCAGGATTGGTGGATAGGTGGGGTCAACGGATTGGCAGGAAGGCTGTGGGCGTGAAGACGGACCACTATGACCGACCCGATGCAGC
>CAYGAN010000106.1:10496-15938 GCA_964347585.1 uncultured Planctomycetales bacterium | reverse complement strand
GCGTAGTCCTCTTTGACGTACAGGACGCCGAAGTGCTCAGCGTCCGGGGTGAAGTCGCCCTCCCCCCGAACCATATAAACATATTCGGGGCTGATCGCCGTGCCCACGATGACGAACGACTCGCGTTTTCGGTTGAGGATCAGTCCTATGCGATCTCCAGGCCCGAGCCTATGCGCTCGCGCGAAGTCCTCGCTTAAGACAACCTCCTGATCGCGCTCGTCGGAGAAGCCCGAGCCGCGGACCAGGCAGACGCCGTTGATAATCTTGTCCCAACCGCGCCCGGGCACGGAAAGGAGCCGCCCCGAGATCGGCTGAATCACTCCGGCAAGATCCAGAATCACGTCAAAGACGACGCGCGATCGCACAGCCGCGACACCGGGAAGCTCCGCGATGCGCGCGACCGCGCTGCGCGGCGCCTTCTTGACGTCAACCCAGAAGTCGGCGAACCGATAGTCGCTGTAGTAGGCGGTCTGGCTTGCCTTGAGGACGCGCTGGGCGGAACCAAAGCCGACCAGCAGGCCCGTCCCAACGGCGATGATCGCCACGACCGCTGCAAGCGCCCCGGCACTGCCCCGGATGTCTCTGCCCAGCTTTCGATTGAGCACACTCACGGGATCCACCCGCCGACTACCAGGTCACTTCCTCTGCAGCAATGGGCTTCTCGTTAACGCTGGCTCCGGCGACCCGGCCGCTCACCAGCCGAATGATGCGATGGGCAATCGCCGCGATAGCGCGATTGTGCGTGATGATAACGATCGTCAGATTCTGGTCCCTGTTGAGCTGCTGCAGGATCGAAAGGACGTGCCGCGCCGTCTTCAGGTCCAAGGCTCCGGTCGGCTCGTCAGCCAGCAATAGCGCGGGCCGCTTGGCCAGCGCCCGAGCGATCGCGACGCGCTGTTGCTCTCCGCCGGAGAGCTGGGCCGGAAAGTGATCCGCACGGTCGGCCAGGCCGACAAGGTTCAACGCCTCGGCCGCATCGACCGGATCCGATGCCAACTCCGTCGCGACGAGCACATTCTCGTACGCGGTCAGCGTCGGCACCAAGTTGTAGAACTGGAAGATGAAGCCCACCTTCTCACGACGGTAGTCGGTCAAAGCGGCCTCGTCGATGTCGCTCAGATGAGTTTCCTGATACGAGACACGGCCTGCGGTCGGCCGATCGACACCGCCGATCAGATTCAGCAGCGTGCTCTTGCCGGACCCCGAAGGGCCAACGACCACGACCAACTCCCCCGCTTCGATCGTCAGATCAACGTCCACAAGAGCGGGCACCTGCACCTCCCCCATGCGGAAGATGCGGCTGACCTGCTCCAGTCGCAGCAGCGGCTGAGTCACCGTGGTAGCGGCCGTGCTCATTCGAGCGGCTCCCTCGCGACAGGCCAGACGCCCGTCAAGCCAGCAAAGTCCTAAGAGGCAGAGCCCGATTCGAGAGGCCAGGTCCGATTCGGCCCGAACTCACGCCGGAAGGTCGCATTCCCGATAAACCGTCGAGTATCTTCGTCCGTGCCGTTCGGGTCTGCAAGCCAAGCACTGAACAGGCCGCAAGCCCGGCCGAACACGAGGTGGGAGGGGCGGAGACGGTGCCTACCGCGCTCGTCGCACGGTATAACCACCCACCGCCCTGCGGGTCAGTGCCTTGGCGTGATGCAGCCACTGATCGCCGTGCGAGTCGTGCAGCTCCCAGAGAACCGGATCGTGACAGGGCAGCAGGATGCCGTCTTCCGCCTCGACGACGCGGATCATCTTCTCCGTGGCAGCTACGAGATCCTCGGGCGTGGTCGAGATCCGGGCCATCACCGCCCCCTCCAGCAGGTCGTAGCGGTACATGTCGTCGCTGGTAACAATGGCGGGGCCGAAGGCGGTGGCAATCTTGACTGCCTGGCTACAGATCGAGTGCCCGCCGAGATACAACACGTCAATGCCCGGCGTCACCTGGCAGTCGTCATCAAAGACAGCGCGGCCCGTCTCGCCAGCCTCCAACAGGAAGTCAGCAAAAGCATAATCGACGTAGCTGTTCCACCCCTGGGCAGTGCGCCGGCGCAAATTGTATTCCCACCCGATCTTCGAGACGTACACGCGCGCCTTGGGCAGACGCAGGATCGCTCCCGCGTCCTTCGCATCCACCATGCCGTGATGATCGGCGTGAATGTGCGTCAGAATCACGCGGGCAATCCGTTCCGGCCGGATCCCCAAGCGCTCCAGGTGATCGAAGAGGTTGCCGTGCCTCTGGACGATGTCGTCCGGCCGGCCGGGGATCTCGCGGAAGAACCCGTACCGCCTGAACATGTCGTTCGTGTATTCCAGGCCGACCGGCCCGAGATCAACCAGAACGTGGTCCCCCCCCTGGCCGAGACATAGGAAGGCATAGAGAGCAAAGGGCATTCGGTCGTCGTCGGAGTACTCGTCCCCGAGCACGTGCCGCTGACCCAGAGTGCACATGCCGACCTCGAGAGGGATCAGCTTGTACACGCCCACAGACACGTCCGGCAAAGCTCCTGGGATACGCGTGGAATCCGCCCGCCACACTGGGTGTCACGCTACGATGGCTCCCGCCGCCGCACGATGGCCGCGATCTGCAGGCATGACTCCAACAGCCCGGCGAGCTGGTCCATCGGCCAAACGGTAGCCGCGTCGCATTTTGCATTGGGCGGGTCGTCGTGCACCTCCAGAAAGAGGGCATCGGCTCCCGCCGCCACAGCAGCCCGCGCCAGAAGGGGCACGAACTCACGCTCTCCCCCGGACTGAAGTCCCATCGCCCCGGGTCGCTGGCAGGAGTGTGTCGCGTCGAAGACGACCGGCGCAAAGCCGCCCATTCTGGCGATGCTGGTCATGTCGTTGACCAGACGATCATATCCGAAGAAGGTGCCACGCTCGGTGACCATCACGCGCTGATTGCCCGTGGCGAGCACTTTCTCCGCCGCATTGGCCATCCCGTCGGGCGACATGAATTGGCCCTTCTTGAGGTTGACAGCCCTTCCGGTACGTCCCGCCGCAAGAATCAACTCCGTCTGGCGACACAGGAATGCGGGGATCTGAATCACGTCCAGCACCTCGCCCGCCGGCGCCGCTTGTGAGACCTCATGGACGTCCGACAGGACACACACCCCGGCCTCGCTGCGCACGCGTTCGAGGACCCTCAAGCCCTGCTCCAAGCCGGGCCCCCGGAAACCCGACAGGCTTGAGCGGTTGGCCTTCTCGTAGCTGGCCTTGAATATCCACCGCACGTCAAGTCGGCGACAAACCTCGCCGATCTGTTCCGCCAGGCGCAGGCAGTGATCGGCTGATTCGATCACGCAGGGCCCGGCGATCAAGGCGAGCGGACAGCCTCGACCAACGCGGACCCCCGCGTCTATCCGGGCCGACGGTACCTGTTCAAAGGGGATGTCAACGATCGTTGCCGCCACGTTCGTGATCCTACTTGCCGTCGCGCGGCCTGGGCAAGAGCAAAACCGCCGCTCCCGGAGCGACCGACACCCGCACCGGCAAGCTCGGACCCAGATCACCATCCACCTGGAGCCTGACCCGCTCGCGAGCATCGATGTGGATCGTGCGACATTGCCGATAGATCACCTGCCCCCGGCCGATGTGTCGACGCAGCAGCGTTCGTGCCGAGTGCATCAAGAGCCTGCCCTGCCAGCGACACGGGAAGATGCACAAATCCAGCAGACCGTCGTCGCATTGCGCCTCGCGCAGAATGCGAAGCCCAATGGCGTATCGGCGCAGGTTGCCTGCGAACACCAAGGAGGGAGCGTTGATGAGCTGTTCCCCGTCAGCTTCCACGCGTATCGCCGGGAAATCGTACTGCCAGAACGTTCGCCACAGCGGCCAGAAATACGTGGCATAGCTGATGTGCCCGGTGCGGAGGCGGACGAGACGTTCCACGACCTGGGCGTCGAAGCCGCCCCCCACCACCACCAGGAAATGCTGCTGATTGAGCACGCCGACGTCAACACGCTGACGACGCCCGCGTTGAAGCGCCTGGCATAGCGCCTCTGCGGTTGGCGGGATCCCGAAGTGCCGAGCCACCAGATTCTCCGTGCCGCCGGGCAATACAGCGACCGGCACGTCGCGTCCCATCAGCCCTTCGATCACCTCGCGAACCGTGCCGTCGCCCCCGACCGCGACCACAGCGTGTACCTGGCCGGCAGCGTCGTGGGCGAGTCGCGTGGCATCCCCCGGCGCCTCCGTGCGCCGAACGCACGTGGCTATTCCCTCGCGATGCAACCGTCCGCGAACGCGTTGGACGATCGGATCAAGCCTGGCGCTGCCGGAAATGGGATTGACGATGAACTGGACGGCCTTCCGCACGGAAGCTCTTTTCGCGAACGCACTTAGCAATGCACGCCGGCCGCGATTATACGGACGATCGTCGGGTGGTCAACTCGCCCCTGTGCTCGCAGGCGCTCCAATCAGCTCATCCCCGCCAGATACGCCCGGCGCCACGGCCAACCGGACAAGAGCTGCCCACCGGACCCGACTCACGATGGCGCGCATTGCACCCGAGCGGACGCTCAGGCGAGTCCTTATGAATCGCGACCTCGACCCGCTCATGCCCGCTAGGCCACCCCACCCATCATATCATACCCCTCGGCCCGAACGTCTCGGTCTCAGGGCGTTTCATATCTCGCAGCGATGCGAATGCCCGCGGGGTTGCCTATCGCTCGCCGAGCTGCTAGCTTATCGCCATTGAGGTCCCCTCTCAGGATGGTTATGTAATCGTTTGCCGGGAGAGACATCAGCGCAGCTAGCGTCTCCGGTCGCTTGTGGTTTGGAGGGCTTCGGCATCCATGGACTCGAATACGGCGATTGATCTACCGACCGCGTTTCACTGCGAACCTTTTGATATCGAGGCGCTGAATGAAGTGGAAAGGCTGGCGTTCGACTCTCGCCACCACCGGGAGCAATTCGTAAGTATCGTGCGCAATCTCGCGGAGGAGACGGAGCAAGGGGCAGGAGATCGCACCGAAGCAGCCTTGAAGCTGGGCATGTGTTACTCCCTCTTGGACGATCCCAACAAGGCCTTGGAGTGGCTTAGGCAGGCACGCCGCTCACCCGAAAGGAGCTTCTTCAGCGGACGGCAACTGCGCGCCTTGCGTCAATACGATGAGGCGCTGGCCGCGTTCGACCAAGCGGCCGCGCGCGGCTGGGAGTCGTTCGAGTGCGACATGGAGAAGGTCGAGACACTGCTTGCAGCCGATCGCACCGATGACGCAGCTAGACTGCTCGATCAGCGAGCCGATGAAGGCGCCGCCAACGCCACCTGGCACCACCAGAAGGGGTGCCTGGCCGAGAAGCGGGGCGAAAACGAGGCAGCCGTGGGGGCCTTCGAGAGAGCCCTGGAGATTGACCCGGACTACGCACCGGCGCTGTTCCGTCTGGCCTATGCGCTTGACCTTCACGGCGATGACGAGCGAGCAATGGCTCTGTACCGCAAATGCACGT
>CAYGAN010000106.1:5153-10439 GCA_964347585.1 uncultured Planctomycetales bacterium | reverse complement strand
CCTGTGTTCATCAACGCGCTGATCAATCTGGCGATTCTCTACGAGGACCAGAACGATTATGACGCAGCGGAGAGATGCCTGGAGCAGGTTCTGGCCACCAACCCGAATCACACTCGCGCGAGGCTCTTTCTGAAGGACGTGCATAGTTCAAAGACCATGTACTACGACGAGGACCAGGAGCGCGTCCGGGAGAAACGCAACGCAATTCTGGATATACCGGTGACAGACTTCGAACTGAGCGTACGGAGCCGAAACTGTCTCAAGAAAATGAACATCAATACGCTCGGGGACTTGCTGAACATCACCGAGGCCGAGCTACTGGCTTACAAGAACTTCGGCGAGACGTCGCTGAACGAGATCAAGGCAATGCTGGCGCAGAAGGGGTTGCGACTCGGCCAGGCGTTGGGCGAGGAACCCGCCCCCGCCCGGAACCGGGCCCAGCCGCCGGCGCCCGCCGCGGAGCCAGCCGTCTGGAACAGGCCCGTCGCCGAGGTCGAGCTGTCCGTCCGATCACGTAAATGCTTGCAAAGATTGAACATAACAACATTAGGCGAGCTGGCCATGCGCACCGAGGCCGAGCTGTTGGCCGCCAAGAACTTCGGCCAGACCTCGCTGAATGAGATCAAGCAGCGACTGACCGAGCACGGACTATCATTGCGAAAAGTCGAAGGCTAGCCCATCGGATCCACCACGGTGAAGCTGCCCGCACGCTCTTGCCAGCCGGTAGGAAGAGAAGCGGCAACAGAGCCTGGCCGGCGCTCGGTCCTGGTGGGCACCAAATTCCCATGGCAGACAGGCGGATTTCGGCGCGACTCGTAGCCCCACGGGCTGGGATGGTCCTGACAACAGCGCTGGTGCTGGCTGCAGCCAGTTGTAAGTCGAAGCCCAATCCGGCCTCTACCCCGCCGAATAGCGCTCCCAAATCCGACGACCGTGCCATCCGAGTCAACCTCCTGACCGGAGTCCAGTCGTTTCAGCTCGCCATTGACGGCCCGTTCGAAGTGCGTGACGACCGGGGACGGCGCTTGGGACCCGAGGGCTACCGGCTGGCCCGCACAGACTGTGCGGCAGCTCGCGGCAGGGGCGCGCGAATCCGGATCGGACCGAATACCTACCAACGAACGATCATCGAAGTCGTCCCGAAGAGATCAGGGACGCTGGAGCTGCTTGTCCCGGTCGGCGCGGGCAAATTCCTGCCCCGGCGTTACCGCGGCTACTTGCGCTGCTACCTCCAACCCGACGGCATGCTGGATGTCGTCAACGTCGTCGATGTCGAGCAATACCTGCGAGGCGTGCTCCGAGGCGAGATGCCGCCTTGGTTTCACGAAGAGGCCTTCCGA
This sequence comes from uncultured Planctomycetales bacterium, assembly GCA_964347585.1. GTDB lineage: Bacteria > Planctomycetota > Phycisphaerae > UBA1845 > CAYGAN01 > CAYGAN01. Next base: position 9,099 of record CAYGAN010000106.1, on the reverse strand, counting down.
GCACAGGCCATCGCCTCGCGCACCTTCGTGCTCTACGAGAAGGCGACCGGCGGGCGGTGGCGCCATTACGACGTTGAGGCCGACCAACGCTCGCAGATGTACATCGGCCTGGACGGCGAAAAGGACTGCCCCCGAGCGATCGAGGCAGTCGAGAACACTCGCGGCGTCGTCTGTACGTGGGCGTCGCCGCATGGTGAGAAGATCTTCTGCACATACTTCAGCTCGTGCTGCGGAGGCATGACTCAGGACGCCGCAAACATCAAACCGGTCCGGACCATCCCGCCGCTCGCAGGCGACGTAAGATGCACCTATTGCCTGGGGGCGCCAAGCTTTCGCTGGGGCCCGGTGCGCTACAGCAAGAGCAAGATCACGGCCGCGCTAAGGCGCGCCTACCCAAAGCTTGCCGCCATGGGTCGAGTCGAAACGATCGACGTGCGGTCCGCGACCCGGGACGGCCGTCCTACCAGTTTGAAGATCAGCGACGCCGCCGGCAGGTCAGTGACCATGCGGGCCGAGGATTTCCGCCTCGCTGCGGACCCCACCGGCATGACGCTCAGGAGCACGTGCTTCCGCATCCGCCACGAACCGGACCACGTGCTCTTCACTCACGGGCACGGTTGGGGGCACGGCCTAGGCATGTGCCAGTACGGCGCCGACGGCTTGGCCCGCGCAGGCAAGACGGCTGCCCAGATCTTGAGATTCTACTACCCGCAGTGCCGCCTCACGAAAGCCTACGACTGAGAGCGACGCACCGTTTCACCAGCTCCAAGGACCGGCCGCCGCACCAAGCCTTGTCGGGCCTGAACAGGCAGGTCTGATCACTGCGTTACGCGAGCGAACACAAGAGAGAAACCCCCCAGAAAAGTGGGAACCGAGTCGGCTCGCCGAGCGTCAGCAGTAGGGTAACGGGAATTCTGACTCTTCCATCCGCGCAAAGGAGTCCTTGTTATGAAAGAGATGTGCGCCCTTGCCACGGTCCTGATTCTGACCAGCCCTGTTGGCGCCGAGGTCGCGACCGTTCCACACGCCAAGGTCAGCTATGAAGGGATCGAGGCCCGACAGGCCAACGCGCTGGCCGAGACCATCGCGGCTGCGCGGAAAGTCTATATCGACGACTTCGGGTTTGACATGCCCGACACGGTCGTCTGCTCGGTGACCTGCGGTCCGGACGAAGCGACGCGGCTGTACACGGACGGTGAGGACCGTCTCTTTCTGTCGCTCCCGTCGAAAGACAAACTTGCCAAGCCTGCCAAATCCGGCGTTTTCAACCTTTACGGCATGTGCCACGAGCTGGGGCACATGGCCATGTATCGCCTGCTGAAGGATCGAGATTGGATGACCTCGGCCGCTGCCGAGGGCTGGGCCCATTACGCCGGCTCTGTGGTCGTCGATCGCGTATTTGCGGCCAAGGGCGAATCCCTCTGGCCGGACCCGTATGATTATCGCCAGGACGGCACCGCCCGGCTCAACAAGCAGCTCGCATCGAAGTCGCCGTCCGGAATCGCGCAGGGCGCCAGCCAATGGCAGAAGCTCGAGGCGATCATCGGTCCACGTGGGCCGGCCAAAGTCTTCGCCGCTTGGCAAGCTGCAAACATCGACGCCACCAAGCCGGCGGACGCCCTGCTGGCTACGGCGATCGACGTCCAGCCCACCAAGAAAGATGCGCTGACCGAGTGGTGGAAGTCGGCATCCCCGCTGTTCATCGAAGCACGCACCGTCAGCAGGTTCAAGCCCGTTCGCATCCGCGCCTCTCGTCTGACCGGCAAGCCGGTCAAGCTCGCCTTCGACGACGACGCCAGTGAGGGCAAGCAATCCATCGCCGGCGGAGGCCACGCCCGCAAGTTCCTCACGCCCGGCGCAGGAGATTGGTACATTCGCGCCGTGTCGGTTTACGGCGCGCGGTATGGCCGTTCGAGGCCGCCTCACGCCGATTTCGACATCGCGCTCTGCGACGACGAGCTCAGCCCGATCGAGACCTGGAAGAAGCCCTACGCCACCTTCAAGCGCGGCGACCTGAAGTGGGTGCGCATGGAGGTCCCGCCCACCCGCGTGCCGAAGAGCTTTTGTATCTGCTTGAACTTCCGGCCCACCTCAACCCGCGGAGTGTACGTGGCCTTCGACACGAGCACGAAGGGCAACTCGTTCGTGGGCACGCCGGGCAAGCGCGGCTCGCCCTTCGAGCAGGGCGACTGGATGATCCGCGTTGAACTCGATCGACCCAAGGAAGCCGACGTGCTCTCAGCTGAATGACGGAGGCCGCCGAGGACCACGCACCCCCGACATCCGTTCGCGGAAATCACCCCTTGACCCGGTGATGCTGCGCCTGGCGGACCCGTTCGGACTGGGCTCAAACGCTAGGTTAGCGCGTTCATGATCTCGGCGCAGAACTCCGGCAGCGTGTCGGGCACCTGAGCGGTGATCAGATTCCCGTCACGTACGGCAGGCTGATCGACGTACTCCGCACCGGCGTTGATCAGGTCGTCCTTGACGGCTGCGTAACACGTCGCCTTCTTGCCTCGGATCAGACCGGCAGAGATCAGTAGCTGCGGACCGTGGCAAATGGCCGCAATGATCTTGCCCTGCGAGTTGAAGTCCTTGACGATCCGAAGTGCAGCCTGATTCACCCGCAGGAAATCCGGCGAGAACCCCCCGGGAATCACGAGCGCGTCGAATTCACCTGCGCGCAGTTGCCTATAGTCACAAGTGCGATGGCGCTTGCCTTCCTCCATCACGAGTATGGGCACCGTCGTCCCGAAGCGCCCGGCCACTACGCCTTTGATGCCCGCCGGCCGCGTCGCCAGGGGTGGCTCGTCGCAGTACCCGATCACGATCCGCGCGCCCTCCTCGCTTAGTCGCAGGACCGGATACAGCAGCTCGACGTCCTCGAACTCGTGCGAAACGAGAAACGCGATTCTCTTGCCCTGAAGCTTCATGAGACCAGCACCTTCAGTAAGACCAGACCATCGGCAGAGCCAGACACTCACCGGCGAGGATGCTATCGAAACCCCGGCGGGTGGGCAAATCTCCAGGGCGAGCGGAGATCACCGCCAGCTCACTTCGATTCGGACAGTTCCTCGCCCGCCCACTCGTGCCAGCGTGCGAGCGCCGGGTTGTTGCGCTCCGCGTCCCCGCCGAGCAGGTAGCCGAACGATTGCTTCGACCACTCCCTGCAAAGCCGCACAATCGCGTACGTCCGCGGATGCTGGTCGTCCTCTTTCGGCAGCAATTCGTTGACGATCAGCCGTGCGATCCGTCGGCGCTGGTCCTCGTTCCACGTGTCCATCTCCGCCATTTCCAGAAGCCCAATGTGCTCCGGCCCACGACGCAGCGACTTCTTGGAGCGCTCCACCATGATGTTCGCGCCTTCGACCGCGCCCAGATGGCCCAGAGCCTTGGCCGCCTCAAGTGCGACAGCATCGTCGTCGCTCCTGGCCAACTGGATCAACCTGGACCGATCGACCTGCTTGCCCGACTGCGCTAGGTACAGCCCCGCCTGTGCGGCCAAGCGCCCATCATCACCCGAAAACAGCCGCCGGAGAAACTTCTCGACACGCGGGAAGGCGAGTCTCGTGAGCGGATGAAGGGACATACCACGGACTCGCCGGTCTGGGACCCCGGCTTCCTGCCACATCTTCCTTGTCAGCGCTTTGCCAGTCATCTACGGTCCATTCAGCGAGCGGATCGTCCTGCCTGAACACCGCGAGCAGTCGCGCAGACGAGTGCTTGGGCTTGCCTTCGACCGCCCGCTCACCACTGTCCACGACGGCTATCGAGCCGAGCAGGATTGGCCGCTCTACGGTGCCGCGCCCGCCGCTCTTGCGATGCTGCGTGCGGTACACAAACGCCAGCTTCCTCGCCGGAACATTGCCTAGCAACACCAGCCGCTCCATGTCGCCTGAGGTCGGCATGACGTAGCAGAACACAACGTCGTCCGGCGCCGCTGGGT
>CAYGAN010000106.1:4728-4998 GCA_964347585.1 uncultured Planctomycetales bacterium | reverse complement strand
TGGCGGAGTTGAGCAGCTCGCGGCATACGAGGCGGGCCTTCGGTTGCTCACCGACCGGTCCGGCCACATCAACCTCGGCGACGCAAAAGCGGTCCTGCACCCGCCACTGCAAGACAGGTTGATCCAAGTGGGCGCGGCACCACGCGTTCCACCTCTCAAGGCACAGCGGCGACCACCGGACGTACCACTGGGTCACATCCTTGATGTCATCACGCCCGAGCACCGTATGTCCCGTCAGTGCCGTCAGCCAACCCGAGAGCTCACCCGGAT
>CAYGAN010000106.1:1978-4641 GCA_964347585.1 uncultured Planctomycetales bacterium | reverse complement strand
CGTCAGTCTCGGATGAACCAGCATGAGCTTGACGGCCCTGCGCAGGTCCCAGTCATGTGACTTTGGCGCCACGGCCCGCGACACCAACGCATCGAGCAACCGCGCGAACGTCTCGTCCGTCATGTGCGGCGAATACAGGATCGGCAGCAGGAATTCAGGCGTAACGCGGAACGGCGACGTGTGCGAGAGGTCCTTGCCGCTCTCGATCCACGGGAACATCGCCTCGATAACGGCGCGAAACAGGCGAAGCGGAACGTCTCTACCTTGCATCGCCTCTCGAACGAATTTGCCAAGGTGCCACGTGTCCGAGCCAAACCGCGCGTCGTCTCGCGTCAGGAGGGGAAGGACGTAGTCAATAATCATCCGCTCCGTGGCGAAGACCGCCTCGCGGCCCGCTGAAGGGTGCTCGATCGCCTTGCGGATCAGTTGGTCCGCAACCCACACTCCCTTCCACATGTCATGCAGCTTGTCGCCCATCAACAACAGCTGCGACCGGATGGAATCGAGCACCAGAGCGACGCCTGCATCGTTCAGCTCCTTTCGATCAAGCAACCTGCAAAGCTCCTCGCAAACGGCGCCGCCTTCCTCCTTCTTGAGCCTCGCCGTGGCCACGCGATCCAACATCTCCACGTCTGCGCGGGCCAGGTTCGCTTTCCTAAGCCAAAGCGGACGGCGGTAGTCGCCAAGGACCATCTCGACGAGGAGTTCACCTCTGGGGGTCTTCACCGCATTCCGCGTTATGAGTTCCTCGAGCATCGGTTTGACCTGCTCGGCCTCCTCAAAGAGTCTGAGCAACGCCGCATCGCGCACCTCAGAGGAGGAATCATCGAGATCAGCCACCAACTGCGCAACGTCCTCCTTGTCGATGGCGCTGGCGAGAATCATCTCAATCCGAAGCCTGCCCTCGTGCGTCTTGACGGCGCCGGCCCGCAGGAGCGATTTCAAGATCGGCCTGGCTTGCTCGCCAATCTCAGAGAGCTTCTTCATCGCTGCCTCACGGACCTCATAAGAAGGATGCTCCAAATCAGCCACCAGGCGCGCGATCACGTCCTTGTCGATCGCAGGCGATTGGTCCCGAGCGGACGGAGCTACAGAGACCTCGAGCGTGACAATTGCGGCCAACAGGATCGGTTGCATGGCAGGCCTCCGACTCGTGCAGGCAGGGCAGCCCCACGCGCCCAGGCCTACCCTACTTGGCCTTCGCTGGCTCGTCCGACTTCGACGGCAACTCTTCCAGCCGGATGTTGCGAAACTCGACACGCGCGCCGTGGTCCTGCACGCCGATATAGCCGCGACGCAACCGGCCGCGCAGGTTCGGGTGCTCGTTCATCCTGGTCTCGATGATCGGCTCTCCATTCATCCAGATCTTCACTAGCTCGCCGTCGCAAGTGATCTCTTCGTAGTTCCACTGCCCAGCCGGTCGGGACATGCTCCGCCGCGGGGCCAGAGACCCGTAGATGGCTCCGGACGTGTTGATGGCCGGTGGCCTGCCGCAATCGTCCAGAATCTGCGACTCCATGCCCGTGTACGCGGGATTGCCCTGGAGCCCCGAACGAACGAAGACCCCGCTGTTCCCGCCCTTGGCAATCTTGTACTCGATCCGCAGCACGAAGTTGTGATACTCCTTCTCCGTTCGCAGCCACCAACCCCCGCCGCCCAGGCCGACAATCTTGCCGTCCTCGACCGTCCAGCGTTCCGGCTTGCCCATCGGCACCCACCCCGTCAGATCCTTGCTGTTGAACAGGGATTGGAAGCCGATCTCCCGAACGGCGATGTTCCGGAACTCGATGCGGCTGCCATCGGCCTGAAGACCGATGTACCCGCGACGCGAGCCGATGTGAAACGGCGGGTGCTTCTTGGCATCCGGGTTGTAGGCGAATTCGCCGTTGATCTTCAGCCGAATCTCATTGCCAATGCACATGATCTCATAGAGGTTCCATTGGCCGGCCGGTTTGACCAGACCTTCTTTGGCGGGGACAAGACCGGTCACGTCGCCCCTGACGCCCTCGCCGAGCTCGACGCGATACTGCTCCGGCCAGGGGTCTCCGACCCCACTCGATCGCACGAAGACGCCGCCTCTAGCGTTCTTGGCAGCGCGCCATTCGAGCCTCAGCACGAAGTCCTCGTATTCCCACTCCGACCGAAGCCACCCGGTTCCCCCATCGCAGACAAGGAGCCCGTCTCGCACAGCCCACCTGCCGCCGCGCACCTGCCAATCATCAAGATTCTGTCCGTTGAACAGCACGATGAAACCAGCCAGTACCGCGTTCATCGATTCGACTCCTCTCTTGTTACGAAGACTTCTGCCGGAGTGTTCCTTACGCAGCCTGGCAACCTAGTACTGTACGTGATAAGCGTCAAGGTCTTGCAGCTTCGCTCGCGGGTGCCGCTGGCACAGCTATCAGCAACCACCGGGCTGCTGCGAATCCACGCGCGATGGCTGGCTCCCACGAGCGGAACAGGCGCGGTGCGAAACGTTTGCCTCAACGCCAGCGAGGCCATATAAGAAGTATCGGGTAGCAGACCATGGCACAGGACGAGCCTGTCAAGCCGGCGTATCTGAACCTTGGCCGAGCCGAGCTCCACAAGCGCAGTGAGCGCGCCCTGGAACGACTCAAGACTTGTATAACGTGCCCGCGCAGTTGCCGCGTGGACCGCCTCGC
>CAYGAN010000106.1:0-1879 GCA_964347585.1 uncultured Planctomycetales bacterium | reverse complement strand
TCAGGAACAATCTTCTTTTCGTGGTGCAATCTGGGATGCGCGTTCTGCCAGAACTGGGACATCAGCCACGAGGGCGAAGGACGAATTGTATCGCCGGGACAGTTGGCACGCATGATGATCGAGCTTCAGGCGGTCGGCTGTCACAACATCAACTTCGTTACGCCGACGCACGTCGTCCCGCAGATACTCGAAGCTTTGCCGCTGGCGATCGACATGGGCCTGCGCTTGCCTCTCGTGTACAACACGGGCTGCTACGAGACCATCGAGACACTCCAGCTACTCGCCCGGGTCTTCGACATCTACATGCCGGACTTCAAGTTCTGGCACGCCGAGCCCGCCGAACGATATCTGCACGCCCGCGACTATCCGCAAGTGGCACAAGCGGCGATCAGGGAAATGCACCGTCAGGTCGGCGACCTTGTCACGGATGGCAATGGCGTCGCGACACGGGGCCTGCTCATAAGACACCTCGTCATGCCGAACGGCCTTGCCGGGACGCGCGAAGTCTGTCGGTTCCTGGCCCAACAGATCTCCCCCCACACGTTCATCAACGTCATGCCCCAGTACCGCCCCGCCGGCGATGCCCATAGATTCGCCGAGCTCGACCGTCCCATCACCCGCCAGGAGTTTCTTTCCGCCATAAGCATCGCTCAAGAAGAGGGTCTCTACCGGCTCGATTCGCGCCGGCTCTAGCGCCGCGAGCGTCCGAATGAAACGCAAGAAAGTGTGCATGTCGCCTTGAACCGTCGTGGGCCGCGCTGGTAGCATGATTCCCTAATTCGTGCCACGATCGCCCGCGACCCCAACGCCGACGCATCCCTGCCGGGCAGGTCATACGACAACGTGACCAAGCCCCTGGACGCGAACGGCCAGGTAGTCCCGTCACCGGTCAGCTGGGCGATCTGGAGCCTGGGACCGCGCTACGAGCCATCCGAAGGCTCCCCGCTGCGCGTACCCGTGCCGCGACGCAGCTGGTATCGAGGAATGGCACCCGGGGTGTGATCGCGCGCATCCGCTCGGCCAACGGACTCCAATGCGCTACAGCTATACCGTAACGTGGATCCCAAAAGACAGGACCCGAAGCGCCCTGCGCGCGGGCCACTGAAGTTCGCCGACAAGAACGGCTTGGGATTTGTCAGACATGGATGATCCCGATGTCGCCGCGCGAGCCTGCCATCTACCCGGCCGTCCCGCTCGGCAGGCGTGGCTCGCTTGCTGGCGGCAGGCTTGGTGGCACCGGAGCCGGGGACGGCGGCGCCCTGCCAGCCGAAATCGGCAACATAGCCTTGATACTGATCGCCCACACGTCCCCGCTGACAGTCGTGGCGGTGTACATAGACGCGAAACCGCAGCCGCAGCGGCTCGCCCTGCGGGACCTCATGGGAAGCGAGGCCAGGGAACGCGGGGTTCAGGATGCCGTAGTATCGATTCGTCCACCCAGGCGGATAGTCCGGGATCGTCGGGTGCGCAAAGACCGCCACGCCGGAAACCGACGCACGATGAGCTGTCGGCCGGCTTGGCCCCGTACCGGCTGTTGAAGGGGCCAGAGCACGCGGGGACACCGCGCGACCCACCGGCATTGACGCAGGCCCGCCCGCTCGAAACCGGCCGGAATAGTCGCTCCAACGGGCCCGCCGTCGATCCACGTCCTTGGCAATACGCTCACCGTCCATCCGAATCTGACCTTCAGCCGGCTTGTCGAGCCTCAGGGTGAAGCCCCCGTAGCCCTTGTTCTTGTCGGGTTTCCCGCCGATGGAGATCCCTGCCTGAAGCGCCCGCAGAGCAAGCTCCACGTCGATGCACTGGCCGACCTCGTCGGCCGGGAACACACGCACTGTCAGATGCTCGACGACAATCTTCTCCGCACCGCCGTCCGACG
>CAYGAN010000105.1:12712-16224 GCA_964347585.1 uncultured Planctomycetales bacterium | reverse complement strand
CGGATACGTGACCACGACGCTTCGGCTCTGCGGCCCGCCTGCTTGCCAGTCGGCCGCACACAGCGTCGCGGGAAGCCGACCCGCAAGGTCACGAGCGGCAATGAGTGCCTGGTAAGTGCCGGCGCCAGTGCGAGCGGGCGAAGGAGTCGCCTGGAGGGTCATGTCTTTCCCGGTGGTAAGCGTAATCACGCCGACGTACAACCGCGCGGAGTTGCTGAGCATCGCCCTGGACGGTGTATCCGCTCAGACATTCCGCGATTACGAGGTGATCGTCGTTGACGACGGTTCGACGGACGGGACGGCCGATTTGATCGCCTCGCGGGATCAGCCGATTCGGTACGTGTGGCAAGAGAACTGCGGGGTGGCCGAGGCACGGAACCGCGCCCTGAGTCTCGCTCAGGCGGATCTGGTGGCCTTTTTGGATTCTGACGACGTGTGGCGCCCGCGCTTCCTCGAGGCCACGGTCGGCCTGCTGCACGAGCATCCGGATGTGGCTCTGGCGTACAGCGACTTCATCTCGGTCGATGCCGACGGCCGGCCCCTACGTGGACATCGAAAAGTGCAGCATGAAGGCGACGTGACAGCCCCATTGTTCGCCAGCATCTTCATCCACACGTCATGTGTGGTAGCCCGGCGGCAGCTCTTGCTCCAGGGCGGCGGCTTCAACCGATGGCTCACACCTAATGAAGACTATGACATGTGGTTGCGTCTGTCGAAGAATCATCGCTTTGGGCTGGTCAACGAGCCGCTGTGCCTCCGTCGCTCACACCGGGGAAGCCTCTCGCGCAACGGCTCACCCTTGAACCTGGTCAGGAAGGCCAAACTCCTGGAGCGGTTCTACTTTGATCAAGGCGGGGCCGAGAAAGTGCCGCGAAGCCTGGCCTACCATCGGCTGGCCCGGCTGCACTACGCCGCCGCAAAGACCAGTTTCAAGGCCCGACGTTTCGCCGATGCCTCCGAGCTGCTACGCAGGTCGGTCCAATACCGGCCCCTGTCGTTGAAGGCATGGTCACTGTGGGCGCCGGCTGCTTTGATGCGAAACGGCCATCTCGACCGTAGCACGGAGGGGGCCCAAGAGGCAGTAGAACCGCCCGCCAGCACGGATTGAAGCGCAAAACGATCTTTTGGCCAAGGCCGCCCAGATCCGGTTGACACGGCTGCGGGATTTCAGTATAGGGTCCGCCGGCCGTACCGGTCCATGTGCGGATTTGGGTGTCTTGGTCCTAAGCCCTTTACGGCGGCATGTAAGCTCCTGGCGAACCCGCAGATAGGTCCAGCCGCGCAGGGCAGTTCCGGCGGCGGATGCGTAGCTGGTTGCGCGCGGCCACACCCACTGGGCAAGTCAGCGGGGTTTGAGGACTCGCGATGAGCGCAGATGCGCCAGTCATCTCGGCTAGGAAAATCATCAAGGGGCTCAACCCGGAGGCGCTTCGCCGGCTCGCAGCGGCGAAAGAAATCACGACGAGCTTCGGGGCCGCCAACTACATCCATCGGCACCGCGCCCGGTCTGCGCCGCTGACGCGGTGCAACATGGACGGACAGTTCGGCCCAGGCGACAACGACAGCAAGACGATCGACAACGTGTACACGCTGCTGAAATCCCTCACGCTGCTCCAAGTGGACCTGCAGATGTGCAAGCCCGACCCTTGTTACCACGTCAGGCTCTTCGTGCCTCAGCATTTCGCCGAGTTGGCCTATTTCGCCGCTCAATCGATGTACGCGGCCCCCTCCGCTTGGATAGACAGGCCAACCGCGGATATGACCACGATCATGCTCCCGGACTGGGCCAACCTGGCAACTCAGACGGCGGATCGCTGCATTCTTGTCGATGCCGAGCGGTGCGTCACGTACGTTCTGGGCAGCGACTATTACGGCGAGATCAAGAAGAGCTTTCTGCGGATGACGATGTACAAGGCCAAACTCGAGGGGCGCCTCGGACTGCACGCGGGCAGCAAGGAAGTCTGGGCCAAGAGCCGCAAGACCGACCGGATCAACAAGTGCGGTCTGATCTTCTTCGGCCTGTCCGGCACGGGCAAGACGAGCTTGACCTGCCATCACTTCGAGATGGACGAGGCGGCCGGGGAGAAGGTCCGCGTGCTGCAAGACGACGTGGTGCTGCTGGACAAGAACGGCTTCATCCAAGGCACGGAGGGCAAGGGCTTCTTCGTGAAAACCGAGGACCTCAGCCCAGACGATCAAGAGGCCATCTACGAGGCGTGCACGGCGGAGGACGCCGTCCTGGAGAACGTCTGGGTAAACCCGGACGGGTCCGTCGATTTCTTCAACGACATTATCAGCAAGAACGGGCGGGCCATTGTCCAGATCTCGCGCGTACGCAATACGGACGGCGAGATAGACATGGAGAAGTGTACGCACGTCTTCTTCATCACGCGCAACGATTTCATGCCTCGCGTGGCGAAGTTGACTCCCGAACAGGCGGCGGCGGCCTTCATGCTCGGTGAATCGATCAAGACCAGCGCCGCGGACGTACATGCCAAAGACGAAGCCGTCCGCGAGGTCGGAACCAACCCCTTCATCATCGGGCCGAAGGACGAAGAGGGAAACATCTTCTACGATCTGGTCAAGAGGAATCCGGATATCACCTGCTACGTACTCAATACGGGCAAGGTTGGCAGAGGTGCGCGGGCGAGAAACGTTACGCTGACTGACACGGTGACGATCATCCGCGAGATCTGCAGGGAAGGGATCGAGTGGATGGACTCGCCGGTGTACGACTTTTTGATTCCGGTCGATGTGCCTGGCACGGAAACGGAACCGTTCCGTCTGGTCAACTGCTATGAACCCGACGAACTGAAGGAGGGGATCGCGCGGCTGCGGGCTGAGCGCGAACATTGGCTCGATCAATTCCCAAAACTCCGGCCCGAGATCCGCAAGGCGGTGTATTAGAGCACGGCGCGGCTTCTGGCGTCGGGGCGGGTCGGGGGTCCAGTCAATCATCGCGTCTGCGGCTCCAGGAGGGAAACACGGCATGGTTGAGGCTGCGCTGGGGGCTCTTGCGGGTGCGCTCGCCGGTGGCGCCGTCAGCCTGCTGGTGTACCGGTGTATCGTTCTGCACCAGTTCCGGCTCAACGCCTGGAGCGAGGTCATCGGGAGCGCCAAACTCTTGCATATCGCTTACGACCGCGCCAGGAAGACTATTACCTGCTTTTCCCCAGAAGCTTTCAACGCCGCACGAATTGGCCTTCAGGACAACATCCTGGCTGCCCGCTCTCAGATGCACTGCGCGACCGCGCGATGCGAGATCATCGAGAAGAAGACAGGCCTTCGGGATCTGCTCAAAGACCTCAAGAAGTCGGAACCGTACTTCAACCAACAAGCCGGTCTCGCTTGGTGGGAGAGAAAGGGCGGGTCGCAAGAGAGCGAGCTCGACAGGTTCCGCGATGAGATCCAATGTTTTGAGCAGGTCATTGAGGACCTGACCGCGCGCGTGCGCGAACTCCACGGATCTGCACTAAGGGCGTAGCGTCGGGCTCACGACAGGGGCTGGCCCA
>CAYGAN010000105.1:0-12702 GCA_964347585.1 uncultured Planctomycetales bacterium | reverse complement strand
ACGCCAGTGCCGCCAGCCTGGCGGCGCTGGCGGCAGGGGCAACATTGGCAGGAATCCAGAAGTCACTGGATGATTTTAAAGGGCTGGCCCATCGGCTTGAGGTGGACACCTCGGCCGAAGACCTCACGGGCCTGCGCCAGGTAGAACCAGTAGTTCTCGAAGGGCACGGTCGGAGGTACCCGGTGGTCGCAGAAGGGGATGTATCCGCCCTCGTCCACCAGGGGCGCAAGATGTCTGACGGCAGCGGCAATCTCCTGCCTGCCAGCGGCCAGAGCCAGCTTGCTTACCCCGCCCATCATTAGGAGCTGCTTGCCGTACTGTTTGCGGTAAGTGACGGGGTCAGCGCCCCAAGTCCCGACCTCCACGGGGAAGTGCGCGTTCACGCCGGCCTCAAGCCATAGGGGCAGCAGATGATCGATCTTTCCGTCGCAGTCCAGCAAGAGCACGTCCACGCCGCGCTGACGCAGGAACGCACTGATGCGCCTGTAGTGCGGCACAAGAAAGTCGCGGAATGTCCGCGGCGAGATCAGCGGGCCGCAGTTGTAGCACATGTCTTCCCACATGTGGGCGTAGTCGAAGTCAGCGTCCTCGCCGAAGGCCCGCTCCAAGGTGCCGAGGATGCAGTCGGCCACTGTCTCGACCATCTCCGCGAATAGCTTGGGATCATCGTAGATCAGCAGGGAGACGTTCTCGACGCCCATCCAGTTGCGAAGCCAACCGTAGAGACTGCCCGCCGTGATGCTCAGCGGGTAGTCACGGTCGCGATGCTGTTCGGCCAGTTCAGGCCAGTTGGGAGGTATTCGCTCCGGCAGCGACGGGTCAAGTCGCCATTTGTAATGCTCCTGCCAACTGGCACGATCCTTGAGCGTCCAATCGACATAGAGCGGCACGCTGGCGCTACGTTTGGGCCGCATGCAGATCACGCCGTCTGTTTGTTGGACCAGCTCGATATTGCCTCGGTCCTCGATGAGCTTGGCCTGGAATTGCGGCCGCATGCCGACATCGATCGGCGCAGTTCGCCATTGGGTGTCCATGCCGAAGAAAACATCAGGGTCGGCATCCGCGGGCAGGCCCTGCCGACGCCAAGCCTCAAGCGTTTCATCCCAGAAACCGAAATCCATCATCGGGCAGCGATCGCGAGGTCGATAGTGCAGAGTCGCGCTGAGTCGCTCGCGGTCGGTCATCTGGAGCGAATGGTCATAAGCGGCTTTCATGGTACGTGGTCTCATAGAGAGCCAGGATGTTCTCGCTTGGTGTGATGGGTTGGATGTTGTGGCACGGGGCAAGGATGTACCCACCCCCGGCGCCGAGTAAGCGAAGGTTCTCGATGACCTCCCGGCGAACGTCTTCAGTAGTTCCGAACGGAACCGTCTGTTGATTGTCCATCGCGCCGTGGAAAACTACGTGGTCGCCGAACTCGCGTTTCAGCTCCGCGCGGTCCATCCCTCGGCAGCGCCATTGAATCGGGTTGAGTATGTCGATGCCTATGGCGATCATCCCGGGGATCAACGGCCGGATGGCCCCGTCGCTGTGGTGGAAGACCTTGATCCCGTGTTGGTGGGCCAAGTCGATCATCTCCCTCATCTTGGGCTTGAGGAACCGATCGACGGCCGCCTCGCTCATCAGCAGCGATTCCTGCGAGCCCAGATCTTCAGCCACGTAGGTGATTTCAATCAGATCGCCGGCGACATCGAACGTGCGAACGTTGCACGTGTAGTGGAAGTCGAAGATGTGCCCAAGAGCCGCATCAAGAAGCTCGGGACGCTCGGCCAGATCCATGAACGCGCGCTCCATCCCTCGCAGTTGGCAGTACAGCAGGAAGGGCTCGTAATGGCCAGCTTGGTGCGGATATGGACGATGCTGCTCAATCGCGGGGCGAATGTTGGCGAAATCGAACCAATCGGCGGTGGGCCAGTCGAACTCGTCGATGTCCTTGACGGTGACGGCCTCGGCGAGGGGGTGGCTGGCCACTTCGTTGTAAACGCCCATCCCGTCGCCGTACTCCTGAGCGAGGAACTCCAGTCCCCAAAGGCTCTGACCACTCGGGCCGACGTAGCGAGGCCCTACCGAGACGAGCTTGTCGACGTGGAGCTTCCGGTACAGCTCGAACACGTCGTCACACTTCAACTCTCGCATGAGCCGCTCTGTCACCTCCCCGGTGGCCCAGTAATCCGTCGGGACGCGGTCAATCCGCTCACGGGCCAAGACCGCCTGCCACCGTTCGCGAGGCGTCATGCTGGCACGTTCGCTCGTCGTGGTCATCTCCATGTTTCCGGCGACGGGGATCGCAATTAAACGGGGGCTCGATGCCCACACGACTCCTGGCCGCCGCTGCCCTCGGCCCGGCTCTGGGCAGGGAACTGCAAGTCAATGACCTGGAGCTCCACACTTCGCCGGCCGTTGAACTCGTTGATGATCGGCTCGAAGGCAAGCTGGCACCGCCGGTGGTCAAGCAAGGCCTGGCGGTGCTTTGCCAGGCCAAAAGCGATCGCTTTTCGGAGCACACCTTGCTCACTCACCGCGAATTGCAGATGCTCTGCGGCTTTGCCGACGGCCCTTGGTTCGCCGGCAAGTTGTACCCAACCTGTCGCCAGCCGAGGCTTGGGATTGCCAATCCCGAACGGACCGAGATCGAGCAGACTGCCGACGCTTTGTTCGGTCAGTTCGCTAAGCGTCACCTGGCCGTCCAGACGCAGCGTCGCCTCGAGGTCAGCAGCGGTCAACGCATTGTTGGCCCGGTCGATAAAGCTATCAGTGAATGCTTCGATCTTGTCAGTCCGGATCTTTAGCCCAGCGGCCATCGCATGCCCGCCGAATGCGATGAGGTGCTCCCGGCAGGCGGTCAGCGCCTGGTGCATGTCAAAATGGCGCACGCTTCGTGCCGAGCCTTGGCCCTGATCATGTTCCAATGCGATGAGCACTGTCGGCCGGAAGAACTCGTCCACGAGCCTGCTCGCGACGATCCCGATCACGCCAGCGTGCCAGCCCCGCTTGGCCAGGACGACCG
The DNA here is from genome assembly GCA_964347585.1 of uncultured Planctomycetales bacterium. Lineage (GTDB taxonomy): Bacteria > Planctomycetota > Phycisphaerae > UBA1845 > CAYGAN01 > CAYGAN01. The sequence goes on along the minus strand of CAYGAN010000105.1, from coordinate 9,695 downwards.
CCCGGCACGCGTCAGAGGTCATGCCTTGCTTGTGGGCCATTTGGCGGGCCTCTTTCAGAATCTTCTGCTCCAAAGCCTGACGCCGGCGGTTCTGCTCAGTCAGGTAGATAGCGATCTCCTTGGCGCGATCGGCATCGGCGCGAGTCAGCAGTTCGGCGGCCAAGCGGGCGTGGCCCATCCGGCCGGCCGCGTTCAGCCGGGGGGCCAGCACGAATCCGACGTGGTAACTGTTGAGCTTCTCATCGCTGAGCCCCGCCGACTCGATAAGGGCTGCGATGCCGTGTTGTTTGGAGGCCCTCAGCCCGAGTAGGCCATGCCGAACCAGCACGCGATTCTCCCCCACGAGCGGGACTACGTCCGCGATGGTGCCGAGCGCCGCCAGACCGAGCGCGTCGATGAGAAACGCGCGGAATTCAGGTCGAACCTTGGTGGCGTTCGAGAGCTTCCGGGCGACGGCCCAGGCGAGCTTGAGCGCCACGCCAGCCCCGCTCAGGTGTGGGTTGGGGCACTGCCCCGCTGCCGTCGGATGGACGATGCAGGCAACCTTGGGAAGCTCATCCGTGGCTGCATGATGGTCGGTAATAATCAGTTCGAGGCCCCGCTGCCCGGCAAGCTGGGCCTCTTGGGACGCGGTGATCCCGCAGTCCACGGTGACGACCAACTCGGCCCCATCCTCAGCTAGCTTCGAGACCGCCTCAGCGTTCAGCCCGTAGCCTTCTTCGAGCCGATGGGGGATGTAGCAATCAGCGTGTGACCCGGCCAGCAGCAAGACATGCCAGAGAATGGCGGCTCCCGCCACGCCATCGACGTCATAGTCGCCATAGATGACGACGCGACGTTGGTTTCGCACCGCGTGGACGATTCGATCGGCCGCTTCGACGGCCCCCGGCAGCGCTTCAGGCGGTTGCAGGTCTTTGAGTTGGGGATTGAGGAACCGCCTTGCAGCTTCGAACTCATCCAGGCCCCGGTTATGCAAGATCTGTGCCACGATGGGCGCGACGCCCAGTCGTCTGGCCGCTTCGGTGCGATGCTGCCACTCTGGCGAGATGACCCAACGATAGCCCATGGCCGACCGATCGCCTCCGGGAACGCATAATAGGTCCCACCGGCCAAACGGTAAAGCCAGATCGGTTCAAATGCGGGCGCGGCGAGGCACGAAGCCATCGCAATCCGCCTAGGCAAAATCCCGGCGGGGGCTTGGCAGGACTTGCCCAGCTAGTGTATAGTGCTTTGTTACGCCCGCTTACAGGGCGTGGCGTGGGCGGTTTGTTGTCGCGCGTGGAGATGTTGCGAGTAGGGAGGGCAGAACGGCGGCTTGTGCGTACCATCCGGCTGTCTGCCCGACGACAAGGAATCTTTACAATCAGGCTAGCATGGTTGACAGGAACTTAATCAACGAGTTGGAGGTCAGCGACGAGCTGCTCAGTCAGGAATTGGCTGCTGTGTTCGGCGAAGACGTCGACCGCGAGAAGATCGATCAACTCGTCGGGCGGACCGTGAGCAACTTCCAGCCGGGCTCGATCCTCAATGGACGGATCGTGGGCATTGCCGGAGGCGATGCCATCGTGGACGTCGGCCTGAAAAGCGAAGGGGCCGTGCCTCTCAGCGAATGGGATGAGCCCAACGACATCGATATCGGGGATGTAGTGGAGGTATTGCTGGAGACGGTCGAGTCTGATAGCGGGTTGGTGATACTCAGCAAGCGCAAAGCTGATCGCATCCTCAACTGGCGGCGCATCGTCGAAACCCGTCGGGAAGGCGACGAGGTCACCGGGAAGGTGATGCGCAAGATCAAGGGCGGGTTGCTAGTCGATATTGGCGTTCCCGTGTTCTTGCCGGCTTCCCAGGTGGACATTCGCCGCCCCGGCGACATCGGCGAGTACATCGGCAGGGAAATCCACGCCCAAATCCTCAAGATCGACACCGACCGCCGCAACATCGTGATCTCCCGACGGAAGCTGATCGAGCAGGAGCGGCGGGCGGCGAAAGAGCAGCTGCTCAGCTCGATCGAGGTCGGCCAGATCCGTAAGGGCGTGGTCAAGAATATCGCTGACTTCGGTGCGTTCGTGGATCTCGGGGGGATCGATGGTCTGCTGCACATCACCGACATAAGCTGGGACCGGATAAACCACCCCTCGGAGCTGTTGAATATCGACGAGGAGATCGAGGTCAAGGTCCTGAACGTCGATGCTGAGCGCGAGAAGATCGCCCTGGGATTGAAGCAAAAGACAGAAAACCCATGGGAACGCGCGGAGGAGAAATACCCCGTCGGCGTGAAGGTCAGCGGCGAGGTCGTCAACATCATGAACTACGGGGCCTTCATCAAGCTGGAGCCGGGGGTCGAGGGTCTGGTGCATATCAGCGAGATGAGTTGGACGCGACGGATCAACCATCCCTCCGAGCTGCTCGGCCTCGGCGACATGGTGGATGTCGTCGTACTTGACGTCAACAAGGATAAACAGGAGATCAGCCTCGGCCTCAAGCAGACCGAGGTCAACCCGTGGACTCGGGTCGCCGAGCGGTATCCGCCTAACACCATCATTGAGGGCAAGATCCGCAACTTGGCCAACTATGGCGCTTTCGTGGCGGTCGAAGAAGGCATCGACGGGCTGTTGCACGTCTCGGACATCAGCTGGACCAAGAAAGTCAGCCATCCCTCGGAAGTGCTCAAGAAGGGCCAGACCATCCGCTGCGTCGTGCTGGCAGTTGATGAACAAAAGCAGCGCATCGCCTTGGGCCTCAAGCAGCTGACGGAAGATCCGTGGTTGCGGGCGGTTCCCGAGAAGTATCTTTCCGGACAAATCGTGCGGGGCAAGATCACCAAGATCACGAACTTTGGCGTGTTCGTGGAGCTCGAACCCGATCTCGAGGGGCTGTTGCACGTCAGCGAGCTGGCCGACCACAAGGTCGAGGATCCCCACAAGGAAGTCAAGCTTGGCGACGAGATCGAAGTCAAGATTCTGCGTGTGGACGCGACGGAGCGCAAGATCGGCCTGTCCAAGAAACGTGCGGAGTGGACAGCAGAGGAGGAGCGGGACAAAGCCGATAAGAAAGTACGGCCGCGGCGCGGCGGCCTGCACGGGCCCGGGGAAGTAACCACCAGCGTTATTGAAGATATCCAATTGCAGCAGCCGAAAAAGGAGACGGACAGCGGCGACCAGGCGCCTGCGCCCGAGGCTGACGCTGCTGGCGCGACGAGCGCATCGACAGAGGCCGATGCGCCGTCCACCACGGAGGACTCGAGCGGAGATGCGTCCGGCCAAGCCGGGCCGGAACAAGCCCCGCCAGCCTCATAGACTCGACCCGGCCACATGCCGCGCGCTTTGACCGAACTGGCCCGATAAGGGAGCGTGCAGGTGAGGCCGCAACAAGGCAAAACCCTTCCTAACGGGGGTCGGTGGCCCACAGTCGCCTGGGACAGGAGGTAAGTCATCGCTCTCGAAGCTGGCCTGCAACTATACCTAAAGCAGATCAACGAGGCGCCTCTCCTTTCGGCCGAACAGGAAAAGGAGCTCGGCCTGAGAATCCGCGCGTCATACAAGGCGGACGAACGGCTTCGTCAAGGTAAATGTGAGCTCGGTGAGAAGGAGGCCGCGGAGCGAGATGCCGCCGAAGCGCGCGAGCAGATGATCCGGTCGAACCTAAGGTTGGTCGTCAACATCGCCAAGAGCTACACCAACCGGGGGATGGCGCTGGCGGACCTGATTGAAGAGGGCAACTTGGGCCTGCTGCGCGCGGTGGAGGGGTACGATCCGGATCAGAACACGCGGTTCAGTACCTACGCGGCATGGTGGATCAAACAGGCGATCAAGCGGGCACTAATCAACAGCGTCCAGCCGGTCCACATACCCGCCTACATGGTCGAGATGATCGCCCGCTGGAAGCAGGCGCAGGAGACCTTCATCGAGCGACAGGGCCGTCAGCCCAACATCAGCGAGTTGGCGGACTACATGGGGATGCCCGAGCGCAAAGTGCGTATTGTTCGGCGCGCGGTCAAGGCATTCAGCTCGCCCACCCAGTCGGGCGATGGTGAGACAGGTCCGGCTCTGGCGGAGATCCTCGCTGATGAGAAGACCCCCACCCCCGACGAGGCCGCGTTCTCCGAGGCCGAGTCGGAGATGATCCTCAAACTGCTTGACGAGATCGACGAGCGCGAGGCCGCGATCCTGCGCATGCGATTCGGCCTCGGCGACGGAGAGCCCATGACCCTCAAGCAGATTGGCCAAGAAATCGGGCTGACCCGCGAACGGGTGCGACAGATCGAGCGCGAAGCCCTCCGCAAGCTCAACCAGCTAGTCAGCGAAGAATAGCCGGGCCATGCCGCCACGATCCCCTTTTCTTTCTTACCACCGCTTGCCATCACACAACTGAGGGCCTTGACCTGACGGGCTCGAGGCTCCTATTCTTGCCGCTCAAAAAGGAGGATCGCTTCGTGAGTGAGATCGTCCGCGTCGCCTGGGTCGGGCTTGGCAGCATGGGGCAGGGAGTGCATCTACGCAACTTCGCCAGGCTTGCTGATTGCCGGATCGTTGCTGTCTGTGACGTCCGGCGCGGTCTCGCGGAGGCCGTCGCTGGAAAGCATCACGTTGATCGCTGCTTCGCCGACTATCGCAAAATGATCGACGAGGTCGATTGCGACGCCGTCGTGGCAATCATGGGTCCGCCGGCGCACGTACCGGTCGCGTCGGAGGCGATGAACGCCGGCAAGCACGTCTTTCTGGAAAAGCCGCCTGCGACCTGTCTGGCTGACGGCCAGGCGATGGCCCGCGCCGCGGCGGAGAACAGGGTCCACTGTCAGATCGCGTACATGAAGCGGTACGACGCGGGCATGCAACTGGCGCGTGAACGCATTGAGCAGGTTGATCGGACCGGGGAGCTGGGGCCCCGTCTGTTGGCGAGAATCCATTACTTCTGCGGCGATTGGACGTGCGGGTATCGTTTCGACACGATCCGCACCGACGAACCCGTCCCGCCCGCCCCCGCCGCCGATGAATACCCCTCCCCGGACTTCCTACCCGGCCAGGGCCAAGTATTCAACTCGTGGTTCCAACAGTTCTGCCATGCCATCAATGCCCTTCGCTTTTTGTGGGGCGAGCCACAACGGATCATCCATTCGCACTTCGTCAACTGGCCCGATTGGCACTACCACGCGGTCTTCCAGCTTGAGATCGACGGTGTGCCCATCGTCATCGAGGCCGCTCCCAGTCGGGCACATCGCTGGGATGAGCACTACAAACTGTACTACGAGCGTGGCTGGGTTAAGGCCCTCGCGACCCCGCCTCTGCTGGACCAGGAGCCGGCCGGTGTCGAAGTGTACTATTCGCAACCGCCGACTCGATTCGAAAGGCTTCACGCAGGCTGGGGGTGGTCGTTTGCCGCCGAGGCCCAGCACTTCTGCAAGCTCGTCCGCAGCGAGGCCGAGCCCGTCACGTCGATAGCCGATGCGGTCAGGGACCTGTACCTCGGTGAACAACTCGTACGCGCGCATCTGGAGTCGCGGTCGATTGACTTGCACTATCCTGCCTCGGTCTGATCGTAACACAGCAACACACGTGGCCGTCGGGACGGCCAAGCATTGGGAATCCGATGGCAACCGGACTCCACAGGACACCCATCGTGCGGCGCCTGACGGGCTGATTGAGCTGGCCAAGCCATCCCTGCACCCAATAATCCGCCACAATCCTCCGAACGCTTGCGGGTCCACACAATCGTGGCGAGCCGACGCCGTTTGAGCTATGATCCCGACCGCGAGGCGGCAACATCGAGCGCTGTCCTCGCCCCGAGCACGAGCCTGTGCTTCGAGGAGTCGCCCGACCACGAGGAGGACGCGATGAAGACGTTCGATCTTAGGCCGGAGGATTATCGTCCCGGTCCACCGAAGAAGAAGGACTATGGCATCGGCATCATTGGCTGCGGCAGCATCGTTCAAAACGCCCACATGGCTGCTTACCGCGCCTGCGGGTACCGGGCCGTCGCCTGCTGCGACATCAAGCAAGAGGCCGTTGACGCCATGCGGAAGCAACACGGGATCGAAAAGGCCGGTACGGATATCAACATGGTGCTGGACGACCCGGCCGTCGAGATCGTTGACCTTGGCGTTCACGCCAATCAACGGCGCCCCCTGGTCGAGAAGATCGCCGCCGCAGGCAAGCATGTGTTCAGCCAGAAGCCCTTCGCGATGAACTTCGCTGACGCCCGCGAGATGGTCGAGATCTGCGCCAAGGCCGGTGTAACGCTGATGATCAATCAGCAGTCGCGCTGGGCCCCTGCGCACAAGGCCGTTCGGCTTATCATCGACAGCGGCGTCCTCGGTCACGTGTACAGCGTCATGCACGTGATGCGCTCTTTCCAGGACGTGGCCGGCTCCTGGTACGCCGCCCTGGAGAATTTCAACATTGTCGATCACGGCATCCACTACATCGACCTGAGCCGGTACTTCACCGGCCGAACACCCGTCCGCGTCAAGTGCACCACGACGAGGATGCCCGGTCAGAACGCGGTCAGTCCGATGATCTACACGATCGCTTGCGAGTACGAGCCCGGCGCGGACATCATGAGCACCCTGCACTTCAACAACATCATTCAGACCCCGCAGGCGCACAGTTACTTCTGGCATATCGATGGTAGCCAGGGCTCGCTGATAGCAACACACCAGGAATTGACGCTCAGTCTCAAGGACGAGCCAAGACACAAGCAGGTCTTTCGGATCGAGGGATCCTGGTTTCCCGACGCCTTCGGCGGCGCCATGGGTGAGATGATGCTGGCACTGACTGAGAAACGCGAGCCCACGACCAGCGGGCGCGACAACCTCAACTCGGTCAAGATTGCCTATGCGGCCGTCAAAAGCTCGAACGAAGGCCGTGCCGTGGAACTCAGCGAGATTCAATAAGCGTTTGCTACGGCTGTGATTGCCGACAGGGACGGGCTCAGGCAACCGAATCCCGAGTGCACGCTCGTGAGACGCGCCCTTCCGATCGCGTTGTGGTTGTGCGCGCTGGTTGCGCTGATGATCCGGCTAGTTGGGCTCGGCCGGGCCGACGCGGCCTACGATTTCGCGACCTTCTATGCCGCCGGCAAGCTGGCTTTCTCACCTGAAGTGCAGGCAGTTTACGACCGCTTGCCCGGCGAGCCGTACAACATCCCCGCGGACGGGCTTCTCGCGCAGACTGCTCGTCGAGCCGGCTATCCTGTGACGGTCGGGCAGTATTACAGCCTGCCCATCTGCTTGATCTTCTACCGGCTGCCGACCTGGCTGCCTCTGCCCGCGGCCTACCGCCTGTGGCAACTGGCGATCGCCGCGTCATTCCTTGCCTCGGTCGTTCTGATCGTTCGGCTCGTGCGTCGTGACGCTTCTACGACCAGCCGGTTGGTGTGGATTGTGCTCGCCGCGGGACTGGGACTTATCAGCCATCCGCTTTGCTACGACAGTCAGCTCGGCAACATCTCGGCCATGCTGCTTCTCGGTTATGTGGCGGCGTACTGGTTCGACGGCTCTGGTCGGTCGGTCCTGGCCGGGGCAGTGCTCGGATGTTGCCTCGTGCTCAAGCCGACGCCGGTGCCGCTGTTGCTGTTCTTCATTCTTCGTCGGCGATGGGTCACGTCGATCGCGTGCGCGGCAACGGTCGCTCTGCTCATTATCGCCAGCGTTTCGTTCTATGGGTGGCAAATGCACCAGCGCTGGGCGGAGTTGATGGGGTACTATGCGGGCCACTCCTTCTGTAACTGGAACACACAGGCGATCCTCTCGGGCCTGTTGCGGTTTGACGTCGCGAACGCCGCCGAGATCCGCCTCTGGAACGCCCAAGCGATTAGCACGTGGGTAAAATGGACACAGGGAATCGCGGTCTTGGTGATGCTGGCGGCCTGGCTGGCAACGGCACGTCGCTGGCACGACGAACGGGCCGCGCCCGCGGCGTACGGGGCCGGGCTGCTCCTTGTTACCGTCATGGGCCCGTTCGCCTGGACCCACTACTTCGTCGTAGCGGTCTGGCCGATGGTCGTACTTGCGGACATGCTGCTGGATCGCTGGACGGCCAGACGGGGCTGGACGGCCGCCTTGCTGGTCTTTTCCGTTCTGGCCTTGATGGCCCGCCCCGAGTCCCTCTTCGACGCTGCTTGGTCGGCCCGCCATTGGCCTCTGCCCCAGATCATCCTGGACGGCGCCCAGCGTCTCGTTGCCTCGGCCACGTTGATCGGCTCGCTGTGTCTGTTCGCGATGCTGTGTTCTCAGATGCGCCGCGCTGGGCCTGCCGCCGCCAGGCCCGGGCTTACGAGATCCGCGTGCCCTGCGGCTCAGTCTCGGCCTGCAGCACCACCCCGGCCATCACGGCCAGCAACAGAAGAACCCCGTAGTACTGGACGGAACTGAGCAAGACCAGCCAGCCCGACTTTAAGTGACCGGTCTCCAAGAAGAAGCTCATCAAACAGAAGCTCACGAACAGGCCCAACTCGATCCAGATCCGACGCGCTTCAGGGTTCCGCGCCAGGTAGTTGACCACGACAACGACCGGCACGAACAACGCCGTGAAATGGTGGATCCACGCCACCGGAGACGCGATCGTGCACGCGGAGATCGCCAGCACGTAGCGTAAGACGTTGGCGTCGTGCGACATCTGCCGGCCACGCGCCCAACACAAAGCCCACGCGACAGCTAGCAAGATCAACCCGCAGACGCGTCCAACTTGTGTGATCCACTCCACCCGCGGGGCGAGGTTGAAGACCATCGGATCAACGTCAGTGAACAGCCGCATTAGCAAGCCGTTGAAGCTCTGGTTGGCAAAGAAAGCGTACCCGTTTGACAGCGTGGCAAGCGTCTCGAAAACGTAATCATGGATGTTGCGCCAGCCAGCATACAACACCGAGACGCCTGCGATCCCCAGCACCGACGCGGCTGCTGCGACCAGAAACCGCCGGCTCATGCCCCCGGCTGCAATCAACAGCACCACCGCCAACACGAGATGCGGCTTTATGCAAACGGCCACAGCTAGCGTGATCCCCGACGCCACGAATCGCTGTCGCTGGAACAGAAGCGTCGAGACGGCCAGCAAGAAGAATATCCACACGCCGGCCTGCGTCAGCGACAGTGCTTTGGCCATGGGATAGAAAGCCAAGTAACCAAACGTCAGCAGCAGATACTCCCCGAAAAGCAACGGTCGGCGGTAAGCGGCGATCTTGAAGATCAGAACCAGCCCGATCACCCAAAGCAGGTGATTGACAAAGCTGACCCAGTCCGCCGCGGTTCGCATCTCGTCGAAGTACGTCAACGGAGTAGCCAGCAGCGCCGTGATCGGAGCATACACGAACGACGCCTTGTGCTCGGTGAGTTCTCCGGGCGTGTACATCTTGTGGTCGCGGCTGAGGCGTCGCCCGCGGCTGGCTTCGTAGATGGGACGGAAATCGCCCGGGATGATCGATCGCCAGTTGTACAGGCTCTCGTACGGCTCGACCCAATACGTCGGCCAGTTCGGCCGCGGTAGCCGACCGGCGGCCAGAAAAAGGCGGTACCGCTCCGCATCGCCGTGGTGCCGGAGCACACCGTTCACGAACGCGAACGCCACCGCCGCGATCACGAAGCAAATCGTGAACCGCCTGCGCGTTCGAAACAGGCTCCGTGGCAAGGCGTTCGCGGCCATCGCAAACGCGGCAGCCGGCTAGAACGGCACCAAAACGTCCAGTCTTGCAGGACCGACGCCGCC
>CAYGAN010000104.1:0-16270 GCA_964347585.1 uncultured Planctomycetales bacterium | reverse complement strand
TGCTCGGGTGGTTGGCGGACACATGTGCGAGGTGGTTCCACCTGCCGGCCGCGGAGAAACCCACCGACATCATCCAGACAGTCGCCTCGCCCGTGATCGCTACGATCAGATGGTTCTTCGAGACGGCTTTTGGACACAACCCCGGCGTGGTGGGGATTGGGGTGGCGGCGGCGGGGTTGATTCTGTTGCTCGCCTCGCTGGTCGGCATGGTTCGCAACCTCAGGGGTCTGATGCTGGGAAGGCTCGAATCCTTGTTTCAGCGTTTTGTGTTTCGCAATCAGGCGGTGGGGTTTGTTGTCGGGACGGTGATAACGGTGCTCGTTCAGTCCAGCTCGGTGACGACCTCGCTGATTATTCCCTTGGCCGGCGCGGGTTTGCTGGGTCTCAGGCAGGTCTTCCCGTACACTCTTGGGGCGAATGTCGGTACGACGTGCACGGGGATCATCGCGGCGGCGGCGTACGGGACCCATCCAGCCCTTGCGGTGGCGTTTGCGCATTTGCTGTTCAATCTGTTAGGTATTATGGTCTTCTGGCCTTTGCAGCGAGTGCCGCTGGGCCTAGCAATGATCTACGCGCGCACGGCGGCGAGGAGAAAGACTGCGGCGGCCGTTTACATCAGCGCCATTTTCTTTGTCATCCCCATAGTCGGCCTGGTACTGCTTGGGTAGGCTCTAACAGTGGGGCTTGGAGTAGTCGGCCATGTTCAAGGAACTGATTGATGTCTTTCGAGGCCGGGCAGCTCTGGAGGAGATGCTCAACGAGTTCGACCAGATGCTCTCGCACGGGCAGTGGATGTTCAGCCAAGCGTGCAACGTTCTTCAACGAAAAGAACCGGCGGAGCAGGTCGAAGAGGTGCTCTACGCGCGGGACAAGCAGATCAACTCGCTCGAGCGCAGCATCCGTCGTCGCATCATCCGTCATCTGACGATCAACCCGAATGCGCAGGTCATCGGGTGTCTGGCCATGATGGCGGTCGCCAAAGACGCCGAGCGAATCGGCGACTACTGCAAGAACGTTTTTGAAGTCGGCAAATTCCATACGGGCGAGCTGACCAATCGGGGATACCTCGACGCGCTTGAGGCGGTTCGTAGCCGCGTCGAGTCGATGTTCGATGCGGCGCGCGTGGCATACGTCAGAAACGACGAGAGCCGTGCCGAGTACGTGATCGAGCAGAACAGACCCATCGGAAAGGAATGCGACGCGCTGATCCAGCAACTTCTTCAGGAGCGTGACCACATGACCAGCGACGAGGCAGTGGCTTACTCGCTTCTTTCGCGACACTACAAGCGCGTCGCGGCGCACCTGTCAAACATCTGCACGGCTGTGGCCAATCCCCTGGAGATGCTGGACTATCACGAGCATGCGGACCAGGGCAAATGACGCCGACATGGGCGACGCGGCTTACCCGACGCGCGACAGTTCCTCCCAGAGTGACCGGTAGTAGCACATGAATCGCTGGATGTCCTGCGGATCGGTGGCGTTCAGGCCGCCGATCTCCGCCAGCGTGAACCGGTCGTAGCGCGCCGCGCTTAAGAGCGCGAACAACTCCCGCCAGGGATAGTCGCTTGTCAGCTCGTTGATGTGACAGGAGCGAAGGTACGGCTGGAGGAGCTGGAAGTAATCTCGCACGGAGCCGTCCTTCAGGTCGGTCGGATTCGAATTCCAGTTCGCGCCGACTTGGGGATGATCCGCGTGTTGGAGCATTGTGTGGACGTGCGGCGGGTGGCTCGTGCCGGCGCCGTGGACCTCGAGCCAGACCTCGATGCCCTTGGCTTGGGCGGCCTGGCCGCATTGACGCAGGGCCTTGCCGATCTGTTCGAGCGTTCGCTCGACGGGGACATCATCGAGCAGGCGGTTCGGGCGGACCTTTACGCCGACGGCACCCACGTCGGCCGCCAGGTCGATGAATCGCTTACATGTCTCGATGTTCTCGGCCACAACGCGCCGGTCCGGGGAGTGGAATTCGCACGCCGTCCCCAGCCCCCAGAGCTTGATACCGGCATCGGCAAAGCGCGCTCTGACATCTCGGCGAGCTGCCTTGGGCACCTCCGGCTCGACGCCGTGCTTGTGTGTGGTGCGCAGCTCGACGCCCTCAAGCCCTGCGGCTCTGCAGTACTGAAGGATTGTTGCGACGTCCCAGTCCTTGGCGAGATTGTAGGTTACCAGTCCCAGCTTCACGTTATTCCTCGTCGAGGTTCTTAAGGCGCGTGCCCTGCCGGGCACGGATTCAGCAAATCCGCCGACACTGCCGGCGGCAACGCAACACGCGCTACGTTGGAGCATCTGCCGCCGGGTGATCATTTGTGCACAGCCGCGCGCCAAACCGAAGCGTATATAACACGGCGGCCGCGGTCAACACAAGCGCCGCACGAAAGAAGCGTACCGGGCGTGGTTCTTCGCGGCAGCGGAGTAAACACGCGCCATGACTGTTGCCGACCCCGCGCGGCCGGATACCACGGGTTGAATTCGGCAGGGGTCCTGTCCGCCCACGTGGTGATCGGCCACCGCGGACGGACAGGATCGTAATCAACAGGCCACTTAGCCGGAGTAGTGCGCCTGGAGCGTCGCGAAGTCGATCAGATCGACGTCCACGTCGCTATCCACATCACACCGCCCACAGGGCACGCCGCCGACACCGCCGGCCACGCCGCCATCGGGACCGCTATAACATTGCGTGAGAATGTCCAGGTCGGTCCCATCGACATCGCCGTCGCGGTCGTAGTCGCAAATGTCCAGGTAATTCCAACTGTCACCCGCGAAGGGACGACTTTGCGAATCCTGGATGCCGCCTGACGCGAGGACCACCGTGACCGTTCCAGGTCCTGGGTCTGCATATGCGCTGAAGACATAGGGGCCCGCCCCGGCGCCGGTTAGTCCGGTGGCAGGCGAGCCGTTCACCGTCAGATCGCCGGCATCGACGCCGGTGACCGTATCGTTGAACGTCACCGAGACCTGAGGCAGGCTCGCGACGGCCGATCCCTTCGGCGGATCGGTACTCGCTACGTAGGGCCCACCCAACCCGAAGAAGCAGACCTCGACGTCGTCGATCAGATCGGCGTTCCACTCGTTCGTCCGCGTGGTGAACAGATGCACGCGGAAGATGGCTTTGGTGACCAAAGACCCGGACAGATCGATCTGCTTGATCACCGGTCCGTGATAGACCCACTGCTCGGTCTCATCGCACATTTCATCGGGGTCCGAGCCCTGGGTCAGTGTCCCGTCCAGATCGGCCACCGTGACCCAGGTATCCGCGTCGTTCATGTCGGTCGGGTCGGACCCATCGCTGTTGTAGCCGATCTCCCAGACCTGATGGACTTCATCGCCGTGCGGATACCCACCGATGTAGTCCGTGCCGGCGATGCGGTAGTACGCTTCGGCCGAGACGTTCAGCACGCCGCCGCCAGGCTCGGTAACATCAATGATCCGGCCCACGTAGGCGTTGATCGAGACGCTCTCGGTGAACTTACCCGCGTAGTACGTGCCCTCCTGCGAGGGGACGTAGCATGGCCCGCTCGCCTCCGAGTACACTTCCGGCTCCGCGGGGACGCCGGACTTCTCCCACGAATCGAACGTGCCGCTCTCGAACCCGCCGTTGGTCAGCACGCAGGAGCACTCCGGGATGAAGGGCGGTATGCCGCCTTCGGTCCAGTAGCTCCGCAGCAGGCAGAAGTCCCAGCAGTCCACGTCGCCGTCTTCGTCCATGTCGGCCCGACCGCAGCCGGGGTGATACTTGTCCGGTGTGGGCGGGTTGCCCAAGCACGTGCGGAACTGATCGACGTCGGTCTGATCGACGTCGCCGTCGCAGTCGAGATCCCCCGGGCCGTTGTCGGCACACGGGCAGTTCGTCGATTCCTGCGGGGGCCAGGGTTGGTCGTACCAGTATAGGAGCGTGGCGTAGTCGTCGCAGTCGATGTCGTTGTCGCCGTCGAGGTCCGCCAGGCTGCAAGGCGGGCCCGGCGGGACCTGCCCGGAGATCTCGTAATCATCCATGCAGGTGTCGAACTGGGTGATGTCCGCGTCATCGACGTCGCCGTCCTGGTCGAGGTCGCCCGGGTTGATGCAGGTGCTTGCATCGCCGGCGGCGCAGAAGTGCACCTCGTCGACAAGGTTGACGCTCCACCACGCCGCCGCGTCCGCCGTGCCGTGCATGCGCAGCACGACGCTCTTGAGACACACACCCGGGCTGAGGTTCAGCTGGATCGGCCCGATCTCCTCGTCGAGCCGGACCCAGCCCGCGTCGCAGTAGGTATCGCCGGAGACGGTGTCCACGAGCTGCATCGACGTCGTGCCGTCGTACTCCGCGACAAGCTCGATCCATAGCAGTTGCGGGTCGTCCACCGATTCGGGGAAGTGGCCGTCGGCACGATAACCCAGCTCCCAATGCTGGTGGACGTTCGTGGGCTGCTTCGCGCCGGGGCTGAGGTCGCTGCCCGCCTGAGACGAGAGCAGGTAGTAGAGGCTCAGCTCGCAGTTCAGGGCTGTTCCGCCGGGATTGGTGACCGGGACGATTTGAGCCAAGTAGAAGTCCATGGTCTCGTCATTGGCGGAGGCGCCTAAGAAGTAGTCGCCGGCGACCGGCACGAAGCCGCACCCTTCTCCGCAGCCTGCCAGCACCTCGCCGGCGGTGGCGACCCACGGGTCGAGAACGCCGGTCTCGAACCCGCCGTTCTGCACGACGTTCGGGCAGGTCAGGTCGGGGCACGTGGCCCACGGATCGGCCCCGCCGGGCCGCAGGTCGTCGAACCGGGCGAAGTCCGCGCAGTCCACGTCGTTGTCACCGTCGAGGTCCGCCCTGGGCGTGCCGCAGGCGAGCGCCACGCCGGGCCCAGTATAGCAGCCCTCGAGTATGCCCTGATCTACGCCATCAACGTCGCCGTCCTCATCTAGGTCCCCCGACCCGGGGCAGCTCCCGCCCTGGCCGCTCACGCACGCCTCGACCTCATCGACGAAGGAGAAGTACCAGAACGTCCCTGCGGGGAGCGGCAGGTCCGCCCAGCTTCGCATGCGGAGGACCACCTTCGAGGGGCAGGCCACCATGTTGGTGATGTCAACATGGAGTGGCGGCAAGTACACCCACTCGGCAGCGCACCACATGTCGCCCCACATGGAGTTGGTCCCGTCATACCTGGTCAGTTCCGTCCAGATCAGGCATCCGTCGTCGGGCCCGGTCGGGTCCTGGCCGTCCGGCCGGTATCCGATATCCCAGACTTGGTGAATCTCATCTGGTAGGCCGGTGTAATTCGGCGAAATGAAGGAGGCGGCCGCGAGCAAGTAGTAGCAACTGAAATCGACACTGAGGGACAGGCCGCCCGGATTGGTCACGTCCACGATCCGCGCCAACGTCCACCCGGGATGGTCTTCAGAAGCCAGACCCAGCTCATACGACTCCCCGAACATGACGTTGTTGCGGGCTGCCTGGGCAAAGCAATCCCCCAGTACGGGTAGCCAGCTACAGAAGGTTGACTCGCACACCATGTCTTCGCCGCTGGTGATCCAATTGGTCCAGCCGTCCTCGAAGCCGCCGTTGACCAGCTCGCAATTGAGCTGTTGACATTGAGCCAGTGCAGGCGGGTCCTGAGGCGGGCCGGTCCATTCAATGATCAGCTCGCCATAGTCCACACAATCGATATCGTCGTCACCGTCGATGTCCGCCCGCTCACAGGTGCCGGTCGGGTCCAGCCCGAAGCAGCTCTCGAGCGTGTCGAAATCGGTCTGATCGACGTCGCCATCGCAGTCGAAATCCGCGTCGGGCACGCCGATGCACGGGCAAGGCTCGTAAGGAACGATATCTTCAAGGGGCGGCGGGCCGGTCCAGCTCTGGACCATGATGTCGAAGTCCACGCAGTCCACCACTTCGTCACCGTCAAGGTCCGCATCCTCGCAGTAAGTCGGATCCCAGGGCGGCGTCTCCCCGAAGCAACTGTGGAGGGTATTGTAATCCTCCAGGTCAACATCGTTGTCGCCGTCGATGTCGCCTGAGACGACGAGGATGTACTTGCCGCCTGGCTCATCGGCCCAACGCACATAATCAAACTCGACATCGGAGTCCGGCGAGAGATCTTCCCTGGCCTCCATCGTCACTCGATACCAATTGTCGAAGCTAGGGGTGTCGTCCCACCATCTGCCCACATACTCTCCGTCGAGCCACAGCTCGCGGTGCCATCCGTTGCCGATCTTGGCGCTGGTCAGCCTGTAGGTGTGCCACTCGCCGAGGTCGATCCCGGTGAATGCATCGATGTTCAGATTGGTCTCGCTTCCCTCCGGGCCGGTCTTGCCGGCATGCTGGTAGTCCGGAGCGTACTTGTTGTTGACCACTCGGGTGTTGTCCACGTCGTAGTACCACTCGGAGAGCGCCACGAAGTTGGCCGGCGGGTAGCCCTTGTATTTGAGCTTGATGCCGACCTTCGCGTCCCCCGGGGACGTGCCCGCGTTGACACTGTTGATCTTCATCCTCCACTCGATCGTAAAGCACGGCTCGGTCAACTGCTGGTAACTGACGCCGGGGTCGAGGGGATCGTTGTAGAGGAACGTCACGGGCCCGCTAGGGTACATTAGCTCCTCGTAGTACCACGCCTCCGGATCGAGCATCTGCAGGTATGTGCCGCTGAGGATCTGGGACGTGCCACCCGCCACCTCGTGCGTCCACGCTGGCGACGCGCTGTCGGGCAAGACGTCGCCCTCGTAACTTCCATCCCACGCGACGGGCGGCGGCGCGCCCAAGGCACTGGGATGCACAACGGCGAGTAGTGCGAGCAAGCTGGCAACAGTCGTAATCCTCATAGCTCCTCCTCCTATGCTAGCCGTGCGCGCGCAACCTATCCGCTGGCGCACACGTGCGGGCCCTGAGGGATATGTAGACAAAAGGGGCGCTCACTTGGACTTGAGTCCTCCTCCCCACCTCCATTCCACACACACCACCTTACCGCAGAATCCCACCCGCGCCAAGCGCGGATTTTCGCGCACGGCGACCCCGCGATCGCGCCACGATAGGCCGCCGGGGCTGCCGAGCGGCTCAGACGGCCGTGCCGGTCATTGCCCGACGGCCACTTCGACGAGGCCCCCGTCCCGAAGTCCTTCAGCCGCGAGCGGTGCGTCGGGCCGGTGGTCCTTGCCGTCAACTCGTAGCGAGAGCACCCTTCGGCCGAAGCCGCTAAAGCGGAAACTGACGCGCTTGCCGTGATATCGAATGTCCAGTTGCGAACCGTCCAGGCGCTGCGGCAGCCTCGGCTGGACGAATATACCGCGCTCAATGTCAAAGCTGAGGCCAAACAAAGACAAGAACCCCCAGATTGTCATCGCGGTATTGGCCAGGTACGGCTCCTGCTTACTGCCCTCGGTCATTTGGCCGGTGCCGGGGTCCCAGAAGTATCCGTTGCCGGCGCCTTGCAGGTTGTCCCGATCGTACTGGTCGAGGATCGCAGCGAAGTGATTGTACGCCGCGTCGGGGTCGATCTCGGCCATGGCCGCGATGAAGTACGCGCTGATCCACGGAAAGATCCCGCCGTTCTCATACGTCCCGAAGGGGTCGTAGAAATGCGGATACCCGTAGGTCTCGAGCCACCAGTCGCCGGCGTTGTAACTGGCCGGCGGAATGCTGATTAGGTTGCACGGGATTGAAAAGCCCCGGAAGCCCAGGTCGCGGAGCCGGGCTTCGATGGATTCGAGGAGCTGTCTGCGTCGAAGCTCGTCCGCGATGCCCTCGTACGCGGCGATCAGGTTGACCGAGGTAAAGAAGTAATCGTGACGCCCGCCGGCGGCGTCCACCCAGGAGATGTACCGCCTGGCGTCGGCGTCCCAGAAAAGCTCGTTAAACGAAGCCCGCAATCGATCCGCGGCACGCTGGTACTTTTCGGCAGCTCGCTTGTTGCCGGCGACGCGGTGCATCGCCGCCAGATCACGCAGACTCGGGTAGGTCAGCACGTTGATGAAGGCATCGTACCCTCCGCATGAGACAACATCCCACCAGTTGCAGACTCGCGCGCCGCTGTTCTCGCCGCCGATGCCGGTCGAGGTGGGCGCGCGGAACAGGAACGGCTCTTCGGTCGTGTGGCGTAGGATGTAGTCCGCCCACGTGTCGCCATAGGCAAGCCGACTCAAGTCACCCGTGCGTCGGACGTAGTCGGCCAGGAAAATGAGCATGGAGGCGTTGGACTCGTAGAACTCGCCTCGCTCGCCGAATCCGTGCTGCCAGATAAGTCCGTCCGGGTGCGTTTCACGTTCGTGGACGGAGTCGAGCGTGCGCGCCATCAAGTCGTCGATGGCGGGATGCAGGCCGTAGAAGTGCGCCTTGCCGTGCATGTAATACTCGAACGAAACGCTGTGTCCACCGGGGAGCCCCGTGTTGTGCCACCCGCCCGCGAAGCCCCACTTATGCGCGATCGAACCGTGGGCATGCGTGCGGTGGAATCGCTTCGTGCGTGCGGCGATCGTAGAGTCGGGTGTGCTCAAGCACATTGTTTCGACGGGCTCCGGGCGATGGGCACGGATGGTCACCGCGCAGTGAAACTGTGTCTCGGGGGGGATGGGGCGGCCTTCGTGGCGCAACGAGGTTCCGACGGCGAAGCGCTCATGCGATTTGAATTCGAACGCAGCTAGCGGGAGCCGTTTGGCGTCGCGCGGCGCAGCCGGCTGACAAATAACGCGTGGAACGAGTCGGAAGCAATTTTCCTGCCTGCAGGAAAGCGACAGACCGTAGCCGCTGGCGAAATTGAGAGACAGCGTATCATGGCCATCCCCGGCGAAGCGGAGCCGCACGCGTCGGTCGAGAATACCCTTAGCGCCGACGTTGCCGGCGTAGGTCACTTCGGGCTCGGGTACGGCGAACCACTGCTTGGGGGGCATGATGTACCCAGTGTCGAAAAACGCCTCCTCAAACTCGTCGTCCGGCGGGACGTCGAAGGCCAACAGATTGATCTCGTCGTCAGGCAGCGTCCGGCGCCCCACGCGTGCCCAAACGTCCCAGAGCAGCTCTTCGCCCGCCAGCGCCAGCGTCCAGTACACCGTCCAGGACGCGACGCGAAGCGGCCCGTAACGGACGCTGGACTCGTCGTCGGCGTCCTCAATGATCTGGGCGGAGGGCGACTGGGGCGACTCCGTGGTGATGAAGAACTCGCGCGTGTGACTTGTTACGCCGGCGAAGCCCGTCCAGACGTTGAGATGGGTGTTTACGTCGAATCGACCGTCGCAGCTGGTCGATATCGAGAAGTCTTCCACTAGGCGTGTGGTCTGCGATGCCGTCGATAGCCGGACGCGGAAGCGTCGGCCAGTCAGAACGATGCTGTTCTGTAGGCGTTCGATCATCAGGAGTCTCCGATGAAGGTGGCTTTCGCCGTCGCCGTGCTTGAGCTGTCTTTGCTGAGCGACGAACGCGCCTGGCCGCCGCTGCACTGAGAGCCTAAGCGGCGACAAGGCAACAGGGCGCCTTGAAGCGCTCGTCAGCCGGGGCGGATTTCCGTTTTCTGCGGATCGTAAACCATCCGCTTGCCTTGCCACATGGAGTAGGACGCCATGATCGAGGCAATGGAATGATAGTAGCCCGTCTCGATCGGTGCGGTCGGGTCTTTGCGGCTGCGGACGCACTCGACGAAGCTCTGCATGTGCCCGACGCCGGTACGGGACGGCAACCGATAGTCGTAAACGATCTCCGTACCACAGGACCGGCAAGACCAGTTACCTTCCTTCTCCTTGAGCGCCTGCTTTGGGCCGCACTTCGGGCAACCGTATGCGGTGCGCCCCTCGGCGGTGGGCTTGCCATCTACCATCGTTCCACGCGTGCCGTACCAAACGTCACGGTTGGCGCGGTAACTGTTGGCCAAGCGAGTGCTGTAGTTGACCAGGAATGCCCCGTCCTTGCCTTGATATTCGAACAAGCAGTCGAGCGTGTCCTCGTGCTCGCGCCCGTCGTTCCAGAAGTAGATCCCGCCGTGGGCCATCGCGCTCTTCGGACACCCGACGCCAAGATACCACGATACCAGATCGATCTTGTGGCTGCCGAGCAGGCCAGAGATGCCGATGGTGTAGTCTTTGTACAGGTGCCAGCAACGGTACCGTCTCGGATCGAACGGCCGGTGGGGCAGATCCATCAGGAAGCGTCTCCAATCGACGTCGCTTGCCTTGACGTCTGCGTAGGATCGCTGCCAGCGCGGGTTGGCATCATGCCAGCAAAGGTCAACTTTCGTGATCCTGCCGAGCGCACCCGACTGAACGAAGGCGGCCTGGCTCATGAAGCCGGCGCTGCTGCGGCGTTGGGTGCCGATTTGTACGACGCGTCGCCGCTCTCGGACGAGCTTGAGGGCCTCGACGGCGTCGGGAACCCGATTGGCCATCGGCTTTTCGCAGAAGGCGTCCTTGCCCGCGCGGACAGCGGCGATCAAGATCGGCGTGTGGGCGAAATCGGGGGTAGCGATGGTCACCGCATCGATTTCGGGCCGCGCGAGAAGCTCCTCATAGTCGCTGGTCTCGAACGGGGTAATACGGAACCATTCCTTGACGGCAGCGGCGGCGCGCTGGCGCGCGGGCTTCCACACGTCGCATACGGCGGCGATCTGCAGGTTGTGCGCCTCGGCCAGCCTGTGCAGGTCTTTCATGTGGCTGCCGGCGCCCCGCGAGCCGCAGCCAATGATTCCGACGTTCAGTCGATCGTTCGCGCCCGGCGCGCGCTCGGCGCTCCTGGCTGAGGTAAGCTTCGCTACCTCAGCTCCGGCAGCCGGCTGCGCCGCCGCACCGACGGCCAAACCCGCTGCACCACGGGCGGAGCGGTTCAGGAAATGACGCCTCGTCACGTGCTTCTTGGTCATTCGTGGCTCCTCCGCACGACCGGGGCCACCGGCTCCGACTGATGGCATCCACGATGGCGACACAATTTCCGGCCGCTCGACGAGCCTGCGCTCGCGCCCAACGTAGCGGCTGATCGCCTGTTGGCGGCATCTTCGCACGGGTCGGCGTGGCCGTCCAGACCACTTCTGTCTGCCAGGCCAAGCCGAGACAGGATCAACGACAAAGCTTCGCAGGCACGCGCGCCCACGTTCCGGGCTTCCTGACGCTGCCTGCGGCAGCCAGCAGCGGCGCTGCGCTTTGGCGGGAGGCGATAGCGGCGCTATAATCACCAAACTGCGACCTGTAGGCACCGCGATGCGTATAGAGTAACAAATGAACCAGTACGCACGATCCCCGTCGAAACTCACTGATTTCCTGGACGTCGGCACCCTCCAGCAGATTCAAGACAGCTTTGCCGGGGTGGCGCAGGTGACGGTGACGATCTGCGACGGTGGCGGCCAGCCGATCACTCGCACCTCGTCTCCGACCGCCCTGTCGCGCCTGCTGCGCAGTACGGAACAAGGTCGAAAGCTGCGCGATGAGAACACGGTGGCTGTGGCTGGGCAGCCGGCGGAGTTCGACGCCGTGCGGCAACGTATGTGCGTCGGCGGATTGATTCAACATGCCGCGCCCATCATCGTGGACAACCAGCGGCTTGGCGTGATGGTGGTCGGCGAAAGGCCTGGCGACAGGCTCACCGAGCCGCAATTGCGTGTTCTGGCCGAAGAGCACGGGGTCAGTCTTGCAGAGTTGCGGGCCGCGAGCGACCGGCTGGAGCCTTGGTCCGACGAGCGGATGAGAGCGGCGGCGGAATTCCTCGAACTGTTTGCCGGGGCGCTGGGACGCTTGTGTTTCCAGGAGAATGAGCTTCGCCAACGGGTGGATGAACTCAGTGCCGTTTACAACGTGGCGGGCCTTCTGGCGGGAACGAGGGATTTGGAGGAGATACTGGACTTGACGGCTCAGTGCGTATGCGAGGTCATGCCCGTTAAGGCCTGCAGCATTCGTCTTCTGAATGAAGAGACCGGTGAGCTGGTGATCCGGGCGGTGCACAATCTTTCGGACGAATACCTCAGCAAAGGACCGGTCACAGTCGATGAGAATCCGATCGATCGCGAAGCGATCGAAGGGAAAACAGTCTATATAGAAGACGCGCCCACCGATCCGCGGACGCGCTATCCGCAGCAGGCGCGGCGCGAAGGGATCGTCAGCGGGCTGGTGGCAGGGATGATCTATCGGGGCAAACCCGTGGGGGTCTTACGGGTCTATACGGGTCTCAAGCACCGGTTCACGTCCTTCGAAGCTTCGCTGCTCCGGGCGATCGCTTCGCAGGCGGCGGCGGCGATCATCAACGCGCGTTTGTACTCCGAGGCGTTGGAGGCCGAGCGGTATGCGCGTCAGATGCGATACGCCGGGGAGGTCCAAAGGCGGATGATTCCGTCTTGTCCGTCGCGGCTCAAGAGCGTGGAGTTCGGATGCATCTATGAACCAAGTTTCGAGGTGGGCGGCGATTTCTACGACATCATCGAGCTGCCCGGCGTCCACTTGGGAGTCGTGATCGCGGACGTCGTGGGCAAGGGAGTCCCGGCATCGCTCATGATGGCCTCCTTGCGCTCCGCCCTGCGCGTTTATGCCTACACGGTCTACCACATCGACGAAATCATGTCGCACGTGAACAAGCACATCTGGCGAGATGCAAAGATGGGCACGTTCGCAACGCTGTTCTACGGTGTGATCGCGCCGGACGGTAAGTCGATGACGTACTGCAACGCCGGACACGATCCCCCGATGCTGTTGCGCGAGGGGCGAATTGACGAGTTGGCCGCCGGCGGGCTAGCGATCGGCATCGACCCCGACGAGAAGTACGAGCAGGGCACGGTCGCGCTGGAAGCGGGGGATCGGCTGCTGTGGTACACCGACGGGGCTGTTGATGCGGTCAACTTCGCCGATGCGCCCTTCGGACGACAGAGCCTGAGAGACTCGTTGGTGCGCCACGCGCCTTTGGATGGGCCGCTAATCGCGCGGAACCTGCTGTGGGACATTCGGCGGTTTGTGGGGCTGGCGGAGCAGGGGGACGATATCACCTTGGTTGCCGCCGTCGTCAAGTAGAATAAGGCCCCGGCCCGGTGGGCAAGCGTGACCGACAAAGCACGTGCCGAGGTCAATCCCAGCGGTCCGCGCTCGGCGGGAACTTCAGATATCGGGCAACTTTGCGGACGGTTTTGGGGCCGATGCCGCGAACCCGGGCGAGGTCTTCGGGACGCCGAAATACGATACCGGGCCGAGTGGTTGGCGACGCCGGGCGGCCGGTGGCCCCGTTGGCATTTCGAAAGCACACGATGCGCTTGGCGATCACTTCGCCGATTCCAGGCAGTCTTGCCAGCTCCGCCCATGAAGCTGTGTTTGGATCGATTCGCTGCTCAGCCCGGCGGAGCAGCGCCGGCGCGACGTCGACGGGCTCGCCGATCCGTACCGGCCGGAGCCAGCGAACGACCATCACGTAGCAAAGCAAGACGCCCAACAGTATGTAGCAGCTTACGTGGCCGGCGAAGGGCGTGCGGACTCGACGGGGCCCTCGGTCGGGCCTCGGGGGCGGGCGCGTGGCCGGTTCGAGAGGTTCGACCATTTCGCGGACAATCCTTGCCACGTGACGGGCGGCCCTGGCGAAGATGCTGAACCGTGCTGGCTACGGCCGCAGCCGTTCTGAGCGACGCTACGTGCGCAATGGCCCGAGCATCTCGTTGCGCAATAGGCGCAAGGTCCGGTACGCCGGTTTGGGTGACAGGTCGGCGTGGAGCAGCCCACCGTGGGGCAAGTAGTGTCCTTGCTGATCGCTCAGATCTCGCCAGGAGATGGTCTCCACGAAGGGCTTGCTCAGGGCGACAACATAAAAGCTGCGGAGCCACCGGGACTGACCGTCTTCGTTCCAAGCTTCGTGCCAGACGCCACCCTCCGCAGGGCTCATCGCCCCACCCCAGGCGTCCCATTTATCAACGGCGGTACTTGACGGGACCTGGACGCCCGTGATGTGGATCGGCTTTCCGAGACTGCCGACGCGGTCGATCAACGAAGACACCTGGAACATGTCTCGGACGTACATCCCATCGATGCCGACGCCGAAGTAGAACTGGAGCCCGAACGCATCGAAGTTGATCCCGCTCTGAACAGCCATGTCGGCGTAAAGCATGGGAGGGATCGTACGCTGATTCCGGGCATAGTACTCCCCCCATGGGGCGACCAGGTCAACGATGGTGGTCGCGCGAGGCGCGAGCTGCTTGGTCAGCGCGGCCGCCATGCGCGTCAGCTCCATCAGCTGCTCGAACGTGAAGTTGAAGGAGTTGTCGGCGTGAATGCCGCTGATGACGTCCCAGGCCTGGACGTAGGAACCGTAACGGTCAACGACCCGGCGAATGTGCTCGTAGACCAAGTCGCGCACCGTGTCGAAGTCGTGCTCCCAGATGTAGAGCCAGTCGGGGATGTTACGTTCGTTAAAGGCCACGAGCGGCGAGGCCTTAATGGGCATGCGATTGCGAGTCAACCATTCCACCCAGGACTCGACGAATCGCCAGTTGTACTCCTGTTCCTTGGGTTCTATGTCTCGCCATAGCATGGGAAGGGCTGCGAAGTCGAAGCTCTCGTGAATTCGACGGCGATAGGACTCGTCGATGCAGGTTGGGTCAATGGTGCAGCCGAAGAGCCGGCGTGGGAACGCGCCGCTCTGACGCCGGCGATCCAAGAACACGTCGGCGTGGAACAGACTGAGCTCTTCTCCGCCAATAACGGCGATCTCCAGGGCTTCGTCGGCCAGGCGAGCGGCCTGACCCGGCTCGTCGGTCTTCAGTGCCTCGATGAACAGGTCCCTGGCGCGATCGAGTTCCCCGCCGAGATCGTTCATTCCTTCGTAGTCGAAGAGTCCCCAATCCTCACGCTTCTGGCTGATGCGCATCAGCCGGCCCCGGGCCAGCTCGACTTGCAGGTTGTAAGGCTCGTGGCGCTCTTGGAGGCGAGACGTTTCGAGAAGGACGCGGCCCATGCCCTTGATGGGCCAGAGCAGTGCCAGCCCGGCCGGGCCGTGAGCACGCTTCTTACACAGGATCTCCCCGTCGCGGAACTCGATCTCGGCACGAAGGGGCACACCGTCGGTGCCGACCAGATACGAGCCGTTGAGGTCCACGCTTTGCGCAGCGCGCCCCTCGCGATAGACGTTGAAGCGAAGCATTGGGCTTCCGGATGAAAACGGATGAACTCAATAAAGCCGACGCGACCTCGGCGGGTAGAATACGCCCCCCGCTCAAAGCCGCATACGCGCTACCGGGCGTTTGCACTTGCTGCCACGTATTATGGCCTCACGCTTTTGACACTGTCGAGCGGGCCTGCCCGGTTTTCGCCGGCAGGGCGTGCCGCTCGAAGCGCATGAAAACGGGCAACCCGTTGCCGCCGATCGTAATGTGCACCTCGCCTCGAATCAACGGCACGACGTAGTCTCGCATGGCATCGGTAATGTGGTTGCCCGCCGCGTTTATGAAGTCACGAGGCACCGTTTTCTGCCCGTTTGCGACGGCCTGAAGATCCGCCAGCCCCGTCGTGCACACATAATCATCCGGTCCGGTGCCTTGACGGACTAGGCTGGTCATCTTCCCACTCGTGCCCGTGACGCCGTGACGCACCGCTGCAGCCCCCACCATGTACGCCTCGTCGGCGTCGGTCTTGCTGGCGAAGTGCATCGCGCTGCGTTGGCAGGTGCCTAGCTTGTTATAACGGCACTTCACCCCGACCTCTTTCTCGACAAGGGCCTTCAGGCCGTCCGCCACCCCGCCAAGCTGCTTGTGGCCGAACAAGTCCTTGCCGAAAGCTCCGGCATCGGCGGCGATGTAGTTGCCTTTCTCGTCGGTCAGCCCCTCGGCGGCCACGATGACGCATCGGCCGAGCCGATTCACCACCTCTTTCACGTCGGCCACGAACTTGTCGGCCGAGAAAGCAAGTTCCGGCACATAGACCAGGTGAGGTGCGTCTTGCTCGGCCTGTCGGGCTACGCCCGCGGCGGCGGCGATCCATCCCGCGTTGCGACCCATTGCCTCCAAGATGGTACAGGTGTCGGTCGTGTAGAGCGCTTCGGTATCACGTCCGGCCTCCATGGTTGCTGTGGCCATGTACTTGGCCACGCTGCCGTAGCCGGGGCAGTGGTCCGTCTCGACCAGGTCGTTATCGACCGTTTTCGGGATGCCCATTGCGATCATCTCGAACTTCTCTTCGGCGGCCAAGCGACAGACCTTGCCGGTGGTGTCCATGGAGTCATTGCCGCCGATGTAGAAGAAATAGCGGATGTTGTGGGCTCGGAAGACCTCCAGGATGCGCTCGTAGTCGGCGCGGTCTTTTGCGAGGTCCTTAAGCTTGTATCGACAGGACCCCAGTGCGGCCGCGGGCGTGGTCCGCAGAGACTCTATGGTCCGTTCGC
>CAYGAN010000103.1:6217-16289 GCA_964347585.1 uncultured Planctomycetales bacterium | reverse complement strand
CTCCATCGTCACCCAGCCCTTCCAATCGAGCAGGTCCTCTTCTTTACCGCCGCCACCCGACTCGACGACGATCACGTAGTCCGCTCGCCACTTGACGTGTCCGCACAGGTAGCTCAGCGTCGTGTCGTGTCGGCCGGCCCGCTCCGTCCGCAGCTTCCAGACCAGCGTGGGGCGGGTGTGCAAGTCCTTCGGCACTCCGGCCAGCCGAATGGCCTTCAGATCGCCGCGAACCAGGGTCTGCGTCCTCGCTGGCGGATTCCCGCGATCCTTCTTACCGCTCGGCGAGGTCGTTGGCCTATCCGTCAGCACAATCGAAGCCGGATCATATGCTGCCAGGAAGCCTTGCGTCTCGCCGCCCTCTTTGTCGATGCAGGTGATCCGGCGGTCAACGTATCGCTTCAGCAGCGCGTCGGCGCTGGCCAGGTCGAACTCGAAGTTCTGTTCGACAACCTTCGTGCCCAGCGGGTCGGTGTTGCTCACCAGCCGCACGCTCGTCGGGTCGATTGTGGCGGCCACGTCGGTGAACCGCACCTCGTTGTCGCCCTTCTTGAGATTCAGAACCAACCGGCGATCCTTGATAAGCGCCATACCCATCCGAACCGTCGGGCCGCGATAGCCGTAGTCCTCCATCTGCACATTCAGCATCACTTGTGCGGCCGGCTGAACCCTTGCCTGGCTGCCCCAGTCCCCTCGATCCCGGTACCTCACCGGCGCGGCCACGGGCATGTACAACGTCGGGCGGGGAGACTCGAACTCCCCGAACACTGTCAGCTCGATGTCCTCGCGGATCACCTGGATCGGCTGATCCTGTGCGACGGCCGTCGGTCCCCAAGCCAGCCATAACGAGATGCCCACTGCCGCTGCGATCATCGCTGCCGCTCCCATCGGAATCGCCCAACGCCGTTCCGCCAGTACTCCCAGCCAGCCCGGCCTCGCGTCTTGTCGAATCGCCTCGAGTCGGTCGCGGAGGCTGGCCCAGCCAGGATGGCGCGGTCGTTGGACGTGGCGCCCGGCCCGCTCCAAAAGCTGTTCAATTCGGCGCTGATCCGCCGGCTGCACCGATTATTCCTCCAGCATCTCGACGAGGTACTTGCGCAGATGCCCGTAGGCCCGCCACAGACGCGTCCGCACCGTTGTCGGCGAGATGCCCAACTGGTCGGCAATCGCCTGGTCCGAGAATCCTGCAAAGTATCGTAGCGACACGACGATGCGGTAATGCTCCGGCAGGGCTGCCACCGCCCGATGCACCGCGAGCAAGTGATCTGCACAATACTCGGTGCTGGGTTGGGCGGGCGGATCGTTGGCCAGGGTTTCGGGACGGCGCCGCCGCATGGCCGACACGGCTGTGTTGTGAGCGATTCGATACAGCCAACCGCCCACGTGCCCCGGCTGCCGGAGCGTTGGGATCCGCTGCCAGGCACGGCAGAACACGTCTTGAGCCAATTCCTCCGCCTCATCGCGGCTGCCTGTCAGGCCATAGATGTGCCCGATCAAGGGCGTACGGTATCTGTTCACCAACACCATGAAGGCATCGGCATCGCCGCGGCCTGCCTCAGCGGCCGCCTCCGCGTCCGTCAGCTCGACAGAAACACTCACTCTTCTCAGGATAGACGCACAAGCCCCAGGTTTGCTCCCGGGAAAACACAGGAGGCCGGCCTTCGTGGGCGGCGGCACCTCGTTGCGGACGCCGCAAGCTGCTCAGGGACCTGACGTCCGACCGGCCCTTTCGGAGCCCCTGGCCTGCTCGTATGCCCGGCAGAACGGGCACGCTCGCTCCAAGGCGTTCATGATCCTAGCATACAAGCTCTTGGGCCAACGGCGCTTGGCTATACAGAGAGGACAGCCCACGCAGATCGATGCCAGCATACGCGTGAAGCCGCCGGGGGGTTTTCCTTCCGGCATGAGTCCTGCCTCCTTGCCCGATCAATGATACCGATTTGCTTGGCGGCTTGGCACCACGCGGCGGGTTTCTACCCGCCCGCCTGGCGTGTTCGCCACCAGCCCAGTACGAGTAAGGCGTACAGTAGGTCAGCGTATTCGCCACGCCGGGCGCAGTGGTCTTTGTACACCTGCATGATCCCACCGTAGTCGAGCCAGGGCAGCTCGGCAACGACAGGCCTGGTCACTATGTCGAGAAACATGTCGCGCAGCTCTCGCCGCAGGAACTCCCCGATCGGCACCTCGAAGCCCATCTTGCGGTGGCGAAAGACTTCGGGCGGCAAGAGCTCGCGGTGACCGGCGATCAGCACGCGTTTACGCTCATGCGCCCGAATCTTGCAACGGCTGGGCAGCATCGCAGCCAGCTCGACCACGGCCGGGTCCAGCATGGGCACGCGGACTTCCAGGCCATCGGACATGCTAGCTAGGTCGATCTTGTGCAGCATGTCTGCAGTCAAGCCGAGACTGAGATCGGTCAATAGTACGCGGTTCAGCTCATCCCCAGCCCATGCGTCTTGCAGGGGCTTGCTGAGGGCCCGCTGGAACGAGGAGAGAATCGGGTCAACGGCCAACTCACGTCGTCCCTGCTCGCTCAGCACCTTGGTGGCTTCTGGCGCGAGGATCATCGACCAGGCCACGTGCCGTTGCAGTGCGTCATTGCTGTGGGCGCCCAGGAGCTTTCGAGCTTGTCGAAAGTAGTCCGCCCAGCGGGATGTCTTCGCGACTGGCACCGCGCGCAGTGCCGGATCGAGCAGTAGTTGTCGCAACGCGGACGGCAAGCGGCGATAGCAAGACCAGTAATGATGACCGAGGTAACGCCAGTAGCCGCCGAATAGTTCGTCTCCGCCGTCGCCACTCAAAGCCACCGTCACATGTCGGCGAGTGTACTGGCTCACCAGGGCCGCCGGCAGCAGCGAGCTGTCGGCGAACGGCTCGCCCAGACGGTCCAGGATTGCCGGCATGACGCCAATAACGTCGTCGAACGTGAGCTTGAATTCATGGTGATCGGTGCCGAATCTCCCGGCGACCGAGCGTGCGTAGGCGGTCTCGTCATAGTTCGGCTGACGAGCGTAGCCGATGGAGAACGTTCTGACGGGCCGGCTGCTCTCGGCAGCCAGGTGCGCTACGACGATCGATGAATCGATTCCCCCGGACAGGAGCGCGCCCAAGGGAACGTCTGCGATACGTCTGGCAGCTACTGCGCGGGCAAGTCGCACGCGCAGCTCGGAGGCGGCTTGCTCGAGGTCGGGAGGAACCGAGGCGGCGACCGGAACGGGTAGTCGGTAGAACTGCTTCGAATCTTTCGGCCCACCCGCGTCAAAGAAGAGTACCGAGGCGGGTGCCAGCTTTCGTACGCGTTGCCAAATCGAGTACGGGTGCGGGATGTAGCCCAATCGCAGATAGTGATTCAGGGCTATCGAGTCGATCCGGCGCGGCCAATGCGGAGCTGCTGTCAGGGCTTGCAGCTCGCTAGCGAACATGAGCGTACCGTCGTGGCAAAGATAGTAAAGCGGCTTGATACCGAAGCGGTCGCGCGCCAGGACGCCTTCGCCGGTGTGCGTATCAATCACCGCCAGTGCCCACATGCCGTTGAACTTGTTGAAGGCGTCAAGTCCCCACTGAGCGTACGCAGCCGGTATCACCTCGGTGTCGCACGCTGTCCGGAACGAGTAGCCGGACGATTCGAGTTCAGCGCGAAGTTCCTTGAAGTTGTAGATCTCGCCGTTGAAGACGACCACAAAGCGGCCATCCGCACCCAGCATCGGCTGATGCCCGGCTGGCGTCGGATCGATCACCGCTAGCCGCGTGTGCGCAAGGCCGGCACGGATGGGTCCCGCGCGGAACTCGGCGGCACCGCGATCATCCGGCCCGCGGTGAGCCAACAAGTCGCAGAATCGCTCGAGGACCGTCCGGTCAACCTGCCGGCCTCGAAAGTCGATGATGCCCGCGATGCCGCACATTGTGCGTGGATTGTCGATGCATGCCGCCCTCTTTGCAATGCGGGTGGTGAGTCCGGCTTTGGCGGAGGGCCCGCCTCGGCGCTGTCCTGAAAAGAATCGACTTGGTGGAATGCAGCGGATGCCGTAAGCGGACAGCTACGAACAACGGGCGATCAGCGCGGCTCCGATCAGGCCCGCGTCAGCACCGAGCTCCGCCAATCGCAAACTCATACTGCGAAGCATATGGGGCTGAACGATGTCGCCCAGAGCCTCGCGCACGCTGGCAATGAGCGGAGGACCTATCAGGGCTATGCTGCCTCCGAGCACGACACAGTCAGGTGCAAAGATCACTGCCCATATTGCGATCCCTGTTGCCAACCAGCCGGCATATGAACGTAGCGTCTGGCAGGCCCCGTAGTCGTTCTCGCGTACGGCCTGTTCCAGTTCGCGTACAGTTAGGCCCCCGTGCTCTCGGCGCAGCTCGTCGAGCCGCCCGCGCGGCGTAGCGTCGGCCTGACTGTCAGCTGCCGCCTCCAGCGCCCGGGCTGAAGCGAGGGCTTCCAGGCAGCCGCGGGCGCCGCACGTGCAGCGGGGCCCGTCAGGGCTGACCACGACGTGCCCGAGCATGCCAGCCCCCCGTCGGGTCATACGAAGCACCTGGCCGTCGATCACGACACTTGCCCCGATGCCCGTGCCAATCATGGCCACGATCAACCGCCGGACGTTGCGACCGGCCCCGAAGCGATGCTCGGCAAGAGCGGCTGCGTGGCAGTCGGCATCGAACCGCACAGGCAAGTCGAAAGCGTCGCGAAGCCGCTCGGCCAGCGGATAGCCGGTCAAGGTGGGCAGATTCACGGCGTACTCAATTCTGTCCTGCGTTTCGTCGAGGAATCCAGGCGTAGCCACCCCGATCCCGGCTGGCGCCAAGCCACGCTCTGCCGCGGCTTCAAGACAACTCAGGATCAACTCGCGAACCGAATGGTCGATCTGCTCAGCGAGACGCGTCGGCCCGGTCGGCCGCTCAAGGCGGAAGACAACCGTCCCGGCCGAATCGACCAGACCGGCTCTGATCTTGGTGCCCCCGATATCGACGCCGACGGCGTATGCATCAGACATCATGTGTATCAAGCATGGCGGCCGAAGCGCCGCGCCAGCAAGACAGCCCCGCACAGTGCCAACGGCACGACCGGTGCGAAGAAGCAGGGCGGCGCCGCTTGTTCGGCAGGGACCGTTGTGAACGTAGTTCGCAGGCGCGGCTCGTCCTGTTGGTGTGCTTGAGGATCGATTCCGCGGAACGTGAGGTCCACATCGCCGGCCTCGGAAACCTCGATCAAAACGTACGCAAATCGATCTGCATCTAGAAAAGCCAACTCATTGAGCCTCAGCAGCTTTTCCGTCATCCACTCGTAAGGCCCGTTCAGCAACGTTGAAAGCAGGCAACAGTCCGGTTCGAGGCCCAGAATCTCGGCGCCCATGCGCGTGGCCTCACGTAAAGGTGTTCCGGCGGCGATCGGCCCAGCGACGATTTCG
Organism: uncultured Planctomycetales bacterium; assembly: GCA_964347585.1. Classification (GTDB taxonomy): domain Bacteria; phylum Planctomycetota; class Phycisphaerae; order UBA1845; family CAYGAN01; genus CAYGAN01. The sequence continues at coordinate 10,881 of CAYGAN010000103.1, read as the reverse complement.
GGCATGACGACCGCGTTCGGCAACTGATAGTCCGGTCGGTGCCGGCGGAAATAACTGGTCAGGTCGGGATTGAACAGGGTCAGGTGCGCGTCAGTTGCGAGGAACCAGACGCTTTCGATCATGTTCGCATCGATGAATTCCAGGATTTCACGTCGCTCGGCACCGTAACCGTCCCAACGATCATAGGGCAGCAGGGCCATGAACGTCATCGGCACCCCCACCACCACGACTTTGATATCCGCTTGTGAATCAAGCAGGCCGCTCTTCAGCCAGGAAAGCTGTTCTTCTCCGAGCATTGTTCGCGGTTGACGAAGAAGCTCGAGGCAGTCGGCGGCGGGACAGCGGCCGCCTAGGACAATGTTGTGCGGATCGAGCTTCATGTCGCACTCGGCCGCTGCACTACGATCGCGGTACTGCCGTACGTCGAGCAGGAACAACTCCGCCAGACTACCGTAGCGCAGGCGTCTATACGTCCGATACTCGTCGCCAGAGACACCCTGTGGCCGGATCGGCATGTTCTCAAAGAACGCCTGGTAGCCGTTGATGATCTGCTCGCGGGTCAACGGTGGTTCCGGATCCCCCCCGGCATAGTCGTTGACTACCTCGTGATCGTCCCACCCGACCCAGACGGGCACGGTCCGTAGGAACTCACGCATGTGCTCATCGGCACGGATCTGACGATATTTGGCACGGTATTCGTCCAGCGTGCGGGCTAGACCCAAGCCGCCACTTGGCACGTCGCCGTAGATGGTGTCGCCAAACCATATTCCGAAGTCGGGACTCTCGTCAGCAGCGAACTTCATGATCCAGAGCGGCGTGTACGCGAAGTCCGAGTCGCCGGAGAACACGAAGCGAAAAGCTGCTGATTCACCGGGGGCGGGCGCTGTCCTGAACCGTCCGGGGGGACTTCGGTCGCTTTCTTCGGCGCGGTTGACGAAGCGGAAGTGGTACGTCGTGAGCGGCGCGAGGCCGACTACGTCAATGCGAAGCGTCAGGCCGTTCTCTTCGGTGGTTTCGCCCTCGGCTGAGGCAACAATCGAGGTGAACAGATCATCCATGGCTACCTCAAGACGGACCGGGATCGGCTGCGCCGTTCGCGTCCAAAGAACCGCAGCCTCTTCGGTCACGTCCCCACTGCAGACACCATCAGGGAACGCTGCGAGGACCGACTGCGAGCCAAACACGAGAAAAGAGAGCAAAAGAATGAACACAGTATTTCCGCCGCAATGGTGCGACACGCCAAAGTTCGTCGCGCGCTGTTTGGTCGATTCCGGACGCCGGTTGCACACCGCCAGGACCGCGACGCCCTTGATGTTGGCCAAGCCGCGCCTGTGTCGCCTTGTGACGATCTTGCCGCCGCCGATCGGGCCGACCTCGACGGGTTTCGCTGCCATCAGATGCATCCCGCCAGCAGGATGGACTCACGCGCGAGCAAGCCTGCCCTTTGCAGTGAGAAGGTCGCAAACATAGCGCGCCAACTCTTCCGATCGGTTCAGATTGTACGAGGGGTGCCCAAGACCAACAAGCGAGACGGCGAGCCAGATCAATGTCGCTGATGCAGCAGGGCCATCACTTCCGCGCGGGTCCTCGCGTCGCTCTTGCAGCATCCGCGCTGAGCAGAGGTGACCATGATGCTGCCGGCTTTCAGGGCTCCCCGACACGTCATGCACGTGTGTGTCGCCTCGATCACAACGGCAACACCCTTAGCCTCAAGCTTGCTGGTCAGCAGATCGGCAATCTGCGTGGTGAGGCGCTCCTGAAGTTGTGGACGACGCGCAAAGGCATCGACAACGCGCGCCAACTTCGAGACGCCTACCACCTTGCCATCCGGCAGATATGCGACGTGCGCTCGGCCCTCGAAAGGCATCAGATGATGCTCACACATCGAGTTGAACGGAATGTCTCGAAGCACCACCATCTCGTCGTATTGCTGCGTGAACGTTGCACTAAGGTGATCCGCGGGATATTCATGGAGTCCTCTGAACAGTTCGGCGTAGGCTCGCGCGACGCGCATAGGCGTATCTCGGAGTCCTTCACGGTTTGGATCCTCGCCAACGGCGGATAGGATGTCTCGAACGGCCTGAGCGATCCTATCCAAATCGACCCTAGCATTAAGCTCCGCGTCAGTTGCCATGACGAGTTCCTCCTAAGAGCAGGCCGCTGCGCAGGTGCTGGCGTCACATCTGCGCCACCGGCCCGCAGCGCCCGCTCGGACAATGAACCGCGATGGTGGCGACCAGCGACCAATATATCATAGCGATAAGCGGCGTGACAAAGGTCCAGCCCCGACGGTGCTGCACTTCTTGATATGGCCAATGAAGAGTACCCTGGGTGCCCAGACGATCTTACCAAGGCCTTACTGATAAAGAGGGAGTAGCGCCGGGCAGAGCTGCTTGCCTACCCGGGCTTGCACACCCTTCGATGTAGCGCCGAACAGGGCACGTGGGCGTATTCGGTGCGCCTCGCCAGAACTGTATCCTCAAGGTCTGGATAGATCGTACTTCACCTCGAACGTGTGTCGGCCCTCGGGGACGGTGAAGCTCACGTAGCCGTCGAAGGTCGAGTAAACATACGCGTCCTTGCCGTCAATAGTCAGCCGGGCGGGTATCGGTGGGGGATCGACCCAATGCAGAAAACACGTGCGTGCGGGGCCGTCCGTCGCGCCGCGGAGACCCTCTCTGCGGATCTCCATGCTCACCGGACCGGGGAACTGAGCGATCATTTCAGGCAGGCGCATCGAAATACCTTCGAGGATGTGAAGTGTCGTCGCGTCTTTCGTCCGGCGTACCATTCCGACGCGACCGGCGAACGTCACGTTGTCCGCTCGCATCAATCCCCGCGATCCGCCGAAGAAGACCAGATCGGATCCCTCCTGATGGTCGATCTGGATCACACCCTTGCCGGGCGAAGCGATGACCGGCGGCTCGGTCCCGTGGTCGTAGGGAAACATCGTGACAAGATAGTCGGCATCGACCGGGGCGGTCGTACGCAAAGCGATCTGGGTCTCGCTAACCGGCGGCATGGGGTCCACAGCGACCCATTGCGGGGTTTTGTGCGGCTTGTAACCCCACCGGCTCGTGGTTAACACAGCGCCGGCGGGCTGAGCCACGAGCACGTCGAGATCCACACCGTGCTGGCCGATTAACCGTGCGCGTTGACCATTGATTTGCGCATCCGACGCCAACACCTGCATCGTCCAGCCGGTGGCAAAAAGATCCTCAACATCGTCGAGATCGTCGCGCATCACGACGTAGTCGGCGCCTTTGACGAACAGCACCTGCCGCCGCCAGTCGATAAAGCGCTTGCCGCGTTCAATTTCAGACGAGACACCTTCCGGCAACGATTGTTGGGGAAGGTCGGCGACGACCTGGATGTCGTTGACGGCCAGCTCGCCCGTACAGAAATCGACGTCAGGCAGCGAAACGAACTGCGTTACCTCGCCACGGGTCCAGGTGCGGTGACGGTTGAAGTCCAGCGTGCTGTGCAGCCAGGGCTGCTCGATGCTGGGCGTGTACATCGAGCCGAAATCGAGCGATAGCGGCTTGCCCAGTGCATACCAGTGGAACGCACCCTCGTCGGAATCGTAATGCTGGTCGGCTTGGCCCATTTTGAACAGGAAATAGGACTCGCGGTCAGTGCCGTAGTTGTTCCGCAGCAGGGCGCCGTAGCCCGGCAAGCGTTCGCTTTGAAGCGGCTGGGCCGGAGGTACCTCTGGGATCTCGGGATCGACGAGAGTCAACGGTTGAGTCCAACCGTTGCCCGGGCCGAAGGCGTGGGCGCCGAAAAGGACCGAACCTGCGCGGTGCCAGGCGTACATCATGCGACCCGCCAGCCTCGGATCGTCCCGGAACAGCATGGCTGCCCAGGCAAACGTGTTTTGCAGGCTCTGGCTGTGGTAGTAGGAGCTTGTGTCGCCGACAGTGGGGAGCATGTGCATCTTGGCCCGCACGTCGTAGGGCGTCTGGATGCGGGAGAAGTAATCCATCGTCGCGCGGAAGCGAGGGTCCTTGGCGAAGTCGGCGAAGCCATTGAGCTGCATCGCCCGCATGCCGATCATCAGGTAATGCATGGTGTAGCCCTGGTAGTTTGGGGCCTCGCACCATGCCCCGCCGGGATAGACGCTGCTGGCGAACTCGAACTCCAACTCGCGCGTGACGTAGTCCATCCATTCCTGTTGGCGGGGGTGGCCTTTGAGCAGGCAGACGACGGTGGCCCGGCAGGTATAGTCGTCGCTGTGGAAGTTGACGTTGCCGCGGGCAAAGCCCTGATACCGCGCAGGCCAGCGGCTTTCGTCATACAAACAATAGGCCAGAAACGCGAACGCCCGAAGGCAGTAGTCACGTTCTTTGTGGGTGATGCTCTTGCTGCCAGCGACCAGATCATAGACCAATGCGTACGATCGCAGCGGCCGGCTGAAGCCGATCGCGTTGAGTGCTTCGCCGTAGTTGCCTCCGTCCAGGGCGTCTTCGATCCAGGCGCGGAGTCTCTTGATGAGGTCGTCGATCGCCTGGCGGGCGTACTTCTCGTCGCCAGTAGCCAGGTAGAGACCGGCCGGGTCGCCCGGCTCCGTGGGATACTTCTCAAGCACGCGCTTAAAGAGCGGATGAGTGTGGGCCTTCTCGCGGATCCGCGGGACATCCTTGGCCGTGCACAGCAGTCGCGGG